>CAZRAY010000031.1:0-22369 GCA_964598235.1 uncultured Piscirickettsiaceae bacterium
CTTATCAAAGTCATCACGCTCTAACATTCTGGCCACGGTATGTTGTGCCGCTAAGTGAATCATGTCGGCCGAACTCATTTTGTTCATCCATTCGGAATTGAATACGACTTGTGTTTTGGCAGGATCAAGAATTTTGAATACTTGCTCTTGATAGGATTTGGCATTGTCTTGCACTTGTTCTGGTGTAAGCGGTTTACGCGTCACATTCTTACCCGTTGGATCGCCGATCATGCCGGTGAAATCACCAATCAAAAATAAGATCTCATGACCTAAATCTTGAAATGTTTTTAATTTATTTAATAGGACGGTATGCCCAAGATGCAGATCAGGTGCTGTGGGATCAAATCCTGCTTTGATCCGCAAAGGCTTATTAGTTTTTAATTTTTCGACTAATTCACTTTCAACTAATATTTCTTCAGCGCCGCGCTGAATTTCTGCTAAGTCTTTATGTACAGACCCCATTTCCTACTCCATTCAATCAATCAATCAGGAGATCGTACCACAGCCACCTATTTTTTCGCTTCCCTTCTCTATTAAATACTGCGAAAATTAGCAGCTTCATTCCTACGAAGATCATAGATGAACCCTATGCCACTACATTCTTATTTATTTTCTGGCCTGCTTGTTATCAGCAGCCTATTATTAACACCATCCGTTTTTGCAGAAATGCCCGTTGATATGGCATCCCCGCAAAATGAACCTTCCACATTGGTTTGGAAACAGGTGATGGTTGAACAAGATGATAATTTAACCCTACTTTTCTTGCGTGAAGGCTTGACCGAACGAGATGTATACCGCATTACACATATTGATCCAAAACCGGATGCCCTATTTAAACTTAAACCAGGCCAAACCATTCAACTTGCGCTAAGTCAGGCAGAGGAAGGTACATTGATGTTAGCTGGGCTACGCCTTGCAACAGATGGCGAGCATACGTTAGAAATTATTGCCTCAGAAACAGGCTATACCTCGCAAACACTGACACATGTAATTGAATACCGCGAGGCTGATGTTATCTTGCCAATTGTGAGTAATATGGGGCCTAATATGCCCACTGCCGGAGCAGAACCGATCGTTGAACCCACTGCGCAAGATATTGCGTTAGGCTTGGTTTGGAAACAAGCGGTGGTCGAAAAAAATGATAATTTAACGCGTCTTTTCTTACGCGAAGGCCTAACAGAACGCGATGTTTACCTGATCACTCAAGCTAAGCCCAAGCCCAAAGCCTTACTCAACCTCATCCCAGGCCAAACCATCCGACTCGCATTGCATGATACAGAAAGTGGCGCACTTGCCTTACAAGAATTACAACTTGATATTGATTTGATTCATAGCTTAACGGTAACGGCTTCAGAAACCGGGTTTATTACAAAAACAGACACACGGGATATTGAATACCGAGAACTTGAAGCACAAGCGGCCATAACGAGCTCATTATTTATGGCTGGTAAACAAGCTGAACTCTCTGATAAGGTAATTATGCAGCTTGCTTCGCTATTCAATTGGGATATCGATTTCGCACTCGATATTCGCGAAAACGATAGTTTTAGTATGATTTACCAGCAAGGTTATCTTGACGATGAAAAAATTGATGATGTCACAATTTTGGCAGCCGAATTTACCAATCAAGGTCAATCTTACCGCGCAATTCGATATACCAATGCAGAAGGGGAAACAGGTTATTTCACACCCAAAGGTGAGAGTATGCGTAAGGCATTTATCCGTACGCCAATTGACTTTGCACGTGTAAGCTCACGCTTTAACTTGAAACGTCGTCATCCGATTCTTAATCGTATCCGTGCCCATAAGGGGGTGGATTATGCCGCCTCACGCGGCACCCCAATTAAAGCAACAGGTCGGGCAACCATTAAATCCATTGGCACACAACGTGGTTATGGACGCACTATCGTGTTGAAACATGCAGGGACATATACAACGCTTTATGCCCATATGAATAGCTTTGCAAAAGGTTTACGTAAAGGTTCTCGTGTTAAACAAGGCCAAACCATTGGCTATGTTGGCAGTTCTGGTTTAGCGACAGGGCCACATTTACACTATGAATTCCGCATCAATGGTGTGCATCGTAATCCACTCACCGTTAAACTCCCGCGCTCCGTTTCTTTAGCGAAGAAATATCAAGCGGACTTCAAGCTAAAAGCACAACCATTGATCGCAAAATTAGACGTATTAAATCAAACCTATCTGGCGCGGAGCGCACCGGAATAAGTTATGGCTTACTATATTGGTATTATGTCAGGCACCAGCTTAGATGGAATTGATGTTGCCTTAATAGAAAACAAGGCTAACGCACGCGATATCACGCTTATCGCTGCCGATACAGTGCCTTTCCCACCTAGCCTACTTCGACAAATAAAACATTTCATTGCTTATCCCGATAATGTGCGTTTAATCGATCTTGGTGCACTCAATATTGTGTTGGGCCAAACCTTTGCCGATGCCGTTCAGCATCTACTTGATAGCCAGTCTCTGCTAGCAAATCAAATCCATGCCATTGGCAGCCATGGCCAAACCTTATTCCATGCGCCGGATCATGATTTTCCTTTCAGTATGCAATTGGGCGATCCCAGTGTCATTGCAGAACGCACAGGCATCACAACGGTAGCCGATTTTCGCCAGCGTGACATTGCCGCCGGTGGTCAAGGTGCGCCATTGGTACCCGCTTTTCATCAAGCACTCTTTCATTCTGAAAATGAACAGCGAATTATTATCAATATTGGTGGAATTAGTAATATTACCTTACTTCCCTGCGATATAACGCAAGATGTAATTGGCTTTGATACAGGGCCTGGTAATGGTTTATTAGATCACTGGTATCAGCAGCATCACAGCGGTAGCTTCGATAACAATGGCCAATGGGCAGCATCCGGTAAGGTTAATACCACGCTATTAGCAGAGATGCTATCCGATCCTTACTTTACACAAGCATCCCCCAAAAGCACGGGTAAAGAACATTTCAATGCTGCTTGGCTAACACATCATTTAGAGCAACAAAAAGATCTCGGCCCGCAAGATATACAAGCAACCTTAACGGGATTAACCGCACACTCCATTGCAGATGCAATCCAAGCTCATCTTACAAATGATACTGTCATTTATATCTGTGGCGGTGGTGCACATAATGATTATTTACTGGAATCACTTCAGGCGGATTTGCCTGTGCATACAGTCAACACCACCGATGTTTTGGGCCTCTCACCTGATTGGGTGGAAGCCTGTGCTTTTGCTTGGTTAGCAGCACAAACCTTAGCCAGTAAACCAGGTAATCTCCCCAGCGTTACAGGGGCAAAAAAACCAGTGGTGCTCGGCGGTATTTACCCTACTTAACTAAACCTTCAGTTTAATCGTCAAGCGTGAGTTCGTAATCTTCTGATGACAATAAAGCCGTAAGATCATCTGCCGCATCAGGCTTCAAACGGAATAACCAGCCCTCGCCGAAGGCATCTTCATTAACTTGCTCTGGCGTGTCTTCTAATACCGTGTTCACCGCAATGATTTCACCCTCAACAGGCATATAAATATCAGAAGCGGCTTTAACCGATTCTAATAACATACACGCTTCCGTGGCCTCAAATCGTTTGCCCACTTCTGGCAATTCAACAAATACTAAATCACCTAATTGATCTTGTGCATGGTCGGTAATGCCCACCGTGAGTTCGCCATTTTCTTCTTGACGCACCCATTCATGACTTGCTGCATATTTTAATTCAATTGGATTACTCATTCTGGGATCCTGCCATATAATTCATTCAGTTTTCTTAACTTCCCAGCGCATTCATTATCAACCATATCCCAATAAAAGCGCCACTGCCAGTTACCTTCACAGGTGCCGGGCACATTCATCCGATGTGTGCCATCTAATGCCAACACATCTTGCATTGGAATAATGGCCATTTGAGAGACAGACTCAATTGCAGTCCGAATCAACATCCACGGCATATCTTCCAAACAATTTCGGCAATACACATGTAATTTATCTTTGGTTTCTTGATCTAATTCTGCATACCAGCCTAGGGTTGTATCATTATCATGCGTCCCTGTATAAGCGATGCTGTCTAGCGTATGGTTATGGGGTAGATACGGGTTGGTTTCATCACCGCCGAAGGCAAAATGCAGGATTTTCATCCCTGGCATTTTGTATTTTTCTCTTAAAGCCGTCACTTCATCGGTAATAATACCCAAATCCTCCGCCACGACTGGCAGCGAACCAAATACTTCCAACATCCGATCAAATAAAGCTTCACCAGGTGCCGTCACCCACTTACCATCAATCGCCGTCTCGCATTCAACCGGAATTTCCCAGCACGCTTCAAACCCCCGAAAATGATCAATACGCACTAAATCAAACAGCTTGAAATGACTCCGCAGGCGCGCTTCCCACCATTTAAAGTTGGTCGCAACATGTGCATCCCAGCGAAACAGTGGATTCCCCCAACGCTGACCTGTTTCAGAAAAATAATCCGGCGGCACACCCGCTACTTTTGTTGGCTGACCAGTTTCATCTAACGTAAATAATGCAGGCTCTGCCCACACATCCGCACTATCATGCGCCACAAAAATAGGCATATCACCAAACAGCAACACGCCCTTCGATTGGGCATAACAATGCAATTTATGCCATTGCATATAAAATTGGAATTGCTCAAAACGACGCACCATCAAGGCATCGCCACGCAACGCTTTTATTTCTGAAATCGCTTCGGCTTGCCGTTCTCTTAAACCTACTGGCCAATCATACCAGGGTGACGAATGATGCAAATGCCGAATCTCACAAAACAACACATAATCTTCCAACCATGCCGCTTCATCATGGCAATATGCCCGAAATGCCGCCAATTCTTCTGCGTTGGCTTGTTTAGAAAACTGCCGATATGCTTTTGCCATCAACGCCATGCCTTCCAAACCCTCTAAAAGAGTAGGATCTGCCCACGCTTGCATTTTGATCGACTGCGTACAAATAAGATCCGCATTCCCTGCATGCGCAGAAAGGCACTGATAAGGTGAGCCATCACTGTGCGTTGGCCCCAATGGCAACATCTGCCAAACCGTTGATCCTGTCGACTCTAAAAAATCAATAAAACGATAGGCATCAACCCCTAAATCAGCTGATGGTAAGCTCGTTATATGTAATAAAACACCGGTACGGCGTTTATCAAACGGTTCGCTGAGGATGGTTTCTTTCATTTATCCTCCGCGGCGCATTGTGCCGCCTTGCTCGATGCCGCCGCCGCCATACGATACGGTTTGAGACAGGCTTTCAGGCACTGCCACACCCAACATTTGATATAAATTTGCAATATGTAAGCGGAATAAACGTTCAAAATCACTCACGCTATCTGCCGAATTATAATCGCCAAACCACCAGAACCAATCTGAGCCTTCACAAATAGCCAACTGACGATTCAGTGCATGCATGAAATCATCATCAAACGATTGCTCGGCAAGGACACGATCATAGGCTTGTTTTGCTTCAATCAATAGATCCCAACCACGATTCTTATCGCCATCTCCAATCCATGTTGAGAATGAACCGTATACCCAGCTACCTGCTACTAACTTAGGCAAGGCAGTCGGTTTAACGCCATTCGCTAAGCTTTCAGAGAACGTCGTCAGCTCTAATTCTGGATGTGATGCTAAGCGCTCGTATAAGGTTTTTAAGAAATAATAGCCATTATAAGAATAATATTCCCACGCATTTTCACCATCTAAAATAACTGAAGCTACACGGTCTGATTCATCTTCTGTGGCCGCTTTAATCGCCAACAACTTATCGATAAAATCAGATACTGCATCATCCGCACCCCATTTTGTATATTCAAAACCAATCTTATCCGATAATTGATCGTCTCGGAAAAAGCAGGTTACGCCATCCTTGGTTTGATAAGGTTTATGAACAGATTCACCGGTCATTTCTGATACATTAAAACTATTGTGTAATACATTTTCGCCCGTTGCCGCCCATTCAAATCCATGGGTTTTAATTAGCGACAGTGTTTCTTCAGATACTGCACCTTCTGATGGCCAGCAGCCTTTCGGACGGAAACCAAAGAAAGATTCAAATACGCGCAAGCCTTCTTCCATATGCCAATGCGAACGTTCTTCGCCACCTGGATAAACCGTTTGCTTCGGCAATGGTGCATCTGGCATGGCTTCTTTAGTGGTATTAATATCTAATAACAGCGGCACAATCGGATGGGCATAAGGCGTTACCGATAATTCAACTTTGCCTGACTCAGCCAAGCGACGATAACGCGGAATCAAATCAGCCATCAATTCACCGATGACCGTCATCAACTGACGACGATCATGAAAGCTAAAGGCCCGACCTTTGCTCATCAATTGTTGGATCCGCACATCTTCTCGGCGAACGGTTTCACCCATCCAAGCCAGGTGATACCACACCACTAAATCGGTTAAATATTGATCGCTAATATAAATTAATCTATCTGGGTTTTTAATCAGTTTTCTAGCAATTTTTGCCAAGGTCACATACGGCGGGAAAGGTTCAATCAACTTCTCTTCATTCGCTTTCAAACACGCGCTAATCAGTGAAATTCGATCTTCCGTGCGCACCGAGTGCGTTGGGGTATCCAAGGCAATCAATAGGGGATCTTTTAGCTGACCCACACCACTAAAACGCGCTTTTAATTGCGCATCATAATCAGCAATTTGTTCGAGCAATGTCGGTGCAAAGTTAACAACCGCCTTCGCACCCGGCACATTCTCAAGATGAGACGCCATATCCACATAGTCTTTAATGACATGTAAATAGGTCCAAGGGAGTTGATACATCCCCGTCATCGGATCTTGGTAATTCGGCTGGTGCATATGCCAGCATAAAACGACTTTTAATTTACTTTTTTTCTTACTATCTACTTTTTTATTCTTACTATTTTTCGCTATCTGACTATCTGACATGTCTATAATCTTGTCCTAACATTTCGGGGGTAACAAGCACCACGCCTTCCGGTGAAACATGAAAACGTTCTGCATCCTGCGCCGCATTTTCTCCGATCACGGTACCCTCTGGCACCACGCAACCTTTATCAAATACAACTTTATTCAACCGACAATTACGCCCGATAGTGACATCTGGCAAGATGACACAATTATCCACGGTGCTATAACTATTTACACGTACATTCGAAAACAACACAGAATGGCGCACAGTCGAACCCGATATTATACACCCTCCAGACACCATTGCGTCGACTGCCATTCCTCTGCGGTCTTCATCATCAAATACAAACTTCGCAGGAGGCAATTGTGCTTGATGTGTCCAAATCGGCCAGCTATCATCATAGAGATTCAATTCTGGTGATACTCCAATCAATTCTAAATTGGCTGCCCAGAACGCATCCACCGTACCCACATCACGCCAATAACCCGGATCATTACCTTGCACATCTTTATACGGATGCGCAATCACTTTGTACTTTTCAATTAACGACGGAATAATGTCATGACCAAAATCATGCGTTGAATTCGGTGTGTCTGCATCTTTAATTAATTGTTCATATAAGAATTTTGCGTTAAACACATAAATTCCCATTGATGCCAATGCAATCCCTTCTTTGCCCGGCATAGAATCTGGGCTTTCTGGTTTTTCGTTAAATTCAATAATGCGATGTTCCGAATCCACCGACATCACCCCAAAGGCTTTGGCTTCTTCTAACGGTACTTGTAAACACCCAATCGTCATATCTGCACCGGCTTCCACATGATCGGCAATCATAGTGCCATAATCCATCTTATAGATATGGTCACCCGCTAAAATCAAAATATACTCAGGACCATGATTGCGCAAAATATCAATATTTTGGTATACCGCATCTGCCGTGCCCGCATACCAGCCTTCTTGCGTGCGTTGGGATGCAGGTAATAATTCTACAAATTCATTCAACTCCAAACGCATAAATCCCCATGCTTGCTGAATGTGTCTTACCAATGAATGAGATTTATATTGCGTTAACACCCCCATTCGGCGAATACCTGAGTTCAGGCAATTCGATAAAGGGAAATCAATAATGCGGAATTTACCACCAAAGGGTACCGCCGGCTTCGCGCGCCAATCGGTCATCTGTTTCAGCCTAGAACCGCGTCCTCCCGCCAATACTAAGGCAACTGTATTTTTAGTGAGTCGGCTGACAAAACGTGCAGATTCTGGTTGTTCCATGATGTATTCCTCTGGTTAAATTTACGCTTTAAAGGTCTTCATGGAAATAGGTTTTTGGGCGCCTCCATGGCGAAAAAGATAGATCATGAAAAAACTCTCTTAGACAAGAGAGTGCCATAAATGCCATACTAACAGCAACATTTTTCTACACAGGCAGGATTTAAAATGGCAAAACACACTCCCCTTTCCGATGATTTTATTCGCATTATTGAAGCCCGTCATCATGACCCCTTTGCTGTTTTAGGCGCGCATCCAAAAGGCAAAAAAACCACGATCCGTTGTTTCTTACCCCACACCCAAAAAGCCTGGTTATCAGAAAAACAACCGCTCACCCGTATTGAGGGCACTGATTTATTTGAATGGACAGGCCCTAGCAGCGAAGTATCTGTTCCTTATGGTATTTATCGCACAGCTGCCACCGGTGAACTAGTCGAGCATATTGACCCCTATAGCTTCCCACCACAGCTCTCCGAATTTGATTTACATTTATTTGCTGAAGGCAAACATTGGCATGCCTATCGTATTTTAGGTGCGCATATCCACACCGTGGATGGCATCACCGGCACACTGTTCGCAACATGGGCACCGAGCGCAGCACGCGTTAGTGTCACGGGTGATTTCAATCAATGGGATGGTCGCACCCATCCGATGCGTGTGCGAGGCGGTAGCGGCGTTTGGGAATTATTTATCCCTGGCGTTTCCCCTGGCGAAGTGTATAAATTTGAGATCCGCAATGAGCATGATGGTTCCTTGCATTCCAAAATGGATCCTTATGGCCAACAATCAGAACTCCGCCCACGCACTGGCTCTGTCGTTAGCGCACCGAGCACACATAAATGGGAAGATGATGCCTGGATGTCAACACGCGAACAGTCAGATTGGCTACATGCACCCCATTCAGTTTATGAAGTGCATCTCGGCTCATGGCAGCGTGATGAACAGGGAAATTTCCTCACCTACCGTGAAATCGCCAAACGCTTAGTGCCTTATATCAAAGACTTAGGGTTCACTCATATTGAATTATTGCCGATTACAGAACATCCGCTTGATATTTCATGGGGCTATCAAACCACCGGCTATTTCTCGCCAACCAGCCGTTTTGGTTCACCCGACGATTTCCGCTATTTTGTTGATCAATGCCATCAAGCAGGCATCGGCATTATTCTCGATTGGGTGCCGGGCCATTTCCCGAAAGATGCACATGGCCTTGCTCGATTTGATGGCAGTGCGCTCTATGAACATGCCGATCCACGCCAAGGCGAACATCAAGATTGGGGTACGTTGATCTTCAACTATGGTCGTAGCGAAGTCACCAACTTCTTGCTTTCTAGCGCTTTCTTTTGGTTAGAAGAATTCCATTTGGATGGCTTGCGTGTCGATGCTGTCGCCTCCATGCTTTATCTTGATTATTCGCGTGAAGAAGGCGAATGGTTGCCAAATGAACATGGTGGACGTGAGAATTTAGAAGTGATTAGCTTCTTGCAACATATGAATTCCGTTTTGCATGCCGAACACCCAGGTTGTTTGATTGCAGCTGAAGAATCCACTTCTTATCCGATGGTTTCTCGGCCCGCCTCCATGGGTGGCTTAGGCTTCTCGATGAAATGGAATATGGGCTGGATGCATGACATCTTAGAATATATGAAAGAAGACCCCATCAATCGTCAATATCATCATGACTCACTGACCTTCGGCTTGCTTTATGCGTTCACGGAGAATTTTGTATTACCCTTCTCCCATGATGAAGTGGTGCATGGTAAAGGCTCAATGCTCTATAAAATGCCTGGCGATGAATGGCAGCAATTTGCTAATTTACGCTTGCTCTATACCTTCATGTATACCTATCCTGGTAAGAAACTCCTCTTTATGGGCAGTGAGTTTGCACAAGGCCCAGAATGGAACTGTGAGCAGGGCCTAGAATGGTATGTAATGGATTATCCGAAGCATCAGGGCATGCATGCCCTCGTGCGTGATTTAAATCATCTTTACACGGGCTCGAAAGCCTTACATAAGTATGATTTTGAACCACAAGGCTTCGAATGGCTGGATTGTAATGATGGCACGCAATCTATCTTGAGTTATATCCGCCGAGATGGGGATGAGTTTATGATTTGTATTTTTAATTTTACGCCAGTGCCACGCGAGAATTATCGCTTAGGTGTGCCAGAGTCAGGGCATTATGAAATCGCGTTGAATTCAGATTCTAGTTATTATGCGGGCAGTAATTTCCATAACCACTCAGGTTTTGATAGCCAACCACAGCCGTGGATGGATAAACCGTATTCGGTTGTGTTGAATTTGCCGCCGATGTCAGGGTTGGTGTTGAAGGTTAAATAAAGCCACATGGGACTTAAATGCCCTGATTGTGCTGGAGAGGTAAGCAATATTCACCCACATTATGGTGCAGAAGAAAAAGAATTTGATCTTTATTTCCTTCACCAGTTATGGGTGTGGATTCCTGCAACAATCTTAATTGCTATTTGGTGGCCAATAGGGATCGCTGCTTACATTTTGACTTACTATATATTACGACAAAAGGCGAGATCGAAAATTTCATATAAAAGTACATTGTGTGGGAAGGAGTTATCAGCTTCGCAGGTGACAGATTAAACAATAGCCCGTAGGTCGGATAAGCATCGCACCATCCGCCGCATGTAAAATTAATAACTTCATTACCTGCTTGAGATTTTGGTATATTAATCACTGCCTTCATGGCTATGACGAGTAGTGGTGGATTCCTGCTCTCACGGGAGTGACGGAATTACGTGCGTAATTCCCGAATCTTCTCAATCAAACCAATTGTCGAACTATCATGATCTGAAATCGTCGCATCATCTTCCAACTCAGGAATAATGGCTTTCGCCAACTGTTTTCCTAATTCCACTCCCCATTGATCGAAGGAATTGATATTCCAAACCACACCTTGAACGAACACTTTGTGTTCATATAGTGCAGTGAGTTTGCCTAACATCTCAGGTGTTAACAAAGGCAATACCAATGTATTGCTCGGGCGATTACCGGTGAACACTTTATGTGGCAATAAGGCATGCAATGCATCGCCTTCATAGCCTTCTTTAATCAACTCAGCGCGGACTTCTTCGGCTGTTTTGCCTTTCATTAGGGCTTCTGACTGTGCCAACCCATTAGCAAGTAAAATATTCTGATGTTCTACTTCTGGATAATGACTATTCACTGGCAAAATAAAATCAACCGGAATTAACTGTGTGCCTTGATGAATCAATTGGAAATAAGCATGTTGGCCATTGGTGCCCGGTGTGCCCCAAATAACGGGACCGGTTTCGTAGCTGATGCGTTGGCCTTGTCGGTTCACCGTTTTACCGCTGCTTTCCATGTCTAGTTGTTGCAAGTGGCTTGTAAAACGGCCCAATGAATGATCATAAGGCACCACTGCTTGGCTGGCTGAATCAAAGAAGTTGACATACCACACACCCAACATCGCCATGATAACGGGCATATTTTCTGCCAGCGGCTGATTACGGAAATGCTTATCCATGGTGTAACCACCATCCAACAGACGTTCAAAATTACCCATACCTAGATATAGCGCAATCGGTAATCCAATCGCACTCCATAAGGAATAACGACCGCCAACCCAATCCCAAATTTCAAACATATTATCGGTATCAATACCAAATTCAGCAACTGCTTCGGCATTGGTAGACACCGCCACAAAATGCTTTGCCACATCGGCTTGGCTTGCTGACTGCAAGAACCATGCACGGGCTGATTCTGCATTAGTAAGCGTCTCTTGGGTGGTGAATGTTTTAGAGGCCACCACAAACAACGTGGTTTCGGCATTTAAATCATCAATGGTGGTGCTTAAATCTGTGCCATCCACATTGGATACAAAATGCACACTGACACCTTCAACACCATAAGGCTCCAAGGCATCACAAATCATTGCTGGGCCTAAATCTGATCCACCGATACCAATATTAACGATATCAGTGATTTTTTTACCTGTATAACCCAGCCATTCACCATTATGCACGCCATCACAAAACACGCGCATTTGTGTCAATACCGCTCTAATTTTTGGCATAACATCTTCGCCATCAACCAAAACAGGCTTGTCACTCCGGTTTCGTAAGGCGGTGTGCAAAACAGCACGTCCTTCGGTCTCATTGATAATGTCGCCATTGAACATTTGTTCAATCCGCTTTGGTAGATCGACTTCTTCTGCCAATTTCATCAGTTTTTCGACTGTTTCTGCTGTAACCCGATTTTTAGAATAATCAAGGATTAAACCCTCACATTCTTGCGATAATCGTGAAAACCGATTGCCATCCAAAGCAAATTGATCTCGCATTGAGATATGCTTTAAGTCATTGTAATGTCTGGCTAAAGATTGCCATGCTGCAGTATTTAATGGGGTCATGTTTTATCTATATTTATTTATGTTTGTTGTCTATTATAGCGTTAATTTGCTGGGTAAGTCAGCCCACGCGACTGTTTCTTGCTCACCAGTGGCTAACGTTTTCACCCCAACCACTTGCTGTGCGATTTCATCATCGCCCAAAATTAGCGCCCATTTAGCACCACTTTTATCGGCACGTTTAAATTGGCTTTTAAAGCTGCCTCCACCGCAATGGGTGATAAGCTTCAGCGCTGGCATGGCATCACGCCATTGCTCAGCCAATAATAAGCCACGCTCGGCTGCTTGCTCACCCACTACAACTAAGTAAGCATCAAGTGTGCCAACCTCAGGTAAGGCATCCACGGCTTCGAGCAACCCCAGTAAGCGTTCAATTCCAATCGCAAACCCAATGGCAGAGGAGCCTCGCCCGCCTAACTGAGACACCAAGCCATCATAACGGCCACCAGCACATACTGTGCCCTGAGAACCTAGCTGGTCAGTGACCCATTCAAATACCGTTTTGCCATAGTAATCTAGGCCGCGTACGAGTCGTGGATTTATTTCATAAGCAATGCCTGCTTGATCCAATAGGGTGCAAAGTTGTTCAAACTCTGCTTTTGATGGTGCATCAAGGTGGTCTAATAATTTAGGTGCGCCCTCATTTAATGCCTGCATCGCTGGATTTTTACTATCCAAAATTCGCAAAGGATTGCTTTCCAAACGACGAAGGCTATCTTCATCTAACTGGTCACGGTGTGCTTCAAAATATTCAACTAACACTGCACGATATGCTTGTCTTGCTTCAATTGTGCCCAATGAATTCAATTGCAAAGTTAGCCCTGACACATTAAGCACCTGCCATAAGCGCGCTGTCATAATGATCATTTCTGCATCAATATCGGGGCCTGCAAAACCGTAGGCTTCAACACCCACTTGGTGGAACTGGCGATATCGCCCTTTCTGCGGACGCTCATGACGAAACATCGGGCCCATATACCAAAGACGTTGCGGCTGATCTAATAAGCTATTTTGCATCGCGGCCCGTAGGCAGCCTGCGGTGCCTTCTGGTCGCAAGGTCAGCATGTCTCCATTACGATCTTCGAAGGTATACATTTCCTTCTCAACAATATCAGTCACTTCACCAATCGCGCGTGAAAATAAAGCGGTTTTTTCCACAATTGGAAAGCGAATCTCTTGATAGCCGTAGCGTGCTAACAATCCTTTTAGGCCTGCTTCTATTGCCTGCCAATAAGGCGTTTGTGTCGGGAGAATATCATTCATTCCCCGAATTGATTGTATCTTGTCTGCCACGATTAACTGATATCCTTTATAGGTATGATTTTATCAAGGCCTGTTGCTACTTGGGCTGCTTGCTGCCGCGCCACACGAGCACGGATTTCACGTTCTAATTGATCCACTAGCGCCTCATTGTCTACTTTATGATGCGGCTTACCATCAACATAGAGCAAATTCGGCTCGCCACCTGTTAAGCCTATCGCCGCTGACTTTGCTTCGCCGGGGCCATTCACTACACAACCAATCACCGCCACATCCATGGGCTCTAATATATCTTCCAATCGGGCTTCTAATCGATTAACGGTATCAATTACATCAAACTGTTGACGTGAACACGATGGGCAAGCAATCAAATTAATGCCTTTATTGCGTATTCTTAGGCTCTTTAAAATATCAAATCCCACGCGAATTTCTTCCACCGGATCGGCAGCAAGCGAGACCCGAATCGTATCTCCAATGCCTTCTGATAACAACATGCCTAAACCAATTGCTGATTTAACCGAACCTGACCGTAAGCCGCCGGCTTCTGTTATCCCTAAATGCAATGGCTGCTCAATTTGGCTCGCTAAAGCACGGTAAGCATGCACCGTCATGAACACATCTGATGCTTTTAAGCTCACCTTAAAGTCAGGAAAATCGAGCCTATCTAAAATATCAATATGCCGCATCGCCGATTCAACTAGCGCCTCTGGCGTAGGCTCGCCATATTTCTTTTGTAGCTCTTTTTCTAGTGAGCCTGCATTCACCCCAATACGAATTGGAATACCATGATCTCGTGCACTATCGACCACGGCTCTAACGCGGTCTTCTCGACCAATATTGCCCGGATTGATCCGCAGGCAATCAACGCCTAATTCTGCTACCCGCAAGGCGATTTTATAATCAAAGTGAATATCGGCAATCAACGGTATCTGGGTTTGTTTTTTGATTTCACCAAAAGCTTCTGCCGCATCCATACTCGGAATCGAGACCCGCACCAAATCCGCGCCCACATCTTGCAGCGCCGTAATTTGTGCCACTGTCGCCGCCACATCGCAGGTTTCCGTATTGGTCATGCTTTGCACCGCAATAGGCGCATCACCGCCTATTTTGACATCACCTACTTGAATTTGGCGTGATTGTCGTCGAATAATTCTAGACTTTGTTTGCATTCTTATCTTTCAATTATTAAGTTAAAATGAACTATGCCATCATGGATTGACAGAAGGTTGGGTATCAAACGATGTTCCATCAAATGTAACGACCACACCTTTAGTGTCACCCACAATTGCTCGTACAGGTAAATGATTTATTCTGTTTTTTTCGTTAGAGGCATCCTCCATGTTTACCCAACAATTTCCATCATTAACGTTACCTAATGCAATTCTAATGGGAGGTTTACCCACCAAAACAGAGTGATCCCCCAGTTGTTTTACGTTATTCATTAGCACTTTACCCGTCGCATCTTTTACATTGACCAAACATCTACCACCGAAACCCAACACCAACCTAGATTGCAATGGTTGTTTTATTTCTATTGTTTCCGAGGCCGACCTCTCCTCTATCGCTACTACCTTTGTTCTCAAATTTGGAGTATCCAAGGTCGTTCTCTTATTATCCACTAGTGGTTCTGGTGTAATTATCACCACGGTCTCATTGGATGTTGTCGTAGCAACGCCCTTCTCTCCTATTGATTTTTCTGTTATTCGTTCTGATGCTCTTGGTATTACTGTTTTGTTATTATCAAGTGGCTCAACTGTGATTGATTCTATTTCGGATATCGCGGCAATTATTTCCTTCTTTAAGCTTTCAGATTGTGTTTTGCCTTGCCACTGCTGATACGCGAACCAGGCAACTAGCATAAGTAAGATAAATAGAACGGGTTTAAATAATAAAAGTCCTTTCTCCTCTATGACCGTACTTCCTTGAACCTTTTCATTGGTTATTTTATCTGTTGCCTTTTCTTCCTTTTTTGGTGTTATCTTCGCTTCTGCTCTTGCTGCTTTCTTTGCCGCCGTCTTCTCTTGTGCGGCCGCTTTCGCTTCTACTCTTGCTGCTTTCTTTGCCGCCGTCTTCTCTTGTGCGGCCGCTTTCGCTTCTACTCTTGCTGCTTTCTTTGCCGCCGCCTTCTCTTGTGCGGCCGCTTTCGCTTCTACTCTTGCTGCGGCTTTTTCTTTTGCTTTTGATGAAGCCATCGCCTTGCGATCGCCTTGTTCAAATTGAGCCCATAAACCTGCTGAGGATAAGCCCAAAAAATCAGCATAGTCTGTTAAATAGTCATGCCCTTTTAGTTCGTCCCACGCACCAGCTTCAAGATTGTCAATAACTGTTTTTGTTACGTTTAATTTCGCTGCCACATCCGAGACAGATATTTTTTTTAATTCTCGTGTACGTTTTAAATGTAAACCAGTTTTTGCAGCTGTTTGTATCGCTAGTGTTTTATCCATAACAATGAGGCTCGTATCGATCCAGATTTCTATGATTACAATTGTTTATTATTAAGTGTAAAACGTGCTACACCAGTACGGTTTGTAAATGGCTGAGTATTAAACGACGTGCCATTAAACCTTACTTTTACATTTGATGCATCACCCAATACAATCTGCAAAGGAGGTTGACCTGTTAACACTATATGCTCTCCTACTTGTTTTGTATCATTCATCAATGTCACACCTACCGCATCTTTCACACTCACCCAACAAGTGCCTCCAAAGGCTAATGCCAAAGTAGCCAACATCGGATCGATTGGTTGCGCTGCCTCTACAATTTCATTTACATCAGAAATTTCTGTATTTTCTACCGTACTGTCAGTATCCATTACAGGTGTTTTTTCCATAAGGTCGGGCAATTTAAGGGTTGTAACTTGATCATTGTCAATTACTTCTGATGTGGTTGTTTCTATCATTTGTGATGCTTCTTCTATTTCTAACATTTGTGGTGTAGCCATCGTCTCTGTATTCAATAAAGTCGTCGCCTCCCTCTCCTTTGATAGAATCGTTTCATCAACCTTTAAATCTGCCATCTGAGTCATGAACTTTGCTTTAACCTCCGGCCACTGTTGAACAGCAAACCATGCAGCCAAGCCAATTAACACCAGTAAAACAAATTTAAACCATCGAAAGCCACGTTTTGTCACATGGTTTCTATGTACCTTCAATGGTTGAAATTCTTCTTGATGCCCCTCATCATACTGAGCGAGTAAATCAGCTGCAGACAACCCTAAAAAGTTAGCGTAGCTTGTTAAATAACCTCGTGCATAGGTACGCCCATTGAATTTATCCCACGCATCCACTTCTAAATTATCGATCACGGACTTCGTTAACTTTAGCTTGGCCGCCACTTCCGAGACAGATATTTTCTTTATTTCTCGCGCATATTTCAATTGTGCACCTATCTCTGCCACTACGTCGAGGCCTTGAGATATATCACCTACTTCTATCACATTCTCAGATTGACTTTTATTATTGATAATCGTCATTTTTTATAATGCCCCTGCCGTACCAACTCCGCTTCTTTTGAATCTGGGTATCGCGATCGTAGTAATAGTCGATAACTTGCTTCAGCGTCCTTATCTCCAAGTTTGTATGCCGTTCTGATTCCAAGATAAAGTGATTGAGGCCCCTGCCTTGCCGCCTGTTTATACCTCCTCAAATAAGCTTGGGTTTGTTGATAATCACCTTTGTCGTAATTAATATTCCCTAATTGCAAAAGAGACTTTGCCATATAACTATCTAGATGTAATGCTTGGTTGAAGTAATCAACTGCTTTTGCAATATCGGGTATCCGTTGTACACATAAGCCCGCATTTTCATACGCTTCAGCTGCTTGTGGATAAAGAGGGTTTCTGAGCGCCTCTAAGAACTGTTGCTCCGCTTCCCTATATCGTCCTTTACCACACAAAAACACACCATAGTTATTTTGTGCCTCAGAATAATCAGGTGCGAGCGTAACGGCCCGCTTAAAATGTATTTCGGCCTTATCATGTACTTTTAGCTGTAGATACAAGGCAGCCATTACATTATGTGCCACAGCGGATTGTGGATTCTGTATTAATGCTTTATCCAGTTTACTTTTTGCTGCTTGATATTCGCCTTGTTGTAAATAATGCGCGCCCAATCTTGCGTTGATTTCCGCCGCTTTTACATCCGAGGGATCAACGGATGGTGTCGTCGCAACCGCCACTGCTGCCGCTGCAAGGCATCCTGATAATACAATCGGAAGACATAACACCACCAATAGCCGAATGATTCTAGTAAACATTATGATGCAATTACCTCCTGCCGCATGGCCATTTTTTCTACCCGCCTCGTTTTATCTTGCACTTCGCCCGCTAATTGCCCACAAGCCGCAACAATATCATCACCACGTGTTTTCCGCACTGTTGCCACCATCCCAGCATCCACTAATAATTCTTTGAATCGCATAATAGCATTTCGCGATGAACAGCGGTAATGGGTTCCCGGAAAAGGATTAAATGGAATTAAATTTACTTTTGAAGGAATACCTTTCAATAGTTTCACTAAGTCACGTGCATCTTTAGCACTATCATTCATCCCATCAAGCAACACATATTCAAATGTGATGTGGCGTTTCTGATTCACGTCAACATAACGTCTACATGCGTCTAACAATACGGCTATCGGATATTTTTCATTTAGTGGCACGAGCTTGTTACGCAACTCATCATTCGCAGCATGGAGCGATACCGCTAGGCTCACATGACAATCTTCCTTCAATTGATCAATCATTGGCACGATGCCTGCCGTACTCAATGTCACCCGTCGCCATGAGATCCCATAACCAAAGTCATCCAACATCAACTTCATTGCCGCAACGACATTTTTATAATTTGCCAACGGCTCACCCATACCCATCATCACCACATTGGTGACTAGGCGATTGCCTTTCGGATCTTTACCCAGTGCTTCGTTCGCCAACCAAAGTTGACCAATGATTTCCCCTGTTGTCAGATTGCGGTTAAAGCCTTGTTGGGCCGTTGAGCAAAAAGTACACGCTAAGGCACAGCCCACTTGTGATGACACACACAGCGTGCCACGATTTCCTTCAGGAATATAAACTGTTTCAATTGAATTGCCACAAGAAAGCTTAATCAGCCATTTATAAGTGCCATCTTTCGATATATATTCTTGCAACACCTCAGGCAAACTGATCGTCGCCAGTTCACTTAGTTTTTGGCGCAAGACTTTGCTCAAATTCGTCATCTCAGCAAAATCCACTACCCGATATTGATGGATCCATTGCAGCAACTGCCGCGCACGGAAGGGTTTTTCATCTATTTCAACAAAAAATGCTTCCAGACCTGCAAGGTCTAAATCTAAAAGATTAATACGCGCCATATTATATGCTGTTTATTTGCTTAGCGAGTACGCGCGCAAACTTGATCGTCTGTAAAGAAATATGAGATTTCACGTGCTGCGCTCTCTGTTGAATCAGAACCATGCACGGCATTTTCATCAATGCTTTGCGCAAAATCAGCGCGAATTGTACCCGCTTCTGCATCAGCTGGATTAGTTGCACCCATTAAGTCGCGATTTTTCAACACAGCGCCTTCACCTTCTAATACTTGAATCATCACAGGACCTGATGTCATAAAGCTAACAAGGTCAGCAAAGAACGGACGCTCTTTATGTTCAGCGTAAAAACCTTCTGCTTGTGATTGGCTCAAATGAATCATGCGTGCAGCAACCACTTGCAATCCTGCTTTCTCAAAGCGAGAATAGATATCACCAATTACATTTTTTGCAACTGCATCAGGTTTAATAATAGAAATAGTACGTTCAATAGCCATGAAAACTCCGTTAAGTCTGTTAAGTTAGTTAAAAACAGGGTATTTTAACATTATTATATGAGATAAGACACACAAATCCATGACACATCGTTTCCCACACATCGGCCTATTTATTCGGCAAGATGACCCTAACCTAGATAAAGGGCTACGTCGCCTCGTCGCCTTTTTACAATCGCAACATTGCCAAATATCTGTCAATATCGATATCAGTTGCTTACCTGATCTCAAAATCATTGATATTACTGACTATCCACAGCATTGCGATCTTGCTATTGCCGCAGGCGGCGATGGCACACTATTAGCCGCAGCACGTGCTTTGGCGGGCTCTAACCTTCCCTTGCTTGGTATTAATTTTGGCCACCTTGGTTTTCTGGCAGATATCCCCTTGGATGAATTGGAATCGAACCTTTCAGCTGTTTTTGATGGGCAGTATCGTGAAGATAATCGGTTTTTATTACAAACACAATTTGCCGATAATGAAACTGCGATGGCAATGAATGATGTTGTCATCCATTCCTATGACTCCTTGCATATGATTGAGTTTGAGGTTTCCATCAATGGTCGCTTCCTCAATCGTCAACGAGCAGATGGCCTTGTTATCGCCACGCCAACAGGTTCCACCGCTTATGCCATGTCTGCCGGCGGACCGATCCTCGATGTTGATCTCAATGCACTGGTGCTCGTCTCTATCTGCCCACATGCCTTGAGTAATCGGCCACTCGTCGTTGCGGCAAATAACACCATTGAAATCACCTTAAGCGAGCAAAACCGTGGTAATGCTATGGTGACCTGTGATGGTCGTAAAGGCACTTTATTGGAGCCCGGTGAAAGCTTTATGATTCAACAACATCCCGACAGCGTACGACTGTTCCATCCCAAACATCATGATCATTATTCAATTCTACGCGCCAAGCTGGAATGGGGTAGAAAGCTCACATGATTCTCAGCATCAGTGTCCGCAATTTAGCGGTGGTCGAAGATATTATGCTCGATTTCTCAGCAGGTATGAGCTCGCTTACAGGGGAGACGGGCGCAGGTAAATCTATGCTCGTTGATGCGCTTAGCTTAGTGCTTGGTGGTCGTGCCGATTCTAAAATGGTGCGCCATGGTGCTGAACGCGCTGACATCAGCGCTAGTTTCGATATTCAAAATAATCATGTCTTACAAAGCTGGTTAAAAACCGAAGAGTTAGATGAACCCGATAGCCCCGGTCAATGCCATCTGCGCCGCACTATTTCAAACGATGGTCGCTCACGCGCCTATATCAATGGCCACACCGTCCCACTCACCCAGCTTCGCAACATTGCCGAACACACCGTTGATATCCATGCCCAGCATGCACATCAATCACTTACCCAAGCAAACACCCAACGGCAATTGCTTGATACTGCAGCGGATACGCAACCCCTGCTTGCCAAGCTCAACACTGCCTATCATGAATTACAAAAATATCAACGCGAACTCGATACACTCACACAACAAAATCAAGATCGCACAGCCCGCTTAGAACTGCTCAGCTATCAAGTGGGTGAACTCGAACAAATCGAACTCAGCGACAGTTATATCCAAAACCTCTTACAAGACCAACAGCAACTCACCCATGCCTCCGAGCTTATCGCCACCGCAAAATCAGGTTTAAATAATCTTTTCGATCAAGAACAAGGTGCTGCTTATAGCGTGATTGGCAGCGTATTAAGTGATGCAGAAAAACAGCTTGAAATTGAGCCACGATTTAAAAACATTGTCGACACGCTTAATACCACCATCATCCAACTCGATGAATGCAGCCATGAGCTCCGTCATTACCTAGACACAGCGGACAATGATCCTGCACGACTAGACGAAGTGGAAGCTCAACTCACCACCCTGCACGAACTCGCACGCAAACATCAAATTGAAATAGAAGCCCTGCCCGCACACTGTCAAGCCCTCCGAGATGAACTCAACACCCTAGAAAACCTAGGGCATCACACTGAAACATTACAACAGAAATGCCAAGAATACACCGCTATCTGTATGGAATTATCAGACAAAATAAGCAATAAACGACAACAGGCTGCACCCAAACTAGCCAAGAAAATAACCAGTCTTATCCAACAACTCGCGATGCAAAATGGCCATATTGAAATCAACTTGTCGCCAATGAGTCACCTCACTGCAAGCGGTTTAGATAAAGTGCAATGGCTTGTTAGCACCAACCCTGGCCAAGCTGCCGGCGAACTCGGCAAGATCGCCTCTGGCGGTGAACTTGCCCGTATTAGCCTTGCCATCCAAGTGGTCACCGCTAATAGTAAAACCGTTCCCACCCTCGTCTTTGATGAAGTCGATGTCGGTATTGGTGGCGGTATCGCTGAAATCGTCGGTCAACATCTGCGCAACCTCGCCGCCGACCGCCAAGTTATCTGCATCACCCACCTGCCCCAAGTGGCTGCCCAAGCTCACCAGCAACTTCAAGTCAATAAAGTGCAAAGCAAAGACAGCACCCATATCGAAATTCAACAGCTAAATTCGAAACAACGGGTTGAAGAAATTGCCAGAATGTTGGGTGGCGTGAACATTACTGAAAAAACGAAATCACATGCGGCAGAAATGCTTCAAATAGCCCAAAAGGCCATTGGGTGAATCATCTTTCCCGCTATAATCGGCATCAGATATTTTCTAAAAATGCACACGCACTGCATATGCACTCCGCTTTTTAGAAAACCCCTTCCTT
>CAZRAY010000032.1:0-22221 GCA_964598235.1 uncultured Piscirickettsiaceae bacterium
AAACAGAAAACACCCTTGCTATTTTCAGCTGTCGATCAGGCAATGGCATTTGCGGGGCTCTGGGATTATTGGAGCGATGGCATTCAGCATGTTTTATCCTGTGCTATTGTGACGACCACTGCCGCACCCGAGTTAGCACAATTTCAAGATCGCATGCCCGTTATGCTAACAATCGAACAAGCGGAGCAGTGGTTAGATAGCAAACAAGATAGCAAACCACTTCAGGAATTATGTCATTCTCACCTGCCTTATCCTTTACAGATTGCAGTGATTGAACCACAACTTGGCAACACCCACAATAAAAATGCACCAATTTTAACAGGCAAAAAAATTGTTTTATAGTGCCCGTTTCTGTTACGCTTGAATTACTGAAAACAAGGAAATTATTATGCTCAAATGCATTACTTCTCGCCGTCTTGTTGCTGGTTTATTGTTTGCTTTATTGTCATCTACAACCCATGCTGCCGAATCAATAATCACCCCACCCGCTCCGCAAGGCTGGCTGCCAGCCAATGTAAGGGCAGATTCATCGGTGGCAATCACCACAACACAAGCGAGACCAGGACAGATAAGCGGACTAGGCACTGGTTCTATTGAATTTTCCACCGCATTTAACACGCCAAGCCAAGATAAAGCCGATTATCAATTCATCTGGCAAACATCCTTAAGCACGATTGATTTTCCTACTCGCACCTTGGCAAACTTATCTGAGCTCTCTTTTGATTATTATCGAGACAGCAGCTCATCTGTGGGGGTTAACCTACACCCAGCCTTAAGGTTGTTTTGGTTTAATGATAATAATTCTCCCCTCGATCCAAGCGATGATACCAATGGTGTTTTCATTTTTGAGGCCATTTATCAACCCGGATTTACCAGCCCTATCACAACAGATGATTGGGTGAGCAACAGTATCTCTGCTGCTGAATTTTGGATGTTTTGTTCAGATTGTGATACAAGCGCTGCTGTTTCTAGTGGGGTTGTACAAAACTTTAATCTCACCTTTGCAAACTGGTTAAGTGGCCCGCAAACAGGCGCGGGCGGCGATCCTATACCACCGGATTTAAGCATTGGCACAACTTATATTATTGGTATCAATACCGGCATTGGATCAGGATGGGGAAGCGATGTGTTAATGCATGTAGACAATATTCGAGTTGCCTTCGGTGCAGCCGATGACCAATTATTTAACTTTGAACTTAATCCCATTACTGGCGGGGCAAACGCCATCCCTATTTTGGGCCTGTCAGGATTAATAATATTAATATTTGGGCTATTTAGCCTGGCTGCATTTCGCCATCAATCCGCTTGATGACAAAAATGTGTTCTACCTACTTTTATAAGAATTTCGCAGGCGAAAATTTTTGTGATGCACTTGACAGACTCGCATCTGATTTGGCTTGCGCTAACACATGATCCGCACTCGAGGGCCCCAACACCTCACACATTGCAATATACAACATATGGATAAAAGTACTTTTTTCTTCTAGATTCTCTAACATCGGTGCCGTTGCTTGATTCGTCGCGGCTTGCCAATTTGTAATTTCTTGCTTCGTGGCATCGGCAAGCGGTCTTGTTTCTAGATCCTCAACCACGATTTCTGCCGTGTCATCCCAACTCGCCGCAGACTCACGGCGTACACGTACTGCAATTGCCTGATATAAATCTAGGAAAACAATATCCTCATCTGTCAGTGCCTTGGTCGGAGTCGGTGTTGTTTGCACATCCGCAACGGGATTAGGTGTCGGAGTTAAATCCTCATAACGCACGCCCCCTGGCTCACCGGGATCAGGCTCTAGCTTAACATCATCTTTATGTAAACACTCGTATAAGGTCGTTCTCAATTGAGAGCGCACGCTGGAATCTAAACCAAATGTGTTCGCAAATTCTTGCACCAGCGGAATCACTTCAATTTTGGCTTTACTACCATGGTTTTTATGCCAATATAGGTATAGTTTATCTGCATCTTGCGCAGACATGCTTCTATGTATTGCCGTAAATACAATTCGTCTATTATGGACCAGCTGATCCGTTTCTTTTGATACTTTTCTCAGCATAGGATTCCATTCACTCATTTTTCATGTGTTAACGATTGTTGAAATTCATAAGCTTGCTCGTAGTGGTGCTAGGTAATATCCAAACCACGTTGCTCATGAAGAGACGGTGCCCGTAAGCTGATTGTTTTATCAATTAATTTATACATCTATGAAGCACTATCGCTTTTTTCATTAAAGCCCATAGCTGTAATTCGCCACTAACCAAAACAATCTAGCCACTTTAGATAGTATTATATCACTTATTTCTTCTAAAATAAATTAATTTTGTGATATACCTGTTATTTTTTTACTAAAATCGGATTTTGTTGTTGTTTTATATGTATCCGAATGATGCCTAAATTAAGTTAAAAATAAGTTTTTTTAAATACCATTTTTTAGGAGGTAGCTTCTAACACCATTAAAATCTGCATTTACGGCGCGCTGGGCAATAAATTATCTCAGCAATCTACCCATGCCCGTGCATTTTGGAATAATCTTAACCATGGGCCATGTTTACCCCAATCATCTGGTGCCCATGAATGCTGAACCGTACGTATATTGCGTTCTGGATGCGGCATCATGATGGTTACTCGACCATCTGTCGTTGTTAAGCCTGTAATGCCATCAACCGACCCATTTGGATTGAACGGATAGTCAGTAGTGACATCACCATCATTATCTACAAAACGCACCGCAAGCAGGGCCTGTTCACGATTCCCCCCCGTCGCGGCAAAATCAACCTGCCCTTCGCCATGCGCAACCGCTATTGGCATTCTTGAACCCGCCATGCCTTTTAGTAAAACAGAAGGTGATTCTACGATTTCAACCATTGAGAAGCGTCCTTCAAATTGCTCCGACGCATTACGTACAAAAGCGGGCCAATGATCGCTGCCCGGAATCAGTTCACGTAATTGAGATAACATTTGGCAACCATTACATACGCCTAATGAGAAAGTGTTTTTTCGAGCAAAGAAATCAGTGAATTGCTTACGCGCTCGGTCATTATGTAAAATGGTGCTCGCCCAACCACGACCGGCGCCCAACACATCACCATAAGAGAAGCCACCACAAGCCACAAGCCCCACAAAATTAGCCAAATCAACGCGGGCAGATAGAATATCGCTCATATGGACATCAATCGCCGTAAAACCTGCATGATCAAATGCGGCCGCCATTTCAATTTCACCATTCACACCTTGTTCACGTAAAATCGCAATCTTAGGGCGGCTTCCACTATTGATTAGGTCGGCAACAATATTTTCCTCTGGGTCAAAGCTTAAGCTGGCATGTAAGCCGGGATCGACGGTATCCAACAACGCATCAAATTCCTGCAAGGCACAATCTGAATTATCACGCATCGATTGCATCTGATAGCTTGTCGCTGCCCAATGACGCTGTAAATTCACCCGTGAATCGGCGATAACCACTTCGCCCTCCACATTGATAATGATTTCATCATCTGTGCGGATACTGCCAATAATATGCGTTTTATGAGATAGCTCATGTTCTCTCAACACGGCTAATACATCTTCCACATCACAATGGCGCACTTGAATCACCGCACCGAGTTCTTCATTAAATAAAACCGGCAAAGCATCACCTAAGCCTGCTAAGGTAATATCCAATCCACAATGCCCTGCAAATGCCATTTCACACAACGTCGTAATCAAACCACCATCACTACGATCATGATAAGCCAACAGCACATTATCCTGCTTCAATTGCTGGATAGCATTAAAGAATTTCTTGAGTGCTTCAGGGTTGTCGACATTCGGACCATGGTGGCCCACTTGCTGATACACCTGTGCAAAAGCAGAAGCGGCAAGGCGATTTTTACCATTCCCTAAATCGATGTAAATGAGATCTGTATCGCCTTTATCTGTATGTAATTGAGGTGTGCTGGTATTGCCAGCATCCGTCACTGGTGCGAATGCAGTAACAACTAGCGACAGTGGCGATATCATCGATTTATCATCGCCTGCTTCGTTCCATACCGTTTTCATTGATAAAGAATCTTTGCCCACCGGAATCGCAATCCCTAATGCCGGACATAATTCCATACCCACCGCTTTCACCGTTTCATACAAAATTGCATCTTCGCCGGGATGACCACATGCTGCCATCCAGTTCGCCGATAACTTAATATCGCCAATTTTATCGATTGTCGCCGCTGCAATATTGGTAATCGCTTCACCGACCGCCATCCGACCTGATGCCGGTGCATCAATCAATGCCAAGGGTGCGCGCTCCCCCATTGCCATTGCTTCGCCATGTAAGCCATGATGATCTGCCAAGGTGACTGCACAATCTGCCACGGGCACTTGCCATGGACCTACCATTTGATCACGTGCCACTAATCCCGTCACGCTGCGATCGCCAATCGTAATCAAAAAGTTTTTGCTCGCCACTGTTGGCAAATTCAATACGCGTTCTAACGCGTCTGCAGGCGTAATCCCGCTTAAATCCAACTCCGGCTTTTGAAAAGTACGGTGCGTTACTTCGCGTAGCATTTTAGGTGGTTTGCCCAATAATAAAGACATCGGCATATCAACGGGTGTTGTATTATTATCGGCATCGCCTACCAACAAATGCTCCGCTTCAGTGACTTCACCAATAATCGCCCATGGGCAGCGCTCACGCTCGCATAAGGCCTGGAATATCGCCACATCATCAGGGTTCACACCCAACACATAACGCTCCTGCGACTCATTACACCAAATTTCCATTGGCGACATGCTCAACTCATCATTCGGAATCATCCGTAATTCAAATCGACCACCGCGTCCACTGTCATTCACTAATTCCGGAAATGCATTCGATAAACCGCCCGCACCCACATCATGAATCGCCACAATTGGATTACGCGCATCTAATGCCACACAGCGATCAATCACCTCTTGGCAACGACGTTCCATTTCAGGATTGCCCCGTTGCACAGAAGCAAAATCTAAGCCTTCCTCACTGGTGCCCGATGTGACCGATGAGGCAGCACTACCGCCCAATCCAATCAACATGGCAGGACCGCCCAACACAATTAATTGCACGCCCGGATCAAAAATATTCTTCGTCACATGCTGCGGTCGAATAGATCCCATACCACCCGCCACCATAATCGGCTTATGATAACCACGCATTTCCATGCCCGTTGGTCCTGGCACTTCTGCTTCAAAGGTCCGGAAATAACCACAAATATTCGGCCGCCCAAATTCATTATTGAATGCAGCGCCCCCTAACGGGCCATCCAGCATGATTTCTTGCGCCGAGGCCATCCGGCTGGGCTTGCCATAAGGTATTTCCCAAGGTTGTTCAAAACCTGGAATATGTAAATTAGAGACTGAAAACCCTGTTAAGCCGGCTTTTGGCTTAGAGCCGCGGCCTGTGGCACCTTCATCACGGATCTCACCACCAGAGCCTGTTGCCGCGCCCGGAAAAGGTGAAATGGCAGTGGGATGATTATGCGTTTCCACCTTCATTAAAATATGCTGTGTTTCTGCGATCGTGTGATATTGATTACTTGCCATATCAATTGAAAAACGCTGGCTTTCGAGCCCTTCAATCACCGATGAGTTATCGCTATAGGCCGTCACCACACCTTCTGGATGCAATGCATGGGTATTGCGGATCATCTTAAACAAAGTCTTATCTTGTGTCTGGCCATCAATCTGCCAATCGGCATTAAAAATCTTATGCCGACAATGCTCTGAATTCGCCTGTGCAAACATCATCAATTCAATATCATTCGGATTCCGGCCTAAATCTTGGAAATTATCGAATAAATAATCAATTTCATCCGCTGCTAACGCCAAACCCATGCTTTGATTTGCCGCCACTAACGCCGCCTTGCCGCCGCCTAAAATATCAATTACTATCAATCCGCGTGGCGATGCATGGCTGAATAAACCGTCTACCTCATCCGTGTTATCAAAAATGGATTCAATCATGCGATCATGCAATAAAGCAGACACTTGCTGATATGCTTCCGCAGATAATGTACCTTTTACTTCTACAAAGAAAGCCACACCACGTTCTACACGCAATACATCCGCCACACCACTATTATGCACAATGTCCGTCGCTTTACTCGACCAAGGAGAGATGGTGCCTGGTCGCGGTGTTACCAGAAAAAACATTTCATCAGCAGCATTTGCTAATTCAGCTTTATTCACTTCTAATAATTCATGGAGTGTCGTCAAATCATCCGTCGATAACGCGCCGTCCGTCTCAATAAAGTAACGATACGCACTCCGCACCGCCACCACATCCGCAACAGCCGAACGCAAAGTTGCCAATAATTTCTCTAACCGAAAAGCCGAATGTGCCGATTGGCCAATCAATTGCAGCATCATGTTAATAATCCTTCCCTTAGTTAAGCTAACAATGATACTTTATGTCTCTCAGACTATCTAACAAAATCACTTATGACGACTAATTCCGTGCCCGATCACCCTACGCGCCCCACCTTATTGCGCTACCTTGGTTGCTTGCTTTATGACAGCTTATTGTTAATCGCTGTTTTATTCTTCGCAACCGGTCTTGCTGTTATTCTCAATCAGGGCGAAGCCTTCGATTCTGGCAATCCTTT
Organism: uncultured Piscirickettsiaceae bacterium; assembly: GCA_964598235.1. Lineage (GTDB taxonomy): Bacteria > Pseudomonadota > Gammaproteobacteria > Nitrosococcales > Methylophagaceae > UBA652. The sequence continues at coordinate 6,616 of CAZRAY010000032.1, forward strand.
TTTTATTGTCTTTTTAATCTTGGTCAGCTTTGTATTCTATGGCTGGTTTTGGACCCACGGCGGACAAACACTCGGCATGCGCAGCTGGAAAATAAAACTCTTTAGCCTAGATAATCAGCCCATCAGCTGGCGCCAAGCTGCATTGCGATTTTTCACCGCGCTTATTTCATGGCTGCCTTTGGGGTTGGGTTTATTTTGGCGCTGGCTAGGAAAAGATATGCAAAGCTGGCCTGATATGGCGTCTAAAACAGAGTTGCGACGAATAAATTAAGTCTCTGCCAACCCCGCATATTTCATCACCGCTTCTACCGTATGGAAAGAGCCAAATACTAATACACGATCTCCCGCCTTCGCCCTATCCATCGCCGCTTGATAAGATTTTTCTACGGTATCTTGCGCTGTGATCTTATCGCGTTCAACCGTTGCACGTTCCGCAATCTCTAGCCCAGTTTGTCCACGCTCGCCTGGTAAGCCCCCGACGAACCAATGGTCAATTTGGGGGGCTAATCGTGATGTCACAGCGGATACATCTTTATCTTTCAACATCCCTAACACAGCGAAGGTATTGCCCTGACAAGGATTGTCGGCGAGTAACGTTGCCAGGTTTTTAGCGCCTTGTGCATTATGGGTTACATCAAAAATGCGTTCTATCACCCCTACCACAGATTGGAATCGGCCTAATAACTTCACCTCTACTAGCCCTGTTGTTATCGCTTCAAGCGGGATCTGAAATGCATTGTTTTCTAACAATGACAACACCTGCAATACGGCAGCGGCATTTTGCAATTGATATGCCCCCGCTAAATTAGGCTTTGGCAATGATGCATAATTTTGGGTCTCATTTTTCCAACCCCATGAATCCTCATTATTTGGCTGGTAGTGGAAATTTTTACTTGCTTGAGAAATGGGGGAACCTAATTCTGCCGCAATCTGTAATACACTTTCTGGCGGCTTAGCTTCTGAGCAAACGACCGGCGCACCTGCGCGCAAAATCCCTGCCTTCTCTCTGCCTATTTTATCGCGCGTATCCCCTAGCCAATTGGTATGATCTAAGCTAATCGGGGTAATCAATGCAATATCGGCATCCAAGATATTACTGGCATCTAACCGCCCCCCCATACCCACTTCCATGATGACAATATCAAGCTTACGTTGATTGAAGATCTTAATCGCAGCCAAGGTGCCAAATTCGAAATAGGTAAGTGATATATCTCCGCGTGCCGTATCAATATCCGAGAAGGCAGCACAAATCTCACCATCTTCACAGGGCATGCCATTCACGCAGATACGTTCGTTATAGCGCAATAAATGGGGGGAGGTATAAGTGCCAACTTGATAACCAGCAACAGACAGAATAGATTGTAATAAGGCAACCGACGAGCCCTTGCCATTGGTACCCGCAACGGTAATAACGGTAAATTTAGGTTTGTCTAACCGTAGTGTCTGATAAACCTGCCCAATGCGCGCCAGGCCAGGTGCAACCTTGGTAAAATGTAATGTCTCTTGCCAGTCTAGCCACTCGGGCAGGCTTTTAAAACGCATTGCGTTGCCTAGTTAACCTGAAAACCGGATAAGCATAGTCATCCAGCACATTTCTTTCGGCGGCTCTCGGCGGTAGATTGACTGCCAATAACCTGCTATTGCTGCGTAAATCCACCTTGATATCCACCGAAATAAACGCACTGGTCAATAAATAATACATTTTCTAGCCCTTAATATCGGCAGTTTCAAACCAAACCACTAAAAAACATATGTTTTCTAACCATCCTTATCCCGTTATCAGGTTATTTAAGCTGGTTTTTTCTGCAACATTGACAGTATCGATGCTAATTTATCACGCATTTCACGACGATCGATAATCAAGTCAATCGCACCATGGTCTAATAAGAATTCGCTGCGCTGAAATCCTTCTGGCAACGTTTCACGCACGGTTTGCTCAATCACGCGCGGCCCTGCAAAACCAATTAAGGCTTTTGGCTCTGCCACATTCAAATCACCTAACATCGCAAAACTCGCTGATACGCCGCCCATTGTGGGATCGGTTAATACAGATACAAATGGCACGCCGGCTTGGCTAAGCTGCGTTAAAATCGCACTGGTTTTCGCCATTTGCATTAACGATAGCAAGCCTTCTTGCATGCGCGCACCGCCACTGGCAGAAAAACAAATAAACGGGATACGACTTTCTAATGCTACTTTTGCGCCTTGCACAAATTTCTCGCCAACAACCGACCCCATTGAACCGCCCATAAATGAGAATTCAAACGCTGCAGCAACAACCGGCAATTGATTGATCGAGCCCTGCATAACAATTAAGGCATCCTTTTCACCCGAATTTTTCTGCGCCTGACTGATGCGATCTTTATATTTTTTGCTATCCTTAAATTTCAGCGTGTCTACAGGCGATAAATTAGCCGCAATTTCAATTTTCTCACCTTCATCTAAAAAACCTTCCAATCGTGTACGGGCTGAAATACGCTGGTGATGCTCACATTTAGGACACACTTGTAGACTCCGCTCTAATTCAGCTCGATACAGCACACTCTCACAAGCTGGACATTTATTCCAAAGGCCTTCGGGTACCGAACGGTTGCGTCCCGTAGTACGGATTTTAGACGGTAATAATTTATCAAGCCAACTCATGTCTTATTCTCTATTTTGTTGATCACGCACATCAATTGCATGTCTCATATCTGCCAATAACGCGGCCACTAAAGCAGGCAGTTGTTCTGCATTATCTGCGTTTTCTTCAATACAGCGTACCAAAGTACTTCCCACAACAACAGCATCTGCAATTTCTGACACCTTCGCTGCTGATGCGCCATCACGAATACCGAAGCCCACACCAATTGGCAAATCGGTTTTAGCGCGCAGTATGGCAAGCTTTTCAGCCACAGCGGATACATCAATCTCAGCAGAACCTGTTACACCCTTAATAGACACATAATATACAAAGCCACTCGCATGTTGCGCAATCATCGCCATTCGTTCATCTGTGGTGGTCGGTGCCACTAAGAAAATGGTGTCAATATCATGCGCTGCTAACAGCGGCAAAAACTCATCTGATTCTTCAGGCGGTAAATCTACCGTTAACACGCCATCAACGCCTGCAGCTTGCGCCTGCTCAGCAAAGGATTGATAGCCCATAGATTCGATTGGATTCGCATAGCCCATTAGCACAACAGGCGTTGTACTGTCTTTCCCGCGAAACGCTTTCACCATGTCAAGCACGGTATGAATATTAGTTTTATTCTTTAAGGCACGCTCACAAGCTTTCTGAATCACAGGGCCATCTGCCATCGGATCTGAAAAAGGCACACCTAATTCTAAAATATCTGCTCCCGCATCCACCAAGGCATGCAGCATCGGTACGGTCACCCACTGCTCAGGATCACCGGCTGCGATATAAGAAATTAACGCTGTTTTGTTAGCCGTTTTTAACTGCTCAAAACGGGATTGTAGTCGACTCATGCTTTAAACCTTAAAATTCAATGCCAGCAATCGCTGCCACTGTGTGGATATCTTTATCACCTCGTCCGGATAAATTCACAATGATCGTTTGATCAGGTGTCATTGTTGGTGCTAATTTTTTTGCATATGCAAGAGCATGGCTAGATTCTAAGGCAGGAATGATTCCTTCACCACGTGTCAACTCATGAAAGGCTGCCAGTGCTTCATCATCAGTAACGCACACATAATTTGCCCGACCAATATCTTTCAACCAAGCATGTTCAGGCCCGACACCCGGATAATCTAGGCCCGCAGAAATAGAGTGGGTTTCAGTAATCTCACCATTCTCATCTTGCATTAAATAAGTGCGGTTACCATGCAACACCCCTGGCGTTCCCGCACAAAGTGGCGCAGCATGCTGACCAGATTCAATCCCGTGGCCCCCACCTTCTACACCATACATAGCAACATCAGCGTCACCAATAAACGGATGAAACAAACCAATCGCGTTTGAACCTCCACCAATGCAAGCCACCAACGCATCGGGTAATTTACCCGTTGCTTTCAAAATTTGCTGGCGTGCTTCACGGCCAATAATGGTTTGGAAATCTCGCACCATTTCTGGATAAGGATGCGGGCCTGCGACTGTGCCAATGATATAAAACGTATCGTCAACATTAGTCACCCAATCTCGCAATGCTTCATTCAAGGCATCTTTTAAGGTGCGCGAGCCTGATTCAACCGGAATAACGGTCGCCCCCAATAGCTTCATCCGATACACGTTTTGCGCTTGTCGCTCAACATCCACTGCGCCCATATACACCACACATTCCAGCCCTAATCGTGCCGCAACTGTTGCTGTGGCAACGCCATGTTGACCCGCGCCTGTTTCTGCAATAATGCGTTTTTTACCCATCCGTTTCGCCAATAAAATCTGGCCAACCGTATTGTTTACTTTATGTGCACCGGTATGGTTCAAGTCTTCGCGTTTCAAATAAATCTGTGCGCCGCCTAATTGACGTGTCCAGTTCTCTGCTAAATAAAGCGGAGAAGGGCGACCAACAAAGTCTGCCAAGTCTTTATCTAATTCTGCTTGAAATTCAGGATCATTTTTATATTGCTTATAGGCCGCTTCCAAAGCATAAATCGCCTCCATTAACGTTTCGCCTACGAAACGTCCGCCATGGATACCAAAGTGGCCTCGCTCATCGGGCATCGTTGTATATTGTGTCGTCTCAGACATTATTAACCTCTTTCATAAAAGCCGCTATTTTTTGCTGGCTTTTGATTCCTTTTGTTTGTTCTACCCCGCCACTGACATCAACAGCATAGGGTTGAACTTCACGGATAGCCTGCGCGACATTGTCAGGATCCAAGCCGCCTGCTAAAATCAATGGCTTGCTTAACACTGGGATCTTATCCCAGTCAAAAGTATGCCCAGTCCCACCAGAAATTCCTGCTTGATAGCTATCTAACAAAATAGCCACTGCTGAATCAAATTTAGCAATTTCAGTAGCTAAATCGATGCCCTCTTGCATCCTAATTGCCTTAAAATATGGCTTTGAGAATTGCGCACAATATGCGGGTGTTTCCTGACCATGAAATTGCAATCGGTCTAACCCGACTTGCGCAATCACATCACGTACAAAACTGGCTTCCGCATCCACAAATAACCCCACCACTGTAATAAAAGGTGGCAGACCTGTCACAATCGTTTGTGCTTGTTTTATGCTTACCCCGCGCGGGCTAGGGTCATAAAAAACTAATCCAATGGCGTCAGCACCCGCTGAAACTACATTGAGCGCATCTTGGCGTTGCGTAATGCCACAAATTTTGACTCGCGTACCTTGCATGGCGATAAAACGCTCTCTAAATTAAAACAAACGTCTATTTTACCAGAGTACGGGAAAAGCAGATACTGTCGGTAAGTTAAATTCAGGTGGATATTCCACATTCATAAAATAAAGCCCTTGCGGAGGCGCTGTTAAACCACCCAGCCCACGGTCACAACTCGCTAACACTTCTGCCGCCCATTCCACTGGATATTTGCCTTCACCAATCGGCACCAACACCCCAACCAAATTACGCACCATATGATGTAAAAATGAAGGTGCTTCAACGTCAATCGCAATACAATCACCTTGTTTTATCACGGTTAACCGCTCAATGGTTTTCATCGGGCTATGTGCTTGGCAATGTTTGGCCCGGAATGCCGAAAAATCATGGTGCCCAAGTAAGAGATCCGCCGCCGCTTGCATACGCGCGATATCAAGTGGTCGAAATACCCACCACATACGATTTTTATGTAATGCCGAGCGACTTCGGCGATTGAGAATTAAATAACGGTATCGCCGGCGCACAGCAGAAAATCGGGCGCTAAAATCATCAGAAACGGGCTTCACCCACAATACATTGATATCCGCTGGTAGATTGGTATTCACACCCAACACCCAATTATGCTCTAGGCGGCTTACATCCGTATCAAAATGCACCACTTGCTGCACGGCATGCACACCCGAATCAGTGCGCCCTGCAGTAATCGTATGAATTGACGCATTGGCCACCACCGACAAAGCTTGCTCAATCCGAAGTTGCACCGTCGCATGTTCAGCTTGAACTTGCCATCCTACGTAGGCAGTGCCATCATACTCAACGCCCACAGCAAACCGCTGCATGGCTTTTATGACACTAACTCTCTCAGCCAGAATCTGTGGCGTTTAAGCCAAACCATCAAGTAAGGTTTGAGCCTGTGCTTGCTGCTCTGCATTCCCTTCCTGAATAACTTCTTGCAGGATCGTACGCGCACCTTCTGGTTCATCCATATCAAGGTAGGCAGCAGCCAAGTCTAACTTCGTCGCAACCTCATCAATATTATCAAAATCGCTTGTTTCTGCTTCAATATCGGAAATCATTTCTGATGCCATATCATCCATTGAAGGTGCCGTTGGTGCTTCATCCGGTATTATTACTGGCGCCGATTCAGAATCCGCCAAAGCTGTTTCTATAGCCTCCTCAGAGACCGTTACTTCTAGATCACCCTCTCCTTCAGGAGTATCAACTGAAAATTCAATGGTATCCGCTGCTTCTACATCCATATCTGTATTAAAGTCTAACGGCATATCCAATGAATCGCCATCATCATCCAAGTTTAGTGTCGGTGTATCAGTGATATCCGGACCCGTTAAATCTATTTCTGGAATATCTAAAGGATCGTCTTCTATATCAATAGCAGATAAGTCTAACGTGGGTTCTGCTTGTCCTGAGGCTTCTTCACCTTCACTCGCCATTACAAGGCCTGCTGTTGCCAAACCACCAAACAATGCATGCGTTGGTGATAATTCTTTACCCCATGCCAAGACCTGTTCCCATTGTGTAGGATTATTTTGCTTTAAGTTGTCGCCAACCAACGCCGCCATGCTCGCGAAACCTTCTCCATCCTGTTGCTTATACAATACCGTCAACAATTGGCTATCAATACTACTATTATTGGGTTCTAGTTGTTTCGCTTCTTCAAGTACATTTTTTGCTTTCTCATAATCCCCATAATTTATATAAGTATCTGCTTCCAGCATCAAATCTACCACACTGACATCATTCGATTCCTCAACACGCTCTACTATTTCCACATCAAGCTGATTATTTTCGACTATCGTATCTGGCGCCACATCAGCGTCAGGGCTGACCGTTGTTGCCTCCCACTTATCGTCTGAGTCACTTGGATTCTGCTGCTTACGCCAGCGTACTACTAACCATGCAATTAACCCTGCCAAAGCCAGCAAAATAGGTATTAATAATGATTTTAAAAATCCCTTTATTTTATCTAAACCTGTTTCCGTCGAATTAATACCTCTTTCTGCTAATTCAGCGTCATCGAGTAATACATCATCCATCACCGATTCATCGTCATTTAAGTCCATACTCGACTCTAGATCAAATTGACCTGCCTGCGTTTCTTCAATTGGTAATACGGGTGGGAACACATCGCCTGATATTTTCGCACTGGCAACTTCAGGTTCGGCGGCAACATCCATCTCAGTTGACACCTCTGTATCTATTTGTGGTGCCGCATCAATTTTACCTACCTGCGTGTCTTCAACAGCTAATACAGGTGGAAATACATCCCCCGATATTTTCGCACTGGCAACTTGAGGCTCAGCGGCAACATCCATCTCACTCAACACCTCTGTATCTGTTGGTGCTACGTCAATCTCAGCCATCTCTAGTGCTGCAATTGGCTCAACCCCACTTTTTTCTAACTGAGCTTGTAATTGTGCTAATCCTGCATCTTTCAGTGAGACAATCCGTTCTAGTGTTTCAATTTGCGTTGTCATTGCCGTCATTCTTGTTTCTAAATCTAACCGCTCCTGCGCTTGTCCTTCAATGATCTCTTTCGCCAACGTCAATTGTTCATTAGCGGCTTGCGCTTGTTCATTACCCATCGCAACAAGTTCTTGATCTGAATTTAAGTCCGCTTCGCTTATCGCTGATAATGCTAATTTTGCGGTTGCTATCTCTTCCGAACTCATTCGCTCAGAAGACGTTTTATCCGCTAATGCATTTTCATCGGTCGTATCACTCGATGATTCTGACGTGGCTTGACTCTGACCTGCCGTCTTTTGATTACCTACTTCAGAAGTCGGTTCAGTTTGCGTTACTTTACGCGTCCCTTTCCAAGCTGCGTGCTGTGCATTAACCCTAGAAATAGCCTCTTTCTGAGACAAGACCATAATTTCTGCTTTAGTTGGAATATCTAAGTTAACACCTGTTTGTAAGCTATTTACATTACCGTCAATAAACGCATTAGGATTGGCTTTTACAATGGCCAACATCATTTGCTCTTGAGATACAGAAAAATCTGGACGTACTTTTGATGCAATCGTCCATAAAGTTTCACCACGCTTCACTGTGCCATAACTGCCTACCCCAGCCAAACTTGGCGCCCGTGGTTGGGTGACTGCAGGTTGCGCTACAGGCTGAGGAATAGCACGTGGTTTAGGTATTGTTGGTGCTGCTCGTGGCGCTGCTCTCGTAGGCGTAACATCTACTGGCACAGGTGCGGGTTCATAAATACTGGTTGGTGGATCGAGTAATACCGTATATTCTCGTAATAATTTACTATTCTTTGTTGTCGCCGAGACTAAGAAACTCAAAAACGGCTCTTTCATTGCCTCTTTTGAGCTCACCTGAATAATCGCTTTTCCCTTACGATAAATAATTTTAAACCGTAACTGCGCTAACGCACCGCTACGATCTAAACCTGCTTTAGCAAACTCACTAGTCGATGCTAACTCAACAGCAAAACTATCTTTATCACCTGCACGCATCGATGTAACTGGAATTTCTGCCCGGAAAGGCGTGTTAAGTGCTGATGATACCGTGATGTTACCCAAGCCAAATGCATGGGCCAACATAGGCACTATCAACATGACAACACTCAACAATAAAGATCTGAAAATTAGCTTGTTAGACATAGTCTTACCTTGAACTTTTAAAGGATGTTCTATCATTCTTAACTAATTAGAGGTATTTGTCCACTAATATCTCTGCGATTTGGATACTATTCAATGCTGCACCCTTGCGAACATTATCAGCCACCACCCATAAATTTAATCCCTTGGGATGTGAAATATCTTCACGAATACGGCCAATATAAACAGGGTCTTGACCCGATGCATCACTGATAGCTGTCGGGTAACCTCCATCTTCATGTGCATCGATCAGCACAATACCAGGTGCTTTCTCAAATAATGCTTTCGCTTCTGCTGCGGATATTTTATTTTTCGTTTCAATATGTATGGCTTCTGAATGGCCATAAAACACAGGCACACGCACTGCAGTTGGGTTTACCTCAATGGCATCATCACCCATAATTTTCTTAGTTTCCCATACCATTTTCATTTCTTCTTTGGTATAACCATTATCTTCAAACACATCAATTTGTGGTAGGACGTTGAAAGCAATCTGTTTTGGATATACCTTACTTTCAATCGAACGTCCATTCAGTAAATCAGCAGTTTGTTTCGCCAATTCATCCATTGCAGGCTTCCCAGAACCCGATACGGCCTGATACGTACATACATTCACCCGCGTAATGCCTACCGCATCATAAATCGGTTTTAGCGCAACCAACATTTGAATCGTCGAACAATTTGGATTCGCGATAATGCCGCGATTTGTATAATCTGCAATCGCCTCCGGATTAACTTCAGGCACAACTAGCGGAATATCATCGTCATAACGAAATTGAGAGGTATTATCTATTACAACACAGCCTGCAGCCGCAGCTTTAGGCGCATATTCAGCCGAGACACTTGCACCTGGCGAAAACAAACCCACTTGCACTTGAGAAAAATCAAACTCTGCCAAGTCCTCAACACGGAGTGATTTATTACCATAATTCACGGTATTCCCTGCCGAACGTGCGCTGGCCAGGGCATAGATCTTGTCAATCGGAAATTTCCGTTGATGCAAAATTTCCAACATCGCTTGCCCTACCGCGCCTGTCGCACCCACTACGGCAACATTTACTTTCTTACTTGTCATTTTAAATCTCTTAAATAATGTTTTTTATAGTGCCGCAACAACGGCATCACCCATTTCTGATGTGCTTACCTTTATCATGCCGTCAGAATAAATATCTGCAGTGCGTAATTTTTGGTCCAATACCTTACTCACCGCTTGCTCGATACGGTCTGCCATCGCGGGTTCATCTAAGCTATAGCGCAACATCATCGCCACCGATAAAATAGTTGCTAATGGATTGGCGATATTCTGACCCGCAATATCAGGCGCGGAACCATGAATAGGCTCATACATACCCTTGCCATTCTCATCCAATGATGCAGAAGGCAACATACCAATAGATCCCGTTAGCATTGATGCACAATCCGATAAAATGTCACCAAACATATTTGTGGTAACCATCACATCAAACTGCTTAGGCGCACGTACGAGTTGCATCGCCGCATTATCCACATACATATGGCTCAGCTCAATATCCGCATAATCAGCCGACAGTGCTGTCATCGTATCGCGCCATAGCTCCGTGCTTTCCAACACATTCGCCTTATCGACTGAACATAAACGGCCCTGACGCTTCTGCGCGATATCAAAGGCTACTTTACCAATCCGATTAATCTCACTTTCACGATACACCAACGTATTAAAGCCTTCTTTCTCACCATTCTCTAACGTTCGAATACCACGTGGTTGGCCAAAATAAATACCGCCCGTTAATTCACGAACAATCATTAAATCGAGCCCCGCCACTACTTCAGGTTTTAATGTTGACGCTTCTGCTAGTTGCGGATATAGAATAGCAGGTCGCAAATTAGCAAATAAATTGAGCGCTGAGCGAATCGCTAACAAACCCTTTTCAGGGCGCACACTAATATCCAATGATTCCCATTTATAACCCCCTACCGCACCCAGTAAAATCGCATCCGCCGCTTCTGACATGGCTAAGGTTGCATCAGGAAAAGGCGTGCCTGTTTCATCATAAGCCGCGCCACCAATCAAACCATACTCCAGTTCAATATCTAAACCTTGCTGTTGGAATGCAGCCAATACTTTAACGGCTTCTGCAACGATCTCCGATCCGATGCCATCGCCAGGCAATACTACTATTTTTTTTGTCATGTTCTTGGAATACCAAATTAAGAATTAAATATTGTGCTAGATCTCAGGCCTAACTCATCACGCCCAAGTATGATTAGGTCTAACGAAACAACCAAGGCGCTTCTGCCTGTCGTTTTGCTTCATAGGCTGAAATGTCGGCCTCATATTGCAGCGTTAAACCAATATCATCTAAACCGTTTAATAAGCTATGTTTTTTAAATGCATCTACTTCAAAAGCGTGTGTCTCACCATCCGGCAGCGTAATTTGTTGGGCGGATAAATCAACTCGGAGCTGATAACCTTCTGTTTTTATAACCGCATCAAATAACGTATCAATAACTGGTTCTGGTAAAATCACCGCCAAAACACCATTTTTACTCGTATTATTAAAAAAGATATCGGCAAAACTCGGCGCAATCACCACGCGAATGCCAAAATCCTCCAAAGCCCAGACCGCATGCTCTCGGCTAGAGCCACACCCAAAGTTTTCTCGGCCCAATAAAATACTGCCACCTTGGTATCGTGTTTTATTCAAAACAAAATCCGAGTTAATCGGTCGATCGCTGCAATCTTGCCCTGGTTCACCATGATCAAGATAACGCCATTCATCAAATAAATTAGGACCAAAACCGCTACGACTAATTGATTTAAGAAATTGCTTTGGAATAATCGCATCGGTATCGACATTCGGCCTATCTAAGGGAATAACGATGCCTTGTTCTACTGAAAATGCTTCCATACTTATATGCTATCTCAAACTTAAGGGGTAAATTTAAAGGTTAAAAAGAAGCTTACGGGAACCGATTGACTAATGCTCGGTAAACTCGCTAATTCTTTTAATTTTTCAACGCCTGCAACTAAACCAAAGTCACCCACCTTCAAAATAACAGGCTGCAAACTCGCGACTGACATTTTAGCGCCCACTAAACGCGTGATCACCAAATCTAATGCGACCGTTTGGCTTTGCCCATGTAAATCAAGCTGTGCATCGATCGTAATTTCAGTGTTAGCGCCTTCTGCAATCGCATCTAATTCAGTCATATCCAGTTGACCGGTGATCGTTGCTGTCGCAAATTTGGCGATATCAAACAAAAATTCTTTCATTCGACCATCGCGGATTTCATTGTTTGTGTCTACACTTGCTAAATCAATCGTCAAGGTAAATTTTCCATTGTCGTCTACCACGCCTTGAAATTTTTTAAATTGATGCATTTCGATCACATTAGTTTTCTTGATCGACATAAAATTGAGCCGTGATTCAGCAGGTGATAACGTCCAGCTTGCGGCCGCAGCAGCGTTGCTCATTAAAAACGTCGCTGCCAGTGCACCCATTAAAAGCAAAGCGACCATAAAAATTTTATTTTGAGTTAAAGCCATAATTCATTCCCCATAAATACACACAAAGGTTTCAAATAGATTCAATGATCGAAGTAGAAGTGTTTTACTACCAAACTAGCTGTTAATAATAGCAGGTAAGCCACTTAAAATCAGCATGCGATTTAGTTTACCAAGTCCATTATAACAAAGCATGCCCACACTATCATTAACTAAACATAGCAAAACCGCTTCCTGTTATGTCTCATTTACGGTAACCTAGAAAGATTCGATTGACTATTTATAGGAAATAACAACTGATGGGATTTTTACAAAACAAGCGGGTATTGATCGTAGGCGTTGCTAGCCCTCGCTCAATTGCCTCAGGTATTGCGCTAGCAATGGCGCGTGAAGGGGCAGATATTGCTTTTACCTATCAAACGGATAAATTAAAAAGCCGTGTCGAAAAAATTGCTGCAGAATGCGGTTCGAGTCCTGACCTCTTATTCCCGTGTGATGTGGCAAATGACAATGAAATTAAAACCGTATTTGATCAATTAGGCCAACATTGGGATGGCCTTGATATTATCGTTCATTCTGTTGGCTTTGCACCACGTGAATTATTACAAGGTAATTATGTTGAAAGTGTTACTCGTGAAGGTTTTGCAATTGCACATGACATCAGCGTATATAGCTTTGCCGCACTCGCTAAAGCAGGGGCTGAAATGATGGCGGGCCGTAACGGTGCACTACTCACCTTAAGCTACTTAGGCGCTGATCGGGCCTTAGAAAACTATAATGTAATGGGAGTTGCCAAAGCAGCGCTAGAAGCAAGTGTACGTTATATGGCAGATGCACTCGGTCCACAAGGCACGCGGGTGAATGCCATCTCAGCAGGCCCTATTAAAACCCTTGCAGCAGCAGGCATCAGCGATTTTGGCAAAAAATTAGCGTTTAGTGCGCGCAATTCACCACTACGTCGCAATGTCACTATTGAAGAAGTCGGCAATACCGCTGCCTTTCTATGCTCTGATTTAGCATCAGGTATCACGGGTGAAATCACCTTTGTTGATGCGGGCTACAACATCACGGGCAGTGCAGATCGCTAACAAAGCTTCCTAAAAAACAGACACAAAAAAGGCGCTGTTACAGCGCCTTTTTTGTGTCTTGCATCCTATTTTCTTTTATTCAATATTCTTCAAAAAAGTTTCAATCTGTGCATTCTCTTTCAATGAAGCAATCAACGCTTGTGTTTCGCTGCGCGCTAGCGCCTGTTTCAACTGTGTCAACATCGTGTCACGTGTAGCCGTCTCTATTGTCGCCAACTCCCCATCAGAGACATTATACAAAGCAGCAACGATATAATTGCCATTCTGTACCGTAAACCCTTTATATTGCACTTCTCCTGCCACAGAACGTGGCATAGCAAAGACTTGTTGACTGATTTGTGCGTTTAATGCTGAATCGTTGCGGTCATAATTTGCTTTTTCTTGCCATGCACCCTCAGCTGTAAATAAGGTGTCAACCGCTTCACCTGCCTGTAGTTTCGTGACGATTTCTTCACCAGCAGTTACCGCTAACTCTCTGCCTTTTTCAGCCGTCAGCTGGGTTTTAATAATCTCAGAAACTGTTTCAAGCGATAATTGACTTTCCATCGTATGCGTATTTACATGCAACACAATCAACTGATCTTTGTTCAATTCAATCACGTCGCTATTCTCATCTTTATTCAATACATTGTCTGAAAATGCGGCAGCAATCACTTTTTTATCTGCAGCAATACCCGCACCACCTCCGCGCGTGAAGTCTGATGTTGTTTGTATTGCCAAGCCAAGCGTTTCTGCTGTCACGGCTAGATTTTCAGGATTTTCATAACTGACATCTGTTAATTCTTCTGCCAAATCATAAAATTTAGTTTCTGCTTGCTGTGTACGATATAAGGCTTCCACCTCGCTACGCACCATATCAAATGCTTTTTCGGCGGGTTCACGCTTCCCTGTTAATTTAATCAGATGATAACTCCCTTCCCCTTTCACAATCTCACTGACATCACCCACCGTTGCTAAATCGAATACCGCTTCATCAAATGCATCGCCCATTACGCCACGCGGGAAGTAACCTAAATCACCGCCTTTTTTAGCCGAACCAATATCTTCAGACAATTCTGTTGCTAATACCTCAAAAGTTTCACCCTGTGCGAGGCGCGCTTTGATATCCGTTACTTTAGCTAATATAGCGTCTGCATTTTCATCATTTCCTTCAAATAAAATATGACTTGCACTACGTTGTTCTGGCTCAACAAATTGTGCCTTTTTATCTTCATAAAATGCAATTAAGTCTTCATCTGCAAACGTTATTGTTTTCAATAACTCAGCAACCGATAACTCAATATAATCGACCGTTACTCTTTCTGGTGATGTGTAGGTTTCTAAATGACTATCATAATAGGCTTGAATTGCCGCTTCATCAATTGATGCCATTGGCGCATAATCCGCCAAGGCAATAACGCCATAAGCCACTTCGCGAGTTTGATTTTGCAATTGTAATTGTGCGTCGACCTGATTGGCAGTAACAAAGGCTGTTTGTTGCACATTTCCCATGAATTCTTTAGAGAGTAGCTCTGTCCGTAATCGTGCTTCGTAAATATCTGGCGTCATCCCCGAACGCGATAACAATGCCATATACGTTTGTTGATCAAATATGCCTTCTTTCTGGAAAGCGGGGGTTTTCCTGACGATTTCTGACAAATCATCATTACTAATATATTGGCCTAAATTTGCACCCGCCTGCATTAATACTTTTTCTTCTATTAGGCCATTTAATACGTTTTCTTTTGCCGCCATGCCTTCTACCATTTCAGGGCGATAGTTTTCACCCATCATGTTTCGAATCCGATTTCGATATTGTTCATAAGCGCGGCGAAATTCTGATTGTTTGATTTGCTCACCATTGATATCAGCAACTACCGGATCAATAGGGCCATTAAAATAGGAATTCAAACCAAATAATGCAAAGGTCAGACAGATAACCCCGATAATTGACCAACCAACCCAGCCTTTTACACCTTGTCGGATAATTTCTAACATAACTTAACAACCTTAAATCGAAAAAAAATCAAAAAAAAAGGCGCACAACGTGCGCCTAATTTATTATGGCGGAGCGGACGGGACTCGAACCCGCGACCTCCGGCGTGACAGGCCAGCATTCTAACCAGCTGAACTACCG
>CAZRAY010000033.1:0-22072 GCA_964598235.1 uncultured Piscirickettsiaceae bacterium
GTTGCATGCAATGCATCTTCAACCCGGGCTTTTTTCTCTTTCATTTCCATTTCAGTTGCTGCGCCGACTTTAATCACTGCAACACCGCCAGCCAATTTAGCCACACGTTCTTGCAACTTCTCTTTATCATAATCAGAGCTAGAATCTTCAATTTGAGCACGAATTTGTTCAACCCGCGCTGTGATATCAGTGCCGTTACCTGCACCATCAATAATAGTGGTGTTTTCTTTGCTGATGGTAATTTTCTTCGCTTGGCCTAAATCATCTAACGTTACTTTCTCAAGATTCAAACCGACTTCTTCAGAAATAACCACCCCGCCTGTTAGCGTTGCAATATCTTCTAACATCGCTTTACGACGATCGCCAAAGCCAGGTGCTTTCACTGCGCACACTTTCACGATACCACGCATGCTATTCACAACCAAGGTTGCCAATGCTTCACCTTCAACATCTTCAGCAATAATCAATAGCGGACGGCTCGATTTAGCAACCGCTTCTAATGTTGGTAATAATTCACGAATGTTTGAGATTTTTTTATCAAATAATAAAACAAACGGATCATCTAAATCAGCTGCCATGGTTTGTTGGTCTGTTACAAAATAAGGTGATAGATAACCGCGATCGAACTGCATGCCTTCAACCACATCAAGCTCATTATCAAAGCCGCTGCCATCTTCAACCGTGATCACGCCTTCTTTACCTACTTTCTGCATCGCTTCAGCAATGATACCGCCCACTGATGCATCTGAGTTGGCAGAAATGGTACCGACTTGTGCGATTGATTTATCATCATTACACGCCGTAGACATACCTTCTAATTTTTCAACAGCCGCGCCGACTGCTTTATCAATGCCGCGTTTTAGATCCATTGGGTTCATGCCTGCCGCAACGGCTTTCATGCCTTCACGCAAAATCGCTTGGGCCAATACGGTGGCTGTTGTGGTGCCATCACCCGCAGCATCAGAAGTATTTGATGCCACTTCTTTCACCATTTGTGCGCCCATATTTTCGAATTTATTTTCTAATTCGATTTCTTTCGCCACTGATACACCATCTTTAGTGATAGTGGGTGCGCCATAACTTTTATCCAAAATAACGTTACGGCCTTTAGGCCCCAAGGTTACTTTCACTGCATCTGCCAGCGTGTTCACGCCATTGATCATTAAACTACGCGCATCTGCACCAAATTTGACTTCTTTAGCCGCCATGATTTATTTCCTCTTAAAATTATTTAGTTCGTGAGTAAGAGACTATTAGTCTTCGATTACTGCAACAATGTCATCTTCTTTCATAACGAGCAATTCTTCGCCGTCAACTTTGATTTCTGTACCGGCATATTTACCAAACAAGATTTTATCGCCGACTTTAACATCCATCGCACGCACATCACCTGAATCTGTAATCTTGCCTTTCCCTGCGGCAACGATTTCGCCACTAGCGGGTTTCTCAGCCGCATTATCCGGAATAATAATTCCGCCTGCGCTGGTTGTTTCTTCTTCCATACGACGTACGATCACACGATCATGTAGGGGACGAATATTCATCTAAATCTCCAAAATAAAATATTAAATAAGGTTGAACGACTTTAATGGGGTCGGCTTAATTGTTTTTCAAGGGGGGAGAACGTTTATCTCAAATGTAGATCATCTGAATCTACAATCTCGCCTTCTATGATGGTTGAATCTTCAGCCGATGCGCCTGGCTGGCGCATTGTTTGTTGCCAGTTGGCCCGACCTTGGCCTTTTTTCATGGCCAATTTGATCAAGCCACGGCGTAGCGGTGGCGTGAGCAAAATAAAGCCAATGGTATCCGTTACAAATCCTGGGGTCAGCAACAGCAAACCGCTCGCGGCTAATGCCACGCCTTCCATCATTTCCATCGCAGGTAACTGACCTTTTAACGCATTGGATTGCGCCCGCAATAATGTCGACGCACCTTGAACGCGTAATAATCCTGCGCCTAAAATCGCCGTGCCAACAACAGCAAACACCGTCCAACCAGCACCAATAATATCACCCACCTTCAATAAGAAATAAATCTCTACAAGCGGGATAACCAGAAATAAACCAAACAATAAGCGAAACATCTTTTGCGCCAACCTTTAATATATACTTGAAACTAAACATCGGGGCAACTGATGCACATTTCAAGTCCTATGCGCTAAAAGCAAAGCGATAACTTGCAGTGTGTCCTTGAACCCACGATAATACGTGTTCTTAACTTTCTTTTTGGAAACACGTGTGAAAACTATTTTTATCAGCGTTATCGCCCTCCTGCTTTTGCTGCCCTTATCCCCTAGTTATGCGGCAACACGTTATGTCTCCGATCAGTTAGAGATCCCGATGCGCAGTGGCCAAGGTATTAAATTTGGTATTCGGAAAATGTTAACCAGCGGTGATCCGCTCACCGTCTTGCAGGCAAATAAAAACTATACCCAAGTTAAAACTGAAGAGGGTGCAACAGGCTGGGTGCTCACGCGCTATCTGAGTGATGAAGGCAGCGCCCGAAACCTACTGGCAGAAAGCCAAAAAAAAGTCATCGAACTCGAACGTTCCATCAGCGAATCACAACAAGAAATATCAGGGCTAACCCTTCAAAACAATGATGCAGGCAGCGCCAACGAAACCCTACAACAAACGGCTGAACGCCTAAAACAAGAATTGGGCGAACTCCGCCTCACCTCTTCAAATGCGGTGGCGCTCTCCAATGAAAATAGCCAGCTCAAAGTCAAAATACAAGAAATCGATCGTGAACTGCAAGCCGTTACCATTGAAAACAATGCCCTAAACGCCAATGAACGCAAACGCTGGTTCCTCGTTGGTGCCGCGGTATTATTTGGCGGGATTATTCTCGGCTTAATCTTACCTCGTCTTCGATTTCAACGAAAATCAGGCTATAGCAGCAACTTCTAATATGCGAACACCGCTAGGATGATTCCGCTACATGATGACAACCCCACCGTCATCACACCATTCGTCACCTTCGCGCTGATTGCGCTCTGTTGCTTGGTTTATTTTTGGGAAGCCTCACTAGGCAATCAAGTTCAGCAAGCGATTTATAGTTTAGGCGTGATTCCTGCTGTCTTGCTTGAGAATCAATCCATACCCGCTGAAATAGCACTTGTTCCCGCATGGCTGACTATTTTTACGTCCATGTTTATGCATGGTAGTTGGATGCACTTAGGCGGGAATATCTTATTCCTTTGGATTTTTGGTAATAATGTCGAAGATGCAATGGGGCATGTGAAATTTATTGTCTTCTATCTGCTCTGTGGTGTCGCCGCCGTATATGCTCAAGCCATACCAGACCCTACTTCGACCATTCCTATGGTGGGTGCCAGTGGTGCAATTTCTGGCGTATTAGGGGCTTATTTACTCTTATTCCCCCATGCTAAAGTGCTCATGCTGATTCCTTTTGGCCTGATTACAATGCGTATCTCCGCTGTCTACGTGCTCCTGCTCTGGTTTGGTATGCAGCTTTTTAACTCAATGGGCAGCAATCCTAGTGAGGGTGGCGTTGCTTTTGGTGCCCATATCGGGGGATTTCTTGCGGGCATGATCCTCATCCCATTTTTCCGTAATAAAGACTTTCCGATTCGCCTACCTTGGCAACAGGCTTAATCCTTGCTTTTCCCCAGCAAATATTGATTGGTTATCCTTGCAAAAATGCGCGGCGGTAATTCTCCGCCAAAAGCCAACAACTTATTCATCATACCCGGCACAACTGTCGCCTTATTTTTCATTAAACCCTGATATCCAGCTGCGGCCACCTGTTTGGCAGAGCCACTCGCTAACATTTTGTATAAACGTGTATTCTGAACAGCATCATCATCACCAAACTCGGTCTTAACCGGGCCTGGGCAAAGCGTCGTAAGAACCACTCCAGTGCCTTTAAATTCTTCGCGTAACGATCGCGTCAACGATAATACATAGGTCTTACTCGCATAATACACTGCAAATCGTGGTCCTGAAGGTTGAAAAGCAGCAATAGAGGCCACATTCAGGATATGTCCTTGTCCTGCAGCGAGCATATCCTTGCCAAATAATCGCGTCAAAGAAGTTAGCGCTAGGATATTAAGCTTAATCATATCCTCATTTTCCTGCTGGTCCATCTCGTGGAATTCACCAAAGCGACCTACACCTGCGTTATTCACTAGCAAATCAACTTTCATCCCCTGCACTTGAACTGATTGATATAAAGATTCCGCTGCCGCCTCTTTCGTCAAGTCCATCGCCAACACCGTTACATTTTTCCCACTTTGTTCTCGTATCTGAGTCGCCAATGCCTGCAATTTATCTTCACGACGGGCAACAATCACTAAATCATAGCCTTCACCTGCCAATAAATGACAAAATTCAACACCAAATCCGCTTGATGCCCCTGTCACCAATGCACACTTATTCTGCCCACTCATCCCTTATCACCTCTAGTTTATTGATTTTCGCTTCCATTCTTCTGTTCGACCGATTAAAGACACACCAATAAAGCCACGAATCCTGAGTGTATTCGCGTCTTTCAAAGTCATTTTACATTTATAGGTTTTGCCATTGTTAGGGTCGTATATCCAACCGCCTTTCCACTTGTTCTTGCCTTGGTAAGCCATATCGCCAAACACTATTAACCCCGATAAAGAACGCGTTCTTAATGCTAGATCTGGGTTATGGATATCTTTGCGATCGGCTGCATCGGGATCGGTGTTCCCTACAATGACACCAATAAGCACGTCCCCTTGCCGAGAAATTTCAATCTCACCATCACCCGCTTGATTCAACCAGATGCCTAATACATCATTCTCAGAAATCGCCATTACCTGATTGATACTCATCAGGAAAAACCCAAACATCAACATAATCTGTATTTTCTTCATCGCTTTCCTTCTTCTTTAAATCCTGTTATTTATTTCTTCAACTGCGCCACGTCCCGCACAGCGCCACGTGATGCTGATGTCGTTAACGCTGCATAGGCTTGCAATGCGAGGCTCACTTGTCGCTCACGATTCACCGGTTGCCACGCCTTATCACCACGCGCTTCCATCGCCGCACGGCGTTCTGCCAATACCGTATCTGATACATCCATATTAATGGTGCGGTTCGGGATATCAATGATAATCGTATCGCCTTCTTCCACCAAACCAATATTACCGCCTTCTGCTGCTTCAGGCGAAGCATGGCCAATTGAGAGGCCCGACGTACCACCTGAAAAACGACCATCTGTTAATAAAGCACAAGCTTTCCCTAAACCCTTCGATTTAAGATAGCTGGTGGGATAGAGCATTTCTTGCATGCCCGGGCCACCTTTGGGGCCTTCATACCGAATAATCACCACATCGCCGGCTTCAACTTGCTCGGTCAAAATAGCGGTAACAGAATCTTCTTGTGCTTCAAAAATCCGCGCGCGGCCTGTAAACGTGAGATTATCGTCATCCACGCCCGCTGTTTTAACAATACAGCCCAGTTCTGCCAGATTACCGAATAACACGGCTAATCCACCATCTTGACTATAGGCATGTTCGATATCGCGGATACACCCACCTTCACGATCTTGGTCAAGGCTTGGCCAGCGTGTGGCTTGGCTGAAGGCGGTTTGTGTTGGGATCCCTGCAGGGCCGGCTAGAAAGCGTTGCTTTGCTTGCGGGTTGTCTGTGCGCTGAATATCCCATTTTGCCAACGTTTTTGCCAGCGTTGGCTCAGTCACCGTCGGTACATCGGTATGCAATAAACCACCTGCCGCCAGCTCTCCTAAAATCCCCATCACCCCACCTGCACGATGCACATCTTCCATATGATAAAGCGCAGTCGCGGGGGCAACCTTACATAAATTAGGCACTTTGCGAGACA
This sequence comes from uncultured Piscirickettsiaceae bacterium, assembly GCA_964598235.1. Classification (GTDB taxonomy): domain Bacteria; phylum Pseudomonadota; class Gammaproteobacteria; order Nitrosococcales; family Methylophagaceae; genus UBA652. The sequence continues at coordinate 5,838 of CAZRAY010000033.1, forward strand.
TACGATCAATATCATTCATCGTGAAATCAACCTCGCCTTCATGCGCCGCCGCCAATAGATGCAACACGGTATTGGTCGACCCACCCATCGCAATATCCAGCGAAATCGCATTTTCAAATGCGGCTTTAGTCGCAATCGAACGCGGTAAGGTGCTCTCATCATCCTGCTCATAATAGCGCTTGGCTAAGCCAACGATTTTTCTGCCGGCCTCTAAGAATAATTCTTCACGATCAGCATGTGTTGCAAGCAAAGAACCATTGCCCGGCAATGATAAGCCTAATGCTTCGGTTAAGCAGTTCATCGAGTTCGCTGTAAACATACCCGAGCAAGAGCCACAGGTTGGACAAGCCGAGCGTTCCACCTGCGCTACATCTTCATCGCTCACACTGTCATCTGCCGCCTGCACCATCGCATCAACTAAATCAAGCTTCACCTCTTTGCCTGCTAATTTCGTTTTACCCGCTTCCATCGGGCCGCCTGATACGAAAATCACTGGAACATTCAAACGCAATGCTGCCATCAACATGCCCGGCGTGATCTTATCGCAGTTTGAAATACACACAATCGCATCCGCACAATGCGCATTCACCATATATTCCACAGAATCCGCAATAATATCGCGCGAAGGCAAGCTATACAGCATGCCGCCATGCCCCATCGCGATACCATCATCCACCGCAATGGTATTAAATTCTTTTGCCACACCGCCCGCTTTCTCAATTTCCCGTGCAACCAACTGGCCCATATCTTTCAAATGCACATGGCCAGGCACAAACTGGGTAAATGAATTCGCAACCGCAATAATCGGCTTATTAAAATCATCATCCGTCATCCCTGTCGCGCGCCATAGTGCGCGAGCACCCGCCATATTACGGCCTGCGGTTGATGTTTTTGAACGGTATTCTGGCATGGTGTTCTCCGGCTATTGTTTGCTGCTGATATAATAGGCTCTGATTTTACCACAGGAATATAAGATGGCTGCGAATACGCCCACCGTTGATCACAAAACCACCACCGACTGGTTTCGTGCGGCTGCGCCTTATATTCATGCACATCGTGGTGCTACCTTTGTTATCGCCATTGATGGTGATACCGTTGCCGATAAAGGGTTCTCCAGCCTTATCCATGATATTGCCTTGCTCAATAGCTTAGGCATTAAACTTATCGTGACCTTTGGCGCACGCAAACAAATTGCTGCAGCGTGTGAAGCAGCAGGTATTACTGCGCAATATCATCAAGATTTACGGGTAACGGATGATGCCAGTCTTGCGATTGCAATCAACGTCATCGGCACCTTAAAAACCCATATCCAAGCGCAATTCTCTTTCGGCCTACCGAACACACCGATGAGCGATGCCAAAATCCGTTGCACCAGCGGTAATTTTATTACCGCCCAGCCAATGGGCGTAAAAGAGGGTGTAGATTTCCAACATACCGGCAACATTAGAAAAGTAGATATCGAAGGCATTCAGGCCCAATTAGCACAGGAAAATATCGTTTTGCTCGCACCATTGGGTTATTCCGCAACGGGCGAAATATTCAATTTATCTGCTGAAGCAGTTGCCACGAAAGTCGCGAGTACAATGGCTGTAGACAAGCTTATCTTCATTGGCGACATGACTGACAAACTACCGCTCGAGATAACGCTACCACAAGCGAAAGAAAGGCTAAAAATAGAAAGTAATCACTTACTCCAGTCCGCCGCCACCGCCTGTGAAGCAGGTGTGAATCGCGTCCATCTAATTGATCGTCAACTCGATGGTGCTTTATTGCAAGAATTATTCAGTCATGATGGTGTAGGTACGCTAATTTCAAAAAAGCCCTTTGAAAATACCCGCTCTGCCACCGTGCAAGATGTGGGTGGGATTTTAGAATTGATCGCCCCGTTAGAGGCCAATGGCACTTTAATGCCTCGCTCCCGTGAACGGCTAGAATCTGAAGTCGAGTTCTTCACCGTGATGGAACGCGATAATAGCATCGTCGCCTGCGCGGCGCTCTATCAATATCCTGATAGCGATACCGCCGAGCTTGCTTGCCTCGCTGTTGATCCGAATTACCGCAACGCAGGGCGCGGGGAATATCTATTTGATAGCCTAGAAAACCAAGCGCGTGAAGCAGGGTTAAATAAACTCTGCGTGCTCACCACGCAAACCGCGCATTGGTTCCTAGAGCATGGCTTCCAAGCGGCCAAAATAGATGATTTACCGATGGCGCGTCAGAGCTTATATAACAATCAACGCAATGCCAAAGTATTCATAAAACAGCTATACCCGTAATGATTCAATCTGTAAATTTTATACCAAAAGCTAGGAAGCCAGTGCTGCGTTGCAATTCTTGATAAGGGCTAGCCATTATCTACACATTGCGCCTTGCTCTGACATTCTATTTTTGCCCTAAATCTTCACACATTGAATGATCACGAGTATAAACGCTTGATAATCACAGCTTAACCCCTTATTCTATCCCGTCCTCATGCAATAATACATGAGAAATCAAATCATACACAAGAGAGCCTTGCACGAGAACTTTTTCGTACGACCTCTTAAAATTTAGGAAAAAACAATGCCAACAATTACCGTAGATAGCAATCCAAGCCAAGCACTTTTAGATGAAATGGGTGTGCCTAGCTGGCCAACATGGGAAAAAGAAGTGTCTGTATTCCCTTGGGATTTCACCACCATAGAAACCGCATTCATCTTAGCTGGCGAATGCGAAATGACGCCAGAAGATGGCAGCGCATCAACCACCTTCAAAGCCGGCGATTTAGTCGTATTCCCACTAGGCTGGAAAGGCTCTTGGGAAGTGAAAGTAGCATTGAAAAAGCACTACCAACATAGTTAAGCGACACTTTTAGGAGCAGGTGTTATGCCTGCTCCTAAATTTATAGTTGTCTCTCTTTATTGTGTCAATTCACCACCCTCTGGCAGAGTAGGGGTAGCTGTAGACCCTGGAGCCCCGCCTTGGAATGCTGCTGGCATTAACATTATTGCTGAATTATGGGTTGTGGGCACTCCTTGTATTACACCCAGTATATCTCCCGATTCTCCATCATGTTGCACCCTACAGTAAACGGGCGCGCCAAAACCTGATCCCACTTGAGTAAGAAAGCACCCCTCCCCTGGCTTCAACTCGTTGCTTGAGCAGGTACTCGCGCCACCTCCTAGAATAGTACCATCCAAACGCCGAAACTGAATGTAGTCTAATTTAACCTTATTGTTTGATGCATTACTAACTAAACAATGAATGCTATTTCCATATAATAAGGGGGCTGATTGGATTGCCTCGTTTGCTAATACGGGCTGTAAAGATAGTACCGTCAATATAGGCACCATATAGCGTAGTTTAATCATTTTATTCTCCAGAATTAAGTAATAATCTTGAGCTAAATAAGTAAATTATATTTGAACAAACCATAGTTAAATATGCTTATGATTCAGCTAGCATTATTACATGCCCCCCGCTAGTTTATCAACCCCGCTTCTTCGCCGCCTCAATCCGCGCCTTATATTCAGGAAATAAGATCGGTGCTAATTCATGTAAGGCGAGTTGATACACTTCGCGTTTGAAGAATACAATCTCTTGTGCCGGCTGCCAATAATCGACCCAACGCCAATCATCAAATTCAGGCGGTGTTTGTCGATCTAGCCGCACATCCCCTTCTTCGCCTTTAAAACGCATTAAAAACCAATGCTGCTTCTGGCCGATACACACGGGGTCATTGCCACTGCGGATATACTGCTTGGGCAAGCGATAACGCAGCCAATCTGAGGTAACGCCCAATATCTCAACATGCTGAGGCTCAAGACCGACTTCTTCACCCAACTCGCGATACATAGCTTGCTCTGGTGTTTCATCTGGCTCGACGCCGCCTTGCGGAAATTGCCATGAATTATGCTGTCGGCGTTGCGCCCATAACACTTGATCCTGTGCATTACACAGAATAATCCCTACATTTGCTCGATAACCTTCTTGGTCGATCACTGTCCTATACTCTGAAACCCTAAATTGTAAGTCTATTTAAGGCATAAAATTCATCAATGATTCCTAGATTAGACAATACGCCGAACGAATGCAATGGTTTTCCCTTACAATGTCAATTTATCTTTGGGATTGATGACATGGCACTGGCCATTTTTGATTTAGACAATACCTTACTTGCAGGGGATAGTGATTACCTGTGGGGACAATATTTGGTAGAAAATGGATTAGTCGATGCTGAATTTCATGCTGCTGAAAATCAACGATTCTATGATGAATACCTCGCCGGTGAAATGGATATTACAGATTTCCTTACCTTTCAATTTAAGCCGTTTGCCGATAATACAATGGTGGATTTACAACGCTGGCGCGCTGATTATTTGCAGCAAAAAATTGAACCGATTATTTTGCCTACGGGCGAAGCACGGATTGCCGCCCACCGAGAGCAAGGCGATACCTTATTAATGATTACCGCCACCAATAGTTTTATCACTGCACCAATCGCTGGGCGATTAGGCATTCCCAATTTAATTGCCACTGAAGCAGAAATGCACGATGGGGAATATACCGGCGGTATTGCGGGTGTGCCTTCCTATCAACAAGGCAAGGTCACGCGGCTTATGGATTGGCTGAACAATCGCGATCTCGACTTGGAAAACAGCACTTTTTATAGTGATTCCCATAATGATTTACCGCTGCTTGAACTCGTAAGCAACCCTATTGTAGTTGACGCAGACGATAAGTTGCGCAATGCAGCAAAACAGAATGGCTGGGAAAGTATCAGCTTCCGAGACTGAATGATATAATAAACAGCTTAACGCAATATTAGCAGGCTAAAAATCATGGAATGGGAAGTTGTTATCGGGCTAGAAATTCATGCCCAACTCGCCACCAAATCAAAAATATTCTCGGGGGCATCCACGCAATATGGCGCTGAACCTAATACGCAAGCCTGCGCGGTTGATTTAGGCTTCCCTGGTGTTTTGCCCGTATTGAACCAAGAAGCCGTCAAAATGGCGATCAAATTTGGCTTAGCGGTGGGTGCCGAATTAACGCCACGCTCTGTGTTTGAACGCAAAAACTATTTCTATCCTGATTTACCAAAAGGCTACCAAATTAGTCAATTCGAATTGCCTGTTGTCGGCAAAGGTGAACTCACGATTGAACTAGAAGACGGCTCAGAAAAAATCATCGGCATCACCCGTGCTCATCTTGAAGAAGATGCTGGCAAATCAATGCATGGTGCTTTTGAAGGCCAAACCGGTGTCGATCTTAATCGCGCGGGTACGCCCTTGCTCGAAATTGTATCTGAACCCGATATGAGTTCGGCAAAAGAAGCAGTTGCGTATATGAAAAAGATTCATGCGCTTGTGCGCTACATTGAAATTTGCGATGGCAATATGCAGGAAGGCTCTTTTCGCTGCGATGCCAATGTGTCTGTGCGCCCGATGGGTCAAACAGAATTAGGCACCCGTGCAGAATTAAAAAACATTAACTCTTTCCGCAATGTAGAGCGTGGTATCAATGTCGAAGTTGAACGCCAAATTGAGTTGTTAGAAGATGGCGGTACGGTCGTTCAAGAAACACGTTTATATGACGCCGATAAAAATGAAACACGCTCAATGCGAAGCAAAGAAGAAGCCAATGACTATCGCTACTTCCCCGATCCAGATCTACTGCCTTTAGTGTTAGAAGAAGACATGATCGAATCTATTCGCAGCACATTGCCAGAACTTCCTAATGCGAAACGCGATCGTTTTGTTACAGAATTTAAGCTGTCTGACTATGATGCCATGGTGTTAACGGCTACCCGAGAATTAGCAGACTATTTTGAATCTGCACTCAAGCAAGCAGCGCCTAGCGATCCAAAACTCTGTGCGAACTGGGTTATCGGTACGCTTTCTGCTGCGCTGAATAAAGCGGATATTGATATTTCAGAATCCCCAGTGGATACCGCGATGTTTGCTGGCTTACTGAGCCGCATCAGCGATAATACAATCTCTGGTAATATTGCCAAGAAAGTATTCGATGCTTTATGGACTGGTGAAGGCAAATCTGCTGATGAGATTATTGAGGCGAAAGGTCTCAAACAAGTCACCGATTCTGGCGCTATTGAAGCGATGATTGATGAAGTGATTGCCCAGCATCCGGATCAAGCGGCTGAATTCCGCGCCGGTAAAGAGCAATTGCTTGGCTTCTTTGTGGGCCAAGTGATGCAAGCCTCGAAAGGCAAGGCAAACCCTGCCCAAGTGAATGACGTGCTTCGCAAGAAGCTTGCTGGATAATATTATGCCCGTTCGGCCTGAGGCGTTCAAAAGGTGTCTCTAATTGAAAATTCCACCATAAAAAAGCCGCTTTCCCATCACAGGAAAACGGCTTTTTTCATTCTATTAAGCTAAACCTTAATGGCTAAAGCTCTAATGCAATCTTAACTACCAGAAATCATACCGGCTACTTTACCAGAAATCAGGCCAAATACCGCACCAACGATGATTGATAAAGAAATCACAACAACAGGGTTAGATGCTGACATCGCAGTTACGCTAGCACCACTTGTTGTTAATGCATATGCTGCAGTTAACGCAAAGCCATATACCGCTGCAGGAATTGTTGAGAATGCAGGGATTGAAGCCAACATAACCAAAACAAATACCATTAAACCTACGGCAACAGGCGCAGCTAAACCACCTAGTGGTAAAACACCTGCTAAGAACAATGCAATACCCGCTAATACAGCACCTAAGATACCGCAGATAATTGTACTACGTAATGCAGCGCTATCACCGCCACTATGGAAAAATGCACCCCAAGCAACGAAGATACCCCAGATCACAACTAAACTTGATAACGGACCGAATGCAAGCCAAGTTGCAACACCACCTAAAACACCAATACTTAACGCTAATGGAAACATAATTTTCTCTCTCTAAAAAATTAAAATAAAAAAGCCACTCTGCTTTTGTTATTAATTATTTTTATCTTCTTTAATAACACAAACAAATCAGCAAAAAACGACCTCGAAACACGCCACTATCGACACACTTCAGCGTCTAATAGAACATACTTCGATCTTGATGGCAACTCAATGTTCAACTGATTCTATATAAACCGCAACCCAAGACGGAAAACATACTATAAAAACAGTTACTAAGGATGCTCTTCTAATGATTAAGATCAAAAAAGCCACCTAACTCTTTCGAATTAGGTGGCTTTTGCTTGTTTCTCCGCTAGTTTCTCAGATCGAGCACATCCTGCATATCAAATAATCCTGATGATTGAGCCATTAACCAGCTAGAAGCTCGCATCGCACCCAAAGCAAACGTCATACGACTAGAGGCTTTATGTGTAATTTCAACACGCTCACCCTCCGATGCAAACATCACCGTATGATCGCCGACAATATCGCCCGCACGGACAGTCGCAAAACCAATCGTATTACGATCACGCTCACCTGTTCTGCCTTCTCGGCCATAGACTGCGCAGGTTTTCAAATCACGCCCCAAGGCATCAGCAACCACTTCGCCCATCCGTAACGCCGTGCCCGATGGTGCATCCACTTTATGGCGATGGTGCGCTTCCGTGATTTCAACATCTACATCATCACCCAACACTTTAGCTGCCATTTCTAATAGCTTAAAGGTTAAGTTAACGCCCACACTCATATTTGGCGCCAATACCATCGCAAGGCTTGAAGTCGCCGCCATCAAAGTTGCTTTTTGCGCATCATCAAATCCCGTGGTGCCAATCACCAAACGGCATTGGTTCGCAACACAATGCGGCAATACCGCCATCGTCACTTCCGGCAACGTAAAATCAATCAACACATCTGAATCAACCGTCGCTGCCACTACATCAGAAGTAATCTCCACACCCAATTTTCCAACACCCGCCAGTTCACCCGCATCTGCACCGATTAAGCTAGAATCTGCCCGATCAATCGCCGCGCTTAATACTAAACCATCCGTTTGTGCCACGGCCTGAATTAAGCAGCGACCCATTCGCCCTGCTGCGCCATTAATTGCGATACATGTTGCCATTTTAATTCCTCTAAAAGGGGCGCCACCCTTTAAATAATACCTTTAATAAATGCCCGAAAAACGATTGCTCGCTAAGTATTTTTCGATGTGGCAAGGCAAAATAATCTCAAAAGCGCAGTGTACACGTAGTACATAAGCATTTTGAGATTATTTTAACGCCGTCCATATTGGAAAAGACGACGCGAGCAATCGTTTTTTTAATCGAAAAACTTTTTGACGTTATCTAGCCACGAACTATGCTGTGGGCTATGCTTACGATTACCCTGCACCGTGTCACCAAATTCTTTTAATAATTTTTTCTGCTGCTTAGTCAATTTTACGGGTGTTTCTAATGTCACCTGGCAAATCAAATCACCTGTGCGACTGCTTCGCACTGATTTTACACCTTTCCCTTTCAAACGGAACTGTTGATTAGTTTGCGAGCCCTCTGGGATCTTCAGATTTGCTTTGCCGTTCAACGTTGGCACTTCTAATTCGCCACCCAAGCTGGCCGTCACAAAATCTAACGGCACTTCGCAATATAACGTATTGCCATCACGCGTAAAAACATCATGCGGTAATACTTGCACCTCAACATATAAATCGCCAGCTTCCGCCCCATGCGTGCCCGCTTCGCCTTCACCGGTTAAGCGAATACGATCACCCGTATCCACACCCGGTGGCACTTTTACAGATAACGTTTTATGTTCTTGGATCTGGCCTTCGCCATGACAATCATCACAAGGATCAGTAATCATCTGCCCGGTACCATGGCAATGTGGACAAGGCTGCTGCACTGAAAAGAATCCTTGCTGCATGCGCACTTGGCCATGGCCAGCACAAGTCGTACACGTTACCGGTTTAGTGCCTTTTTTAGCACCAGAGCCTTTACATGTTTTACAATCTGTCCGCGTTGGAATACGGATTTTTGAGGTAGCCCCTTCTATCGCCTCTTCTAGACTCAAATCTAAATGATAGCGTAAGTCTGCACCGCGATAATTTTGCTGTTGACGACCGTTACCAAAAATATCATTAAACATATCGCCAAAACCACCCGCACCAAACCCACCATGGCCACCGCCACCTGCGCTTTGATCGACGCCTGCATGACCAAATTGATCATAAGCCGTCCGCTTTTGGCTATCCGACAAAATCTCGTAAGCTTCTTTTGCTTCTTTGAAATGCGCTTCGGCATCCGCATTATCCGGATTGCGGTCAGGATGATACTTCATCGCCATCCGTCGATATGACTTCTTGATTTCTGTCTCAGTCGCCGTGCGCGATACGCTTAGCGTTTCATAAAAACATGCTTTTTCCATCTTACAACCCTATCATTTAGAACAAAGCAGGCGCGGGATAACTCCCGCGCCTGCTTGCCTAGTGCTTAAAATAAGCCCTTAAAGTAAAGACTTACTTTATTTTGCGTCGCTTTCATCAACTTCTTCAAATTCAGCATCCACCACATCATCATCTTTCACTTCCGTGGTTTCTTCATCCGCCGCATCGGTGACATCTTCACCTTGCGCCGCAGCCTGCTCAGCCATTTTAGAAGCCGCTTCAGTCAACGCAGTTGTTTTCGCTTCGATGTCGGCTTTATCTTCACCTTTAACGGCTTCTTGTAACGCTTCAATTGCTTCATCAATCGTCACTTTCTCAGCAGCATCTAATTTGTCACCCAAATCTTCCATTGCTTTTTGTGTGCTATGAATCAAGCCATCTGCTGTATTGCGAACGGTAACCAACTCATGGAACAAACGATCTTCTTCTGCATGTGCTTCCGCATCTTTCACCATCGCTTCAACTTCTTCATCCGATAAACCACTAGAGGCTTTAATCACAATCGATTGCTCTTTGCCTGTCGCTTTATCTTTTGCCGACACATTCAAAATACCATTCGCATCAATATCAAAGTTCACTTCGATTTGCGGTTGACCACGTGGCGCCGGTGGAATATCCGCCAAATCAAATTTACCCAATGATTTATTACCCGATGCCACTTCACGCTCGCCTTGCAAGACATGAATAGTCACCGCAGGTTGATTATCATCTGCCGTTGAAAACACTTGGTTTGCCTTGGTTGGAATCGTTGTATTCTTATCCACCAATTTGGTCATCACGCCGCCCATGGTTTCAATGCCCAAGCTCAATGGCGTCACATCTAACAACAATACATCGTTTACATCGCCCGACAATACGCCCGCCTGGATAGACGCACCTGCCGCAACCGCTTCATCTGGGTTCACATCTTTACGTGGCGCTTTACCAAACAATTTTTCAACCGCAGCTTGCACCATTGGCATCCGTGTTTGACCACCCACCAGAATCACATCATTTATCTCAGATAGCGATAAACCGGCATCTTTTAATGCTGTTTTACAAGGCGCTAAACTGCGCTCGACTAAATCTTCAACTAAAGACTCTAATTTCGCACGGGTTAAACGCAATTCTAAATGTTTCGGGCCTGATGCATCCGCGGTCACATACGGCAAGTTAATATCCGTTTGCTCGCTGGTTGATAGCTCTATTTTTGCTTTTTCTGCTGCATCTTTTAAGCGTTGCAATGCCAACGGATCTTTTGATAAATCGATGCTTTGGTCTTTCTTAAATTCAGCCACCAAATGCTCGATAATGCGTTGATCAAAATCTTCGCCACCGAGGAACGTGTCACCATTTGTCGCTAATACTTCAAATTGGTGTTCGCCTTCAATTTCAGCGATTTCAATGATAGAGATATCGAAGGTACCCCCCCCTAAATCGTAAACCACGATAGTTGAATCGCCGCGATTTTTATCCATGCCGTATGCCAATGCCGCCGCCGTGGGCTCATTGATAATACGCTTCACATCTAAACCTGCAATTTTACCCGCATCTTTAGTCGCTTGACGCTGAGAATCATTAAAGTAAGCCGGCACAGTTACCACCGCTTCGGTTACTTCTTCACCTAAAAAGTCTTCCGCTGTTTTCTTCATTTTTTGCAGAATACGAGCAGAAATTTCAGGTGGCGCCATTTTCTTGCCATTCACCTCAACCCATGCATCGCCATTATCTGCTTCAACAATTTTATACGGCACCATATCAATATCGCGCTGCACAGCATCATCTTTAAATTTACGACCAATCAAACGCTTAATCGCAAATAATGTATTTGTTGGATTAGTTACCGCTTGGCGTTTTGCCGCTTGGCCGACTAATACTTCGTCATCTTTCGTAAATGCCACGATAGAAGGCGTTGTACGATCGCCTTCGCTATTTTCAATAATGCGTGCTTTACCGTCTTCTAAAACAGCAACACACGAGTTCGTCGTTCCTAAATCAATACCAATCATTTTAGCCATGTTTTAAATCTCCTAAATCTTTATGCTATTTGCCGACGACTACCTAACGAGTTCTGCCAGCCTTGTATTCTAAATGAGGGGGGGTGCCCTAAATTTCAAGGGCAGTGCTATAAATTGTCTTTATTGTGAAACGACAACCATCGCAGGTCTTAAAAGGCGACCGTTAATCAAATATCCCTTCTGTACCACATTCAACACCTGATTTGATTCCACATCCTCAGCCGGCAACATCGAAATCGCCTCATGCAATTCAGGATTAAACGCCTCGCCTTCTGGATTAATTTGCTCTAAACCAAATTTACCGATTGAAGCCATCAGCATTTTCAGCGTCATATCTAAGCCTTCTTTCATCGTTTCCAGCGTTACTCCATCTGCTTGCGCCGCCGCATGGCCCATTTCAATGCCATCACATACAGGTAATAATTCATTAACGAATTTATCCACCGCATGTTTATGGGCGTTTTCTAAATCGCGTGTTTGGCGGCGGCGAAGGTTTTCCATATCCGCTTTCACCAATAAAATATCATTCTTAAACTGGGCTTCTTTTTCAGCGAGCGCTTCAATCAAGGCCGCATGTTCTGGGCTGATATCTGCTGGTATCTCCATTGCATCTTCAACACCCTCTGCTTCCGTTTGACCGGATTCTAATTCTTCTTCGCTCATGACATGAGGTTCCATTAATAATTGCTGTTATCGGCTAAATGGGGATGTTGATTTATATTTCAAGGGAATGCTGTAACTTATTGCCCCTCAATTTGTCTATTTTGATACGACGCCCGAGACAAAGGAAATGAATCAACTTAAACGCCTAAATGATCGCCAACAATGGATTGCCACTGCCGCCTACTATAAGGCAGAAGCAAGGGGATTCGTGCAAGGTAAAGAAGCCGAAGATTGGCGTGCCGCTGAAATTAAATATATCGACGTTCAAATTAGATCTTTTTTATTGCGCTGCCATGAAGATGAAGGCATGTCAGTTCATGGCTTACAAAATCTTGCTTATACAATTGGTTTGTCCCATCCAGAAAAAATTGATAGCAATATAAAACTCATCACCGAAATCCAAAAAATGACGCATCATCGCCCCTGTTTCCGTTCAGCAAACAGAATGAAATGCAAAGAAACTGCCTGCGAATGGCGAATGGAATGCCAGCATTTAACCGCAGAATGGGCTTAATGCTTTATTGATTCTAGATTTTGACGCCAAACACATGCTTGACCCGCCGCCTCATCCAAGCGGTCTAAGTTTTTTTCATGGGCCGTTAATTCGGTTTTAGTTGCCTGCAAAACTTTTAACGCCCCACGTGATTTTCGGGCAATGGCCTGCGCCTTGGTATTTTTCCCTGCCTCAGCTTGCAACGATAAGCTGACTTGCCCACCTGTCATCGCCAGATACACATCGGCTAGAATTTGCGAATCCAATAAAGCGCCATGTAGGGTACGGTTCGTGTTATCAATTTCATAGCGACGACACAATGCATCAAGGTTGTTTTTCTGCCCTGGATGTTTGTTTCGCGCCATTTTCAAGGTGTCTAACACGGTGCTTATCTCATCAAGCGTACGCACCCTATGCTTGGCTTTGGCGAGTTCATAATTCAAGAACCCCACATCAAAGGGGGCATTATGAATCACTAATTCCGCGCCTTTCACAAACGCCAAAAAATCATCTGCAATTTCTTTAAAGACAGGTTCTTTCTCTAATTGCGCACGGCTGATGCCATGCACCTCTTGTGCGCCCGCATCAATATCTCGTTCCGGATTGATATATTGGTGAAATACCTCACCCGTTAAGCGGCGATCAATCAATTCCACACAACCAATCTCAATAATGCGATGGCCTTCCGCTGTGCTCAATCCTGTGGTTTCCGTATCCAATACGATTTGGCGATTGCCTGATGATTTACTCATACTTTATTGTCCTCAGCAATTTTCTCACGCGCCGCCACTGCCAAGGCATCCGCACGTTCATTCTCAATATGCCCCTCATGCCCACGCACCCATTCCCACGTCATCTCATGGTCTGCCGCTGCTTGTTCCAACCGTTGCCATAAATCCACATTTTTAACCGGCTTTTTCGCGGCTGTTTTCCAATTGCGTTTTTTCCAATCCGGCAACCATTCCATAAAGCCTTTCATCACATATTGTGAATCGGTTACCACCTTGACCTTGCAAGGCCGCGTCATCGCCTCCAAGCCTGCAATCACGGCCATCATTTCCATGCGATTATTCGTCGATTCTAATTCGCCACCAGACAGCTCTTTCTCCGCTTTTTTAAAGCGCAAAATTGCCCCCCATCCGCCTGGGCCAGGATTCCCGCTACAGGCACCATCCGTAAATAATTCAATCTCATCCATCTATGTTCTCTTTCCGCTTATTTCTTTACGCTTACTTTCTTTACTCAAGGGGTTACTCATTCGCGGCGGTAATAAATCGGCTGCTTTCCATCTTTTTCTCGCCATAATCGGTGTTAATGGTATTGTCCGCTTCTTCGCCACAATCACGCTGGCGCCTGAAAACAAGGGTAACCTCTCCCCCCAACGTTCTAAAAAACCTAACCGTGCTAACCACGTTGCCGAACGACAAGGCGGCCGAAACATCACGCCCTCGACCGACAGCACATCAAATTCTAACAAGCCCAACCAATCTTTCAACCGTCGTCGACTAAAAAACAGGCCATCCCATGGCGGTTTTTTCTGCCAAGGCCAGCTCCGACGAAATCCCCATACACTCCACGGATTAAAGTGGCATAAAATAATTACGCCATCAGCCACTAACACCCTATCAACTTCGCGCAATACCTGATGTGGCTCAGTTGCAAATTCTAATACATGTGCTAACAACACCACATCCACGCTGTGGCTTTGAAACGGGACTTCCTCCGCATGCCCCATCACATCCACATCCACACGCCATTGATGGATGCCTTGCTTCGCCGCAGGAAATAAGGCGGCCTCTGTGCCCATTTGCAACTGGGCCTGCCCGACCAGCAAGCTGGCCTGCGATACGATCACTTTTCGCTCAGCATCTAACACTGCTGAACCCAATGGGGTCCTCCACCATTGTTGCAGTGTTGCTATATCAATCTTATCACCCATAGTTTGTTAGGATAACACTTATGCTCACAATACAAGCGATTCCTGCCCTAGGTGATAACCTTAACTATATCTGGCTGATTCAGCCAACAGATAAGAATACAGTGCTCATCGTCGATCCTGGTGAAGCTACGCCCGTAATTAACGCACTCACACAACAAAACTTACGGCCTATTGCCATCCTCAATACCCATCGACATTGGGATCATGTCGATGGCATTGCCGAGTTAGTTGATCACTATCATCTGCCTGTATACGGCCCAAAAAATGAAACCATCCCCCGCCGCACACATCCGCTTTCTGCTGCCAACACGCTTGAATTTCCTGATTTCCCACCTATCACCATCCTCGATATCCCTGGCCACACCGAAGGCCATATCGCCTATCTAATAGATGGCCATCTGTTTTGTGGTGACACGCTATTTGGCGCAGGATGTGGTCGCTTACTCGGCGGGACAGCTAATCAGCTTTATCATAGTTTGCAACGCATCATGACCTTACCGATGACCACAAAAATCTACTGTGGCCATGAATATACTGCGGATAACTTATGCTTCGCGGCGACAATTGAACCCAAGAACACCAAGATCACTCAACGAATAATCGACACACAGGTACTAAGCCAACAAAATAAACCTACCCTACCCAGCACCCTCGAACTCGAAATCCATACTAATCCTTTCTTACGATGCCATCATCCCTCTATTCATACTGTAGTAGAACAATATGCCGTCAACTCGCTTACCTCCCCGTTAGCCGTTTTCTCTGTGCTGCGAGACTGGAAAACAAATGGTTAACATCTTTAGAAATACAGCTATTTTATATTTAAATTGCTAAACGTAATACTGTATCAGGACGTGAAACATTAGTGTTCATCTCTAACTATTGTGCAGGAACCAATAGTGGAGTAGGATTCTACAAATCGGAGTTCAACCCAATCCAAATAAATATTAGGAGCCTATTATGTCCACAAAAACAATTAAGCTCTGGGTAAAGTTATCCCAAATAACCCTGGCAAGTTGCCTTATAGTTTGCCTCCCTACGCAGGCCGCATCAACAACAATAGGAGATGGATGCCTAATAGTAGGCGGAGATTCCGATAATGGCGCATTTTACTGGCCAGTGCGGTCTGGCAGTGATCGAACAGCTATTAACACCCTCAGCTTTGATGATGCACTAATTTTGACTGGACTTCATCGCACCGATAACCTTCGCAGATGTTTTTTTAGAACAGAAGCGGAGCTCACTAATCCTGATTCTACATGTGATTTAACAACACCTGAAATAACCACCTCTCCTGGGGTCGCATATGTCGCCTTAATTGACGAAAGTACCCTTAAATATTGCGCGTATAAATATTCTGTTGACCTTGCTGCTATTGATCCCCGGAACAATGGCATTGTGATCCAGCCATCAACAGTGCGCGCGCCTATTCTTAACTTTGAAGAACCTATTGATGGTCGCACCAGCAATGGGATTGCTAATGTGCGCGGTTGGGTTGTGAGCGACTCTGCTGTCACACGGATTGATTTGTATGTTGATGGCGTGCTGCTTGGTGCCATTCCGCATGGCGGCTCCCGTCCCTTAGTGGGCGATGTACATTCAACTTTTCCAAACGCTGATCATTCAGGATTTTCAATGGCGTATGGCTTTTCTAATTTAAGCCCTGGCGCACATACGATGGAAGTAAGGGTGTTTGATGGCCTAGGGCAAATTGCCGAGCAAACCAATTCCTTTTTTGTCGCCGCCCTAAATAGCGCCTTTATTGGCCCGCTCGCACCTGTTAATTTAAGTGGCGTGAGCTTTATCAAACC
>CAZRAY010000034.1:0-21221 GCA_964598235.1 uncultured Piscirickettsiaceae bacterium
TTGCACCGATTGCCATGGAAGATGGTCTACGTTTCGCGATTCGCGAAGGTGGCCGGACTGTTGGCGCCGGTGTTGTTAGTAAGATTACTGAATAAGAAATTACAGAGTAAGAGTAATAAATAATGGCTGCAAACCAAACTATTCGTATCCGTCTTAAATCATTCGATCATCGTTTGATTGATAAGTCGGCAAAAGAAATCGTAGAAACGGCAAAACGGACGGGCGCTAGAATTAATGGCCCCATCCCATTGCCTACGAAGAAAGAGCGTTTTACCGTTCTGATTTCACCTCACGTCAATAAAGATGCACGTGATCAATATGAAATCCGCACGCATAAACGTCTTATGGATATTATTGAGCCTACTGATAAAACGGTAGACGCGCTAATGAAACTGGATCTCGCCGTTGGTGTAGATGTCCAGATCAAGTTAAATTAAAGGATCTGAGTCATGAGTATCGGACTTGTCGGTCGTAAAGTAGGTATGACACGCATCTTCACTGAAGATGGCGTTTCTACCCCAGTTACGGTCATCGAAGTAACACCCAACCGTATTAGCCAGTTAAAGACCCAAGAGTCTGATGGTTATAGCGCAGTTCAGGTGACTATAGGTAATAAGAAAGCATCACGAGTTTCTAAGCCAAAAGCGGGCCATTTTGCGAAAGCAGAAACAGCAGCGGGCAGAAGTTCATGGGAATTCACTACTGATGAAGCAGCGTTAGCGGAATTAACGCTAGGCGCTGAACTTAACGTAGATATGTTTGAAGCAGGTCAAGCGATTGATGTTTCAGGCACAACAAAAGGTAAAGGTTTTGCCGGTGTTGTTAAACGTTATGGCTTCCGTGGTGGTGATGCGACACATGGTAATTCATTGGCAACACGGTCTCCGGGCTCGATTGGTCAGTGTCAAACGCCAGGTCGTGTATATAAAGGTAAAAGAATGGCAGGCCATATGGGTAATGTAAAACGTACCCAACAAAACTTGTCAGTTGTGCGAGTGGATCAAGAACGTAATTTGTTACTTGTGAAAGGCGCTGTACCAGGCTCAACGGGTGGTGATGTTGTTATTACCCCTGCTGTGAAAGCCTAAGAAGATTCTTGAGGAATAGAAATGGATCTTAAATTACAAGCATTTGACGGCAAAGCAAAAGGAAACGTCAGCGTTTCTGATGTTTTGTTTGATAGCGAATATAACGAAGCATTGATTCACCAAATCGTGACGGCGCATTTAGCAGGCGCACGGGCGGGAACACATGCTCAAAAAACACGTTCTGAAGTGCGTGGTGGTGGCCGTAAACCTTTTGCACAAAAAGGAACGGGTCGCGCACGTGCCGGTACAATCCGTAGCCCATTATGGCGCGGGGGTGGTACCACATTTGCCTCTAAGAATAGAGATTACGGTCAAAAAGTGAACCGTAAAATGTATCGCAAAGCAATGTGTTCTATTTTGTCTGAGTTGCGTCGTAAAGATGCATTGGTCATTGTGGATAGCCTTGAGTTGGCAGAACCAAAAACAAAAGCACTACTTGTGAAAGTGGAAAAATTAGGTGTGAGCAATGCGTTATTCGTAACCGACACAGTGAACCCTAATTTGGAATTAGCAGCACGCAATGTGTATAAAATACATGCTTGTGATGTGGCGCAACTTGATCCTGTATCATTGCTTCGCTTTGACAAAGTTGTGATGACAGAAGCATCTGTTCGCAAACTTGAGGAGTCATTAGCATGAGTGTGAATACAGAACGTTTAACCAAATTGATCTTAGGCCCTGTGGTGGCTGAAAAAGCATCACGCGTTAATGAAGCACACAACCAAGTTGTTTTAAAAGTGGTGCCGGATGCGAATAAGCTAGAAATAAAACAAGCGGTTGAGTTGATGTTTAAAGTTGACGTGACTGCGGTAACAACAGCAAGAGTTAAAGGCAAGCTTAAACGTACAGGCCGTTATATCGGCCGCCGTAATGAGTGGAAAAAAGCGTATGTAACGCTTGCCGAAGGCAATGATATTAACTTTCTTGGCGCTGAATAAGCACAAGATTTAGGATACGGGTGAGGAAACAGGAATGGCATTAATAAAAGCTAAACCTACGTCAGCAGGAAGACGCTTTGTTGTTCAAGTCAGCAGAGAAGGGCTTCATAAGGGTGCACCATATGCACCACTGCTTGAGAAGAAAACAAAAACAGGTGGTCGTAACAATGCGGGCCGCATCACAACACGTCATCGTGGTGGTGGTCATAAGCAACGTTACCGTTTGGTTGATTTCAAACGTGATAAAGATGCGATCCCTGCAACGGTTGAACGGATTGAATACGATCCTAACCGGACTGCGAATATTGCATTATTAAGTTATGCAGAT
The DNA here is from genome assembly GCA_964598235.1 of uncultured Piscirickettsiaceae bacterium. GTDB lineage: Bacteria > Pseudomonadota > Gammaproteobacteria > Nitrosococcales > Methylophagaceae > UBA652. Next base: position 2,355 of record CAZRAY010000034.1, read on the forward strand.
GGTGAGAAACGTTACATCATTGCACCTAAGGGTGTGGTGGCAGGTGATAAGTTAGAATCAGGTGAAAACGCCCCGATTCGTGCAGGTAACTGTATGCCTTTATCAGCAATGCCATTAGGTAGCACGATTCACTGTATTGAAATGAAACCAGGTAAAGGTGCACAAATTGCACGTAGCGCCGGCGGGAGTGCTCAGTTTGTGGCGCGTGAAAATGGCTATGCAACCTTGCGTTTACGCTCAGGTGAAATGCGTAAGATTCCATTAGCATGTCGTGCGGTATTGGGTGAAGTAGGTAATGGCGAGCATGCATTACGTTCATTGGGTAAAGCGGGTGCAGCGCGCTGGCGTGGTATTCGTCCAACGGTTCGTGGTGTGGTGATGAATCCGGTGGATCATCCACATGGTGGTGGTGAAGGCCGTACATCAGGTGGTCGTCATCCAGTGTCACCTTGGGGTATGCCAACGAAAGGCTACAAGACTCGTAGAAATAAGCGTACAGATAGCATGATTGTACGTCGTCGTAATCGTAAATAGGGTAGGAAATAATGCCGCGTTCAATTAAAAAAGGTCCGTTTATAGACCATCACCTTGAAAAGAAGGTTTTAGAAGCGATTGAAACTAAGAACAAACGTCCAATTCAAACTTGGTCACGTCGTTCAATGGTTTCACCAGACATGATTGGTCTGACAATTGCGATTCATAATGGTAGACAGCATTTGCCTGTCTTCATTACAGAAGATATGGTTGGTCACAAGTTGGGTGAGTTTTCACCAACGCGTACCTTCAGAGGCCATATCGTAGATCAGAAAACGAGATAAGGGTAGAAAGAGATGGCTACAACAGCAAAACATCGCCATGCAAAAATTTCCCCACAAAAGGTGAGATTAGTCGCAGATCAAATCAGAGGCTTGCCCGTTGAAAAGGCAATCAATATTCTAACGTTTAGCCCGAAAAAGGCTGCCGTATTGATGAAAGAGGTATTGAACTCTGCGATCGCAAATGCAGAAAATAATGATGGCGCAGATATTGATGAATTGTTTGTGGAGACTGTTATGGTCGACCAAGCACCAACTGCAAAACGCATGAAACCACGCGCAAAAGGTCGTGGTAATCGCATTCTAAAACGGACAAGTCACATTACCGTGACTGTCGCTGAAAAGTAAGAGAGAATAGTATGGGACAAAAGGTTCACCCAACTGGCTTTAGACTTGGTATAATTAAGACTTGGAACTCTATCTGGTATGCAGGTTCAGATGAGTACTCAAGCTTACTTAACTCAGATTTGAAAGTACGTGCTTATTTGAGAGAAAAATTAGCGCATGCATCTGTGAGTAAGATCCAAATTGATCGCCCAGCTAAAACGGCAAAAATCACTATCCACACAGCGCGTCCAGGCATTGTGATTGGTAAAAAAGGTGAGGATATCGATAAGTTACGCGTCGCTGCATCAGAAATGATGGGTGTGCCTGTGCAAGTTGGTGTTGAAGAAATTCGTAAGCCAGAGCTTGATGCGAGATTGGTAGCAGAAAGTATTGCCCAACAATTAGAGCGTCGTGTGATGTTCCGCCGCGCAATGAAGCGTTCGGTTCAGAATACAATGCGTGCGGGTGCTGAGGGTGTTCGAATTAATTTAGGTGGCCGGTTAAATGGTGCCGAAATCGCGCGTACAGAATGGTATCGTGAAGGCCGAGTGCCACTACATACACTGCGTGCAGACATTGACTATGGTACGGCTGAAGCAAATACCACTTACGGTATCATCGGTATTAAAGTTTGGATTTTTAAAGGCGAAGTATTTGCACAAGATCAGATTGATCAAGCACCTGCTTCCGCTAAGAAGAAATAAGGTTTAACCCACATGTTACAACCAAAAAGAACGAAATTTAGAAAGCAAATGAAACTGCGGAATCGGGGTTTAGCCCACCGCGGATCAAAAGTAAGCTTTGGTGAGTATGGTCTGAAATCTTTAGACCGTGGTCGTATCACAGCGCGTCAAATTGAAGCGGCGCGTCGTGCAATGACACGTTACATCAAGCGTGGTGGTAAAATTTGGATCCGTGTTTTCCCGGATAAGCCAATTACTGCTAAACCGCTAGAAGTACGTCAAGGTAAAGGTAAAGGTAACGTCGAATATTGGGTAGCCAATGTGCAGCCCGGGCGTATGCTTTATGAAATGGAAGGTGTGGATGAAGAAACTGCACGCGAAGCGTTCCGCTTGGCAGCAGCAAAGCTTCCTGTTAAAACAACATTTGTAACGCGAGCGATACTGTAATGAATGCAAGCGAATTAAGAGAAAAGTCAGTTGAAGAGAACAATCAGGAACTGCAAGGTTTACTGAAAGAGCGATTCAATTTAAGAATGCAGAATGCAACGGGTCAATTGGCTAAGCCAAGTGAACTACGACGTGTTCGTCGTGATATTGCGCGGATTAAAACCGTGCTTAACGAGAAGGCATAGGGTAGGAATATGAGCGATCAAGAAAAAACAATACGTACGGTAACGGGAAAGGTTATCAGCGACAAAATGGATAAGTCAATTACCATTCTTGTTGAGCGCAAAGTGCCGCACCCTATCTATAAGAAGTACGTTAGAAAATCGACAAAATTGCATGTACATGATGAAAAGAATGAATGCAATGAAGGTGATGTTGTGGCGGTAACGTCATGTCGTCCATTATCGAAGACAAAATTTTGGACATTGTCCACTGTTTTAGAACGTGCAAAATAATAAAGTTTTTGGAGTTTAGACCATGATTCAAATGCAAAGTAGTCTTGATGCAGCCGATAATAGCGGCGCTCGACGTATTGAATGCATTAAAGTGTTGGGCGGTTCGCACCGACGTTATGCAGGGATTGGCGATGTCATTAAAGTGACGATCAAGGAAGCTAACCCGCGTGGGAAAGTTAAGAAGGGTGAAGTGCATAACGCTGTAATCGTTAGAACCCGTCACGGCGTGCGTCGTGCAGATGGTTCGCGGATCCGTTTTGATGGTAATGCCGCGGTATTATTAAATGCAGCATTACAACCCATTGGTACACGTATCTTTGGCCCTGTTACACGTGAATTACGTGGCGAACAGTTCATGAAAATTATTTCATTAGCACCAGAAGTGCTATAAGAGGTCGGGAATGGAAAAATTAGTAAAAGGCGATCAGGTTATTGTTACAACGGGTAAAGACCGTGGTAAACAAGGTGTGATTCAAAGTCGTGAAACGGATGGTCGTTTCGTCGTTGAAGGCATTAATATCGCAAAAAAACATACAAAACCTAATCCTGCAATTGGTCAGCAAGGTGGCGTGCTTGATAAAGCAATGCCAATCCAAGCATCAAATTTGATGCTGGTGAATCCTGCGACTGGTAAGGGTGAGAAGGTGGGTTTCAAGGTGTTAGATGATGGACGTAAAGTACGTTTCTTTAAGTCTAATGGTGAAGTAGTTAGCGCTTAACAGCGACAGGTGAATGACAGTGAGTAGATTAAAAGAATTTTATCGCAGCGATGTTATCGGACAATTAACCAAAGAGTTTGGTTATAAGTCTGTAATGGAAGTGCCTCGGATCACGAAGATCACACTTAATATGGGTGTGGGTGAAGCGTTAACAGATAAGAAAGTAATGGAAAATGCAGTTGGGGATATGGCAAAAATTGCTGGTCAAAAACCAGTGGTAACGCTTGCCAGAAAATCAATTGCAGGCTTCAAATTACGTGAAGACTGGCCCGTGGGCTGTAAAGTCACATTGCGTGCAGATCAAATGTATGACTTTTTAGACCGTTTGATCACGATCTCTATCCCACGTATTCGTGATTTCCGCGGTTTGAATCCAAAGTCATTTGATGGCCAAGGCAATTACAGTATGGGTGTGAAAGAGCAAATCATCTTTCCTGAAATTGACTATGACAAAATTGACACTTTGCGTGGTATGGATATTACGATCAATACCTCGGCAAAAACAGCGGAAGAATCTCGTGCTTTATTAAGTGCGTTTAAATTCCCTTTTAGAAAACAGAATCAGGATTAGGACGAGTTTATTATGGCAAAACGTAGCATGATTAATCGCGAAGTTAAACGGACCAAGTTGGTTGCAAAATATGCAACTAAACGTGCGGAATTGAAAAAGCAAATGTTTGATGAGTCGCTGTCTTTTGAAGACCGTGAAGCAGCAACGAAAAAATTCCGTGCCTTGCCGCGGGATTCAAGTGCCTCGCGCCAGCGTAATCGTTGTGAAATAACAGGTCGTCCACATGGTTATTATCGTAAGTTTGGTTTGTCACGCAATAAATTACGTGAACATGTGATGGCTGGTGATGTCCCCGGCGTTGTAATGGCGAGCTGGTAAGCTAGAAATAAATTAAATATTAGATTTAAAGAGTAAATAAATATGAGTATGACAGATCCTATCGCCGATATGCTAACGCGTATTCGCAATGCACAAAGTGCGAAGAAAATCGATGTCAGCATGCCTTCATCTAAAGTGAAAGTGAGCATTGCTAAAGTATTGGTTGAAGAAGGTTATGTAGCGAGCTATGCCGTTGCGGAAGGTACTAAGCCTGTATTGACGGTTGACTTGAAGTATTTCGAGGGTAAACCTGTTATTGCTAAAATTGATCGTGTCAGCCGTCCAGGTTTGCGCGTGTATAAATCAGCATCTGATTTGCCTAAGATTTTGGCGGGTTTAGGTGTGGCGATTGTATCGACATCACAAGGCGTGATGACGGATCGTAAAGCAAGAAGTTTAGGCCAGGGCGGTGAAGTGCTCTGTGCTGTTAGTTAAGATTGGAGTAAGAAGGAATGTCACGAATTGCAAATATGCCGGTGGTTATCCCGGCGGGTGTAGAAGTCACAATGAGTGAAGCCAGTGTATCTATTAAAGGTGCAAAGGGTTCATTGTCTCGTGCTATTCATCCTGATGTCGCTGTTTCACAAGAAGACGGTACATTAGTATGTTCAGCAAAGAAAAAAAGTAAGTTATCGAACGCGATGTCAGGTACAACACGCGCTTTATTGAATAATATGGTGACAGGTGTTACTCAAGGCTTTGAGAAAAAACTGACGTTGGTTGGTGTTGGTTATCGTGCGAAAGCACAAGGCCAGAAAGTAGAGTTAACTCTTGGTTTCTCTCATCCTGTTTCACATGTAGTGCCAGAAGGCATTAAAGTAGAAACACCGAGCCAAACAGAGATCGTTATCAGTGGTGCTGATAAACAAATAGTAGGACAGGTTGCAGCAGATATTCGCGCTTACCGTCCACCTGAGCCTTATAAAGGTAAAGGCGTGCGTTATTCAGATGAACATGTTGCTCGTAAAGAAGCTAAGAAACAATAATTAGGCTACTAAGATGGATAAGAAAATTTCACGTTTACGTCGTGCGGTGAAAACCAGAGCGAAATTGAGAAAACTCGAAGCACACCGGTTGTCTGTTCACCGTACATCACAGCATATTTATGCACAAGTGTTGTCACCGGAAGGCGATAAAGTTATTGCTAGCGCATCTACATTAGATGCAAAAGTGAAAAAAGGCTTGTCGGGTACCGGTAATGTTGCCGCTGCAGAAGCGGTGGGTAAAGCCGTTGCTGATCGTGCAATCAAAGCAGGCATTAAAGAAGTCTCGTTTGATCGTTCTGGGTTTAAATACCATGGACGCGTCAAAGCATTGGCTGATGCAGCCCGTGAATCTGGCTTGCAGTTTTAATTTAAAGGGTTATTTAGAATGGCACAGAATGAACGTCAAGGACCAGCAGATGGTTTGCTAGAGCGCCTAGTAGGTGTACGTCGCGTAGCGAAAGTAGTCAAAGGTGGTCGTGTATTTGGTTTTTCAGCATTAACCGTGGTTGGTGATGGAAAAGGTCGTGTTGGATTTGGTCAAGGTAAAGCGCGTGAAGTGCCGGTTGCGATCCAAAAAGCAATGGATGAAGCACGCCGCAATATGCGTGATGTCAGCCTTGCGGATGGCACATTGCAACATCCTTTAACGGCACGACATGGTGCTGCGAAAGTGTTCATGCAGCCTGCATCTGAAGGTACAGGCGTTATCGCCGGTGGTGCGATGCGTGCGGTATTTGATGTGGTTGGCGTCAGTAATGTATTAGCGAAGTCGAATGGCTCAACTAATCCATTGAATGTAGTGCGTGCAACGATTAATGGTTTAGCTGATATGACTGATGCAGAATCAGTTGCAGCAAAACGCGGCAAAACTGTCGCTGAGATTATGGAATAAAGTCATGGCTGGAAAAATTAAAGTTACATTGGTGAAAAGCACCATTGGCCGCTTGGCGAAACACAAAGCGTGTGTTGCAGGCTTAGGATTAAGAAAAACAGGAAGCAGTTCGGTCGTTATTGATACGCCTGAAAATCGCGGCATGATTAATCATGTGTCATACCTGTTAAAAGTTGAGGATGCATAATATGCGTTTAAATACAATTGCACCAGCAGAAGGTGCTAAAAAAACAGCAAAACGTGTTGGTCGTGGTATCGGTTCTGGCTTAGGCAAAACAGCGGGTCGCGGACATAAAGGTCAAAAGGCGCGTTCAGGTGGTTTTCATAAGCGTGGATTTGAAGGTGGTCAAATGCCTTTACAACGTCGTTTGCCTAAAGTGGGTTTCCACTCTCGCAAACAAGCATTGTCAGCAGAAATTCGTCTTGACACCCTAAACAACCTCACAATGGATGTGGTTGATGTGTTGGGCTTGAAAGCGGCGGGTATCGTTGCGTCAGGTGTGCAACGCGTTAAAGTGATTGCATCAGGTGAAATTACAAAAGCCGTTACCTTAAAAGGGTTAGTGGCAACAGCAGGCGCGCTTAAAGCAATTGAAGCGGCCGGCGGTAAAGTAGAAGAGTAAAAAGTGGAAAAAAATAAAGCCCAATCATTGCTAGCCAGTGGTCATTTGACTGAGCTAAAACAACGTTTGTTGTTTGTGCTAGGTGCATTATTAGTCTATCGCTTAGGGACGTTTATTCCTGTACCAGGAATTGACCCTAATGCATTAGCGATAATGTTTGATCAACAAAAAGGTTCTATCTTGGATATGTTCAACATGTTCTCGGGTGGTGCTTTATCTCGATTATCTGTTTTTGCATTGGGAATTATGCCGTATATTTCCGCATCGATTATCATGCAGTTATTGACGGTTGTGCATCCTAAGCTGGCACAAATGAAGAAAGAAGGTGCTGCGGGCCGACGTAAGATAACGCAATATACGCGCTATGGTGCATTGACACTAGCCACTTTCCAAGCAATTGGTGTTGCTATCGCGCTTGAAGGTCAAAGCGCAGGTGGTGGTATTGGTGTTGTTATCGATCCGGGTTTATTGTTTAGAATTACCGCGGTGGTCAGTTTAGTGACAGGAACGATGTTTCTCATGTGGTTAGGTGAACAGATCACAGAACGTGGTATTGGTAATGGTATTTCGTTAATTATCTTTGCGGGTATCGTAGCAGGCTTGCCTTCTGCGGTAGGCGGTACGCTTGAATTAGCAAGAACAGGCCAATTACATAGCTTCTTAGTCATTGCAATTGCTGCATTAGCCTTAGCCGTAACGGCATTTGTAGTATTTGTAGAGCGTGGGCAACGGCGGATTCCGATCCACTTTGCAAAGCGTCAGCAAGGACGGAAAATGACAGCAGGGCAAGTGAGTCACCTGCCGTTGAAGTTGAACATGGCGGGTGTTATTCCTCCTATCTTTGCTTCAAGCTTGATCTTATTTCCAGCAACGATTGGTGGCTGGTTAGGGAATTCTGATGGCTGGGGGTGGTTGAAAAACATCACAAGCTTAATGCAACCAGGACAGCCTTTATATGTAGGCTTATATGCCTTATTGATTATTTTCTTTTGTTTCTTTTATACGGCATTGGTATTCAATCCGAAAGAAACAGCAGATAACTTGAAAAAATCAGGTGCGTTTGTACCCGGCATCCGCCCCGGCGAACAAACTGCGCGTTATATTGATACCGTAATGGGTCGTTTAACGTTAGCAGGCGCAGCCTATATTACGATTGTATGTTTGTTGCCTGAGTTTTTGATTTTGTATTGGAAAGTGCCCTTTTATTTCGGTGGTACTTCCCTGTTGATTATCGTGGTGGTAGTAATGGATTTTGTATCGCAAATACAATCTCACTTAATGTCACAACAATATCAATCGCTGAACAAAAAAGGAAACAATGGCGGAATGACTGGCTTCCTTGGTGGATAGCCCAGACTAAAGTTAGTTAATAGAAATTGAGTGGAGATTGATGATGAAAGTACAAGCATCAGTGAAAAAGATTTGCCGTAATTGCAAAGTAGTAAAAAGAAAAGGCGTTGTACGTGTTATCTGTAAAGAAGCACGTCATAAGCAGCGTCAAGGTTAGAAAGTGTTGTACCCAAGTTTACTTGGGTGTGAATCAAATTAATTTTTGTTAAGTGGGTACCTTTTATATGTTACAATGGTCCGCTTAACCCTTTAAGAAGTAGGATGACTTAATGGCTCGTATAGCTGGAATTAATGTCCCCGTGCAAAAGCACGTGGCAATTGGTTTGACTTCAATTTATGGTATTGGTCGCTCACGTGCGCTAACAATCTGTGATGATACGAAAGTATCACCAGATGTGAAAGTGAGAGACCTAACAGAACAAGAAGTTGAGACCTTACGTAAAGAAATCGCAAAATATACTGTAGAAGGTGATTTGCGACGTGAAGTATCTATGGATATTAAACGTCTCAAGGATCTCGGTTGTTACCGAGGTGTGCGTCATCGTCGCGGGCTACCATTGCGTGGACAACGTACAAAAACAAATGCGCGGACCCGTAAAGGTCCTCGTCGTTTAGTGACTAAGTAGAGGCTTCTCAACAATGGCAACAAATACAGCAGCGCGCCGTAAGCGCGTTAAGAAGAATGTTGTTGATGGCGTCGCACATGTGCATGCGTCATTTAACAATACAATCATTACAATTACCGATCGTCAAGGTAATGCATTAGCCTGGGCAACCTCAGGTGGCTCTGGTTTCCGTGGTTCACGGAAAAGCACGCCTTTCGCAGCACAGATTGCTGCTGAAAAAGCAGGTGCTGCGGCACAAGAGTTTGGCATGAAAAATCTTGATGTTGAAATTAAGGGCCCTGGTCCTGGTCGTGAGTCTGCGGTACGTGCGTTAAATAATCTTGGTTTCAAGATTAATAACATCACCGACGTGACACCGATTCCACATAATGGCTGTCGTCCGCCAAAACGCCGTCGCGTTTAATCAACTGAGGAGATAATAAAATGGGAAAATATCGTGGCCCTACGTGTAAACTCAGTCGAAGAGAAGGCACAGATCTACTGCTTAAAAGCAGGGATAATCCGTTAGAGAAAAAATGTAAAATTGACCAGAAACCCGGCCAACATGGCATGGGGCGGTCGCGTGATTCAGATTATGCATTGCAATTGCGTGCAAAACAACGGATCCGTCGTATTTATGGTGTGTTAGAGAAGCAATTCCGCAACTACTATAAAGCAGCTGACAAACAAAAAGGCGCAACAGGTGCAAACTTGTTATCAATGCTAGAACAACGTTTAGACAATGTTGTTTACCGCATGGGCTATGCCGGTACACGTGCTGAAGCACGTCAGCTTGTTTCTCACAAAGCAATTGTTGTGAATGACCAAGTGACCAATGTACCGTCATATCAGGTTCAAGTGGGTGATAAGGTTGAAGTCCGTGAAAAAGCAAAAAAACAAGATCGCATCATTGGTGCGATGTCTGTTGCGGAGCAGTTTGGTCTTCCTGGATGGCTAGAAGTGGATGCAAAATCACTTTCGGGCACATTTAAATCGATTCCAGAGCGTGATGATTTAGCGATGGATATCAATGAAAACTTAGTGGTTGAATTGTACTCTAGATAATTAACGTTTCGGTGAGAAAACCCGTAGTAATTATTTAGTTCATTAGGCAGTACAAACGGAAGAGGAATAGGCATGGCGACTTTTACAAGTCCATTTTTAAAGCCACTTTTAGTGGATACAAAAAAATTAGGTACATATCGTACAAAGCTAACGTTAGAACCGCTTGAACGTGGTTTTGGCCATACGCTAGGAAGTGCGTTGCGTCGTATTTTATTGTCTTCTATGGATGGCGCAGCCATTGTTGAAGCACAAATTGATGGCGTGGTACACGAGTATGATGCGATCACCGGCGTACAAGAAGATGTATTAGACATTTTGCTTAATTTAAAAGGCGTTGCCTTTAAATTGCATGAGGTTGAAGATGTCGTTTTGACATTGAATAAAGAGGGTGTAGGCCCTGTGACAGCAGGTGATATCCAATCAACACATAATGTTGAAGTGGTGAACCCGGACCATGTGATTGCTAACTTAACCGGTGGCAGCATTAATGCAACGCTGAAAGTTGAGAAAGGTCGTGGTTATGTGCCTTCAAATGTACGCGCTGCTGGCGATGAAACAGATCGCCCTATCGGCCAATTATATATAGATGCATCATTCAGCCCTGTTCGTAGCGTGACATATGATGTTGAAAGCGCACGGGTAGAGAACCGAACTGACTTGGATCGTTTGATTTTAGACATCGAAACCGATGGCACCTTAGATGCAGAAGATGCAGTACGTTATGCATCGACTATTTTGCGTGAGCAATTGGTGTCTTTTGTTGACCTCGATGCAGAAGCAGAAGTGATTCCAGAAGTGCCTCAAGTTGAAATGGATCCTGCTTTATTGCAAGGTATTGATGAACTTGACTTAACCGTGCGTTCAGCAAATTGCTTGAAAGCAGAAAATATTCATTATGTCGGTGATTTAATCCAACGTACTGAAAATGAATTATTAAAAACGCCTAATTTAGGTAAAAAATCATTAACTGAAATTAAAGATGTACTCGCGACACGTGGTTTATCATTGAACATGCAGTTGGATAATTGGCCACCTGCAGCGCTTGAAGATAAAGCCGGCCTAATGGGCTAACCGCCAGTAATATTGAGAAATAGGATAGAAAAATGCGTCATCGTAAAAGTGGTCGAAAATTAAATAGAAACAGCAGTCACCGTAAAGCAATGTTTAAAAACATGGCCGTGTCTATGTTGCAACATGAAATCATCCGCACAACTTTGCCAAAAGCAAAAGAATTGCGTGGTGTGGTTGAGCCGTTGATTACCTTAGCAAAATCAGACTCTGTTGCAAACCGTCGTTTAGCATTCGCTCGTTTGGGTGACCGTGCTATTGTGACGAAATTGTTTGAAGAGATTGGTCCGCGTAGTAAAGACCGTCCTGGTGGCTATTTGCGTGTATTGAAAACAGGTTTGCGTGCCGGCGATAAAGCACCAATGGCAATCATTGAGTGGGTTGACCGTGAGATTGCAGAAGAAGTTGAAGTGGAAGACGAAGAAGCTTAAGTAAGACATAACTACAGAACATAAAGGAACCGGCTTAGGCCGGTTTTTTTATGCGCGGCTTTTATTGTGTTTCTCTCCTTAGTTATTATGGGGGCACAATACTTAATTGGATGTTATTTTAGGTCCCGGCTTCTTTTTTTCTAAGTCTCGCCCAAGTAACTTCCCTGCGAGTGCAATAAAATCAGTATCCCCTAGCGACCTACAGGTACTTAAATGGCTTTCAAACGGCTTATCGGGTTATCTGCGCATGTTGTAAATAGGTCTCCCAATCGCCGCAGAGTGCGAACAGTTTATCTGGGCGCACAATGCCTAAGGGATCGTTGCCTGTCAGATGTGCGTGAACGCTGCTCCAGCGGTAATCGGCAGCAGATGTCACCTACTGCTTTTACAGGATTAAGCGCCACATAGGCAGCAGCTTTAAGTAAATGGTTATAGTCCATCGGATAAGAAGAAAATCGACCTTGCCATAAAAACTGTAATTCCCCCATTATTAACCGAAGCTAAAAACAGAAGGTTAAGCAGCATTCAATAAAAACCTCGGTGGCACGCCGCCAATAGCCGAATGAGGTCTGTCGTTATTATATGTCCAAAGCCATTGTGTCGCCAATAATTGTGCCTGTTCAATGGATTCAAATAAATAAAGATCTAACCATTCATGACGAGCCGTTCGATTAAACCGCTCAATATACGCGTTCTGGGTCGGTTTCCCAGGTTGGATATACAGCAATGTGATCTGATGCTCAATCGTCCAGTCAACCAGGGTTTGACTGATGTATTCAGATCCATTGTCACACCGTATAGCCTTTGGCTTACCTCGCCATTCAATGATCTGTTCTAACGCTCTGATAACACGAGTACTCGGCAATGATAAATCAACTTCGATTCCTAATGCTTCGCGGTTAAAACCATCAATAACATTAAATGTTATAAGGATAACACTCTCGTGTGACAGCTTTAATTTATTGCTGACTACAATAACATTGAGGTAGCCACTCGGACGCATAAGGGGAAGTTCTTAAATGGGGGAGGGGGGGCCTTGAAATTCTCCTTTTTGGCTTATCCCCGTTGCCACTTTGAAACTGAAGTGGTCAAGTATTAATGCATAAAATTTAAGCCGCTTTTTTCAATTGTGCCATTTTTTGTGCTGGTGTAATATAACCAAGCGTTGAGTGTAATCGTCTGTAATTGTAAAAGTGAATATAACTTTCTACAGTGTGACAAACTACATCATGATTGATAAAGGTTAAATGGTTGAGTCGCTCTGATTTCAAGCTTCTAAAAAGTCGCTCCATAACACTGTTATCCCAACAGTTTCCCCGTCTGCTCATGCTTTGCTTTATCTTCAAAATAGCCAAATGATTAACAAATAGTTTTGCTGAGTATTGAACTCCTTGATCAGAATGGAAAAGAATTTTTGTCGTATCGGGACGTTGTTTGTGTAATGCATGATTAAATGCATCTTTGGCTAATTGTGCATTGGGACTTTTTGATAATGCAAAGCCAACAACTTCTTTTGATGCCAAATCAAGTACGCAGGCAAGATATGACCAGCCTTGGTGAGTTCTAACTATAGGTAATATCTCCTACCCAGTGTGTATTGATGCAGGGTTGTTCAAATGCTCTATCTAGGTGATTATCGGCGATAAGGTGTGCTTTACCCGCCTTGGGGTAATAGTGCTTCCTTGATGGTTTTTTTGCCTCAACATTAGCTTCAAGCATAAGGTTGGCCGCTTTACTAACGCTCAGTTTAAAGCCGTGAGCTAGTAACGTGGCATGGTGTCTTCGTCTGCCATAGCTATCATCAGATATGCTCGCTGTTGCTTTGATTATGTCTATCATTTTAAGATTGGTAATATTAATAGGTTTAGGCTTTTGTTGTGCGTAATAAGTACGTTCACTGACATCAAATATCCGACAGAGTTCTGATACAGTGAAATTGGGTTGCGCCTTCTTTATCTGAGAAATTAATTTAAACTGCTGCTTTCTCGGGCAAAGAAGGCTGCCGCCTTTTTTAATATGTCATTATCTCGTTTAGCGCGCCATAGTTGCTTTTCTAATGATTGTATTTTTTGCTGTTCAGGGGTAAGTGCTTTTTTACCGTCAGGCGTTTTTCCTGCTAGTTCTGCAATATATTGTCGTTTCCAACGTGATACGGCGGTATCGCCTGCACCTGATATTTCCATGACTTGCTTGTTGCTATAGCCTTCTTCTACCATGAGTTTGGCGTAATCAAGTTTTTGCTCTACTGTGAATGTTATTCGTTCTTTTCTGGACATCATCGTTTCCTAATAAATGGGGTAAATTATAGGCTATAATTTACTGCAGGATTATTAGACCACTTCAAACAAAGTATCTTTACATTTAAGATAAATACTAAAGCAGGATAGTAGGGATTAGTGCTAACATATCTACATGAAATTAAGAAATACACTTTTTTGGTTCTTCTTAAGCCTGTTCTTTATTCAACAGGGAGGCTTTGTCATGGCTTCTTCATTTAACGACCATGAACAATCCGATGTGTCCGTCGAGATGTCTGGTCATCATATGATGACTCAATCAGTTGATGGTACAAACTCAATGAATGATAACTCATCTTGTTGTAAAACTGATTGCCATTGTAGTGCGGGTCACTGTAGTGCTCCGGGTTTAATAATTGGTATTTTAACTCAGAGTACAGGCGTTATTCCAAATAACCCGAACTTGGTCTATGCATTAGTATTACCTCAAATGAATAGCATTCCTTTATTTCGTCCTCCCATCTTTAGCTAACACAGGGTCAGTGCGTCTGCGATAAGCAGATAATCATACTGCTACCTTGAAAATCCTTATTGTCGGGACTACTGTTTCTATAAATCCCGGTGAATGATTTTGTATAACTAAATATTAGTTTTAGTTATTAGTTGGGAAATTAAGATGAAAACATTAAACAGTATCTGTGTCACTTTACTGCAGGGTCTATTTTTAATTGTGAGCTTGTCAGTACAGGCAGGAGAGACGAATAGCTTCCTCACATTAGAACTGGCAATTACACAGGCACAGAAAAACGATCCATGGTTGGTGGAAAATCAATTTATACAAGGTGCTTTAGAGTCTCAGTCTATTGCAGCGGGTGCATTACCCGATCCTGTTATATCACTTTCACTTCTCAATATGCCTACTGATGGATTTGATTTTAACCAAGAAAATATGACGCAGTTAAAAGTGGGTGTTAGCCAGATGTTTCCCCGTGGCGATACTTTGCGTATTCAAACCAAGAAGTTGCAATTATTAAGTCAGCAAAACCCTTCTCTACGAGCAGATAGAACAGCACAAATTTCCGTGTTGGTGACAGAACTTTGGCTTGAAGTATTCAATGCTAAAGAAAGTATCAGACTAATTGAACGAGATCGTGATTTATTTGAACAGTTATTGGATATTTCAATAGCAAGTTACTCCACTGCTTTTGGAGGTGCACAGCAGCAGGATGTCGTTCGGGCACAACTGGAATTAACTCGTCTGGATGACAGACTAACGCAACTTAAACAACAACAAGATGTGACCCAGAAGATGCTATCTAAATGGGTTAGTGGTCAGTTTGTAGAGCAATACATAGGTTCTGATTTGGCTTATTCAAACCATTTAAACATTGAAATTGATAGTCAACAGTTACCACAACTTATTTTGCAACAGCCACAATTAATGACATTGGAAGAGGCTGAGCTTTCAGAAAAACTAGCAACTTATTTTGTACAACATCCATCCGTTTTAGCATTAGAAAGCCGAATTCAGGCGAGTGAAACAGATGTTGAGTTGAGCAAGCAAAAATATAAGTCACAATGGGGTGTTCATGCAAGTTATAGCTATCGTGCTGATGATCTAGGAGGTAGAAGCCGGGCTGATTTTTTATCTGTTGGTATTCGCTTTGACTTGCCCTTATTTACAGAAAACAAACAAGATAAACAGTTACAAGCATCAGTATTTCAGGCAGAAGCGATCAAAACTCAGAAGTGGTTATTGTTACGAAAAATGATCGCGGATTTCCAAGCAGCCAAGGTACAGTTGCAACGTATTGAGGAGAGATCTCAACTATATCAGCAGCAGTTATTACCCAAAATTCATGAACAGGCAGAAGCTGCATTAACTGCCTACACCAATGACGAAGGTGATTTTGCAGAAGTAGTACGGGCACGTATTGATGTACTTGATGCCGAAATAGACAATTTAGCAATAGACGTTGATAGACAAAAAGCAATTTCACAACTTAATTATTACTTAGTTACTAATAATGATCGTCGTAGCCAAATGGAAAGAGGAAATCAATAATGAAACTATTAAAAGCGCTAATATTACTTGTGATAGGTGCCGTTATTGGTATTGCTTTAATTAAAACTATTGCCCCAGAATTTTTAACTGCCTCATCGTCGATGACGACTAAAAACGAACAAGCTGATGAAGAAAAGCCACTTTATTGGGTTGCGCCAATGAATCCTGATTTCAAAAGCGATCAAGCTGGAAAATCACCAATGGGTATGGATCTAATACCCATTTATGCTGATAAAGCAACGGGGCCTAATGAGGAATCCGGCACGATAAGAATTTCACCTGATGTCGTTAATAATATAGGAATTCGTGTTACACAAGTTATGCGTAAACCGCTGGACAGTAAAATCAAGACGGTGGGTTATGTTCAATATGATGAAGATAAATTAATTCATGTTCATCCGCGTGTTGAAGGTTGGGTTGAAAAGCTCTACGTCAAAGCAACGGGGGATCCTGTAAAGCGAGGGCAAGCAATCTACACGCTCTATTCACCCAATTTAGTGAATGCTCAGGAAGAATTATTAATTGCTCTGCAACGTAAAAATGAGCGATTGATTCAAGCAGTACAAACTAGGCTAAAGGCATTAGATGTTTCTGCATGGTTTATAACTAATTTGAAAAAGACACGAAAAGTGAAGCAGGCAGTCACTTTTTATGCGCCTCAATCAGGTGTGATGACCATGCTCAATATTCGTGAAGGATTTTTTGTTAAGCCTGAGACTTCAATGATGATCATTGGCGTGATTGATGAGGTTTGGGTGCAGGCTGAGATTTTTGAGCGTCAGGCTGAACAGGTAAAAGTTGGCTTGCCTGTCACGATGACAATGGGATATATACCGGGCAGAGAATGGCTGGGGCAAGTAGATTATATTTATCCTACATTGGAAGCTTCTACTCGTACCTTACGAGTACGATTACGCTTTGATAATAAAGATAGAGCCTTAATGCCTAATATGTTTACTCAAATTGTAATTCATACTAACAGTGGTGAGCCTGTGCTTATGCTACCTAGAGAAGCTGTGATTCGGACTGGGGATATGGACCGTATTGTTTTGGCGTTAGGTGAAGGTAAATTTAAGTCTGTAGCAGTAAAAACAGGTCGTTCTGACGAAAAAAATATTGAGATCCTTGAGGGTGTAAAAGAAGGCGATGATATTGTGATATCAGCACAATTCTTAATTGATTCTGAGTCCAGTAAGACATCAGACTTCAAACGAATGTCTTACCAAAATAGCTTGCCTCAACACGTCACTGTGAATGCTACGATTAATTTTCTACGACCACAACACCGAATGGTTAATGTGACTCATCAAGCAATCTCTGAATGGAATAGACCTGAGATGACTATGAATTTTTTAGTCAATGAATCGGTCGACTTATCCAGTATCCACCAAGATATGGTGGTGGCATTGACTATCTCTCATACTGAGCAAGATGGTGTGGAAGTTACGTCAATTGTATCATCTGATAGTGATTCTCCCAAAGAGACTGAACATAAAATAGAGATGCAACAATGATTGTGGCTCTTATTCGCTGGTCTATAAATAATCGTTTTTTCGTAATACTAGCAGCACTTATTATTGTTGGGCTAGGTCTTTATTCCGTCAAAAATACACCTTTAGATGCGATCCCTGATTTATCAGATGTTCAGGTAATTATAAAAACCAGTTATCCAGGACAAGCACCTCAGGTTGTTGAAGATCAGGTGACTTATCCACTCACTACAGCGATGTTATCAGTGCCCGGTGCGGTGACGGTGCGGGGGTATTCATTTTTTGGTGATTCCTATGTCTATATTATATTTGATGAAAAAACAGATTTGTATTGGGCTCGAAGTCGTGTACTTGAATATCTAAGTCAAGTTGCTCCCAATTTACCGTCTACAGCCAAGCCGCAATTAGGTCCCGATGCGACGGGGGTGGGGTGGGTGTATATCTATGCCTTGCAAGATAAAACGGGGAAACATGACATTAGTCAGCTTCGTAGTATTCAGGATTTTTTCCTAAAATATGAATTACAAACTGTTCCTGGCGTATCGGAAGTCTCTGCCGTAGGCGGAATGGTTAAGCAATATCAAATTCAAGTTGATCCCGATAAATTACGTGCTTATGGTATTCCACTGACTCAAATACAAATAGCCATTCAACATGGCAATCAAGAGATCGGGGCTTCTGTTGTTGAAATGTCAGAAGCAGAATATATGGTTAGGGCAACGGGCTACATAAAAGGTATAGATGACCTTGAGCTTATACCGTTAGGCGTTAACCAAAATGGCACACCGTTATTATTAAGAGATGTGGCAGAAATTAGTGCTGGCCCTCAAATGCGTCGAGGCATTGCTGAGTTAAATGGGGAGGGTGAAACAGTCGGCGGCATCGTTATTATGCGCTTTGGTGAAAATGCTCAAACAACAATTAATGGCATCAAAGCAAAACTAGAAGAATTAAAACAAGGCTTACCAAAAGGTGTTGAGATTGTACCCGTTTATGACCGTTCTGCACTCATTGAGCGTGCAGTAGAAAACCTCTGGCATAAGCTGTTAGAAGAGTTCATCGTGGTAGCACTTGTTTGCATGCTGTTTTTGTTTCATATTCGCTCATCATTGGTGGCTATTATTAGTTTGCCAGTAGGTATATTAGCTGCATTCATTATCATGCATGCCCAAGGTATCAATGCCAACATCATGTCACTAGGCGGCATTGCCATTGCGATAGGGGCGATGATTGATGGGGCGATTGTCATGATTGAAAATATGCATAAACATATGGAACGTACCCCTTTAACTAAAGAAAACCGATGGCAAATTGTGATGGAATCAGCAACGGAAGTTGGACCTGCACTCTTTTTTAGCTTATTGATTATCACTATTAGTTTTGTGCCGGTGTTTACATTAGAAGCACAAGAAGGGCGAATGTTTGCACCGCTAGCCTATACTAAAACCTATGCTATGGCGGCTTCTGCATTGTTAGCTATTACGCTGGTACCCGTATTAATGGGGTATTTTGTACGCGGTAAGATCTTGCCCGAGCATAAAAACCCGATCAATCGCTTCTTATCCTTCTTGTACAAACCGGTATTAAGAGCGGTGTTAAGACTTCCTCTTCTTACTGTCTTCATTGCAATTATAATTGCTGTAGTCGGATTTATACCGGCAAAAAATATTGGTAGTGAATTTATTCCGCCATTAGATGAAGGTGATTTGATGTATATGCC
>CAZRAY010000035.1:0-19335 GCA_964598235.1 uncultured Piscirickettsiaceae bacterium
TTTATCCTACATGATTCTTAGCTGAAAAAAAGCACCCGTTTTTACCATTAACTCCAAAAAACACAAAATAAAGGCTAAAAATGGCTTACTATTTGTAATAATTATGCTTTGTACTTGTCTTAAGCTCCAAAGGTACTTTATTCAGCAATTATCAGGCATCCAACTAAATTTATTATGATTAAAAAACTAAGCCTTATTGCCGTATTAATTGGTCTCCTTCTACTATTTTTTCTAAATGGGGGACAAGAATATCTTAATTTCGAGACGTTAAAGCAGCATAAAGTAACGCTGCTTGCCTATACTGAAACGCATTATTGGCAAACTTTTTTTATCACTGGCAGCATCTATATTGTGGCAACGATATTAAACTTGCCTGTCGCCGCGATTATGTCCTTAACTATTGGCTTTCTTTTTGGTCTCTGGCATGGTGTGTTACTGGCAACTTTCGCCTCAACTATTGGTGCTATTTTAGTCTTTTGGTTGGCGCGATATCTTATTGCCGATTGGGCGCGAGCGCGATTAGAAAAAAGCGATTCAACCCGAAAGATCATGGACAAGCTAAACGATGATGCGTTAGGTTATTTATTGTTTATGCGTGCCGTACCGTTATTTCCTTTTTGGTTCGTTAATATGATTTTTGCTTTTAGCCCCATCAATACCAAACAGTACGCTTTCGGCACCTATGTCGGCATGTTTCCAGTGAGCTTTGTTTTAGTCAATTTAGGCCAGTCTTTAGCCAACGTAGACTCAATGGCTGAGCTATTCACCACCGACGTTATTATGGCATTTGTATTGATTGGCTTATTGGCGTTATCAACCACCATTTTTATGCGATTTCGTAAGCGTGAAATGGGGGATGAGGAGGCTGTTTAATGTTGATATAGCAGTTTATTCATCGTGGTAATATTACGCACGCTAATGTCTTTCGGACAGACGCGCTCACATTCACGATAATTACTGCAACCACCAAAACCTTGTGCATCCATCTCTGCTAATAGTTTTTCCGTACGGTGCTTGTCTATTTGTCCTTGTGGCAAGGCGGATAAATGCGTCACTTTGGCTGCTACAAATAGGGTGGCCGAGGCATTTGGGCAGGCAGCAACACAAGCACCACAGCCAATACAGGTGGCCGCATCAAAAGCGATGTCAGAAGTGTGCTTTTCAATAGGAATGGTATTCGCTTCACTGGCGGAACCGGTTCGAATTTCAATATAGCCCCCCGCCTGAATAATTTTATCCAACGCGCTGCGATCAACAATCAGATCTTTAACCACGGGAAATGCCGTCGCGCGCCAAGGCTCAATCCACAGTTCTTTTTCATTAGCATAATCACGCATATACTGTTGGCAAGTAGTCGTTGCCTGATGTTTGCCATGTGCCGTGCCATTAATCACTAAATTACACGATCCACAAATGCCTTCTCGGCAATCGAAATCAAAGGCGATGGCTGGCTTACCCGCTTCGATGAGTTGCTCATTCAACGCGTCTAACATTTCAAGAAAGGAAGTGTCTCCACTCACCTCTATTTGATGTTGCTCAAAATAGCCCGTTGTCTCTGCCGCTTTTTGACGCCAAATATGTAAGGCAAAAATCATCGATAATTCCTTGTGGCAGGCCGAACAAATTCAAAATGTAACTCTTCTTTATATAACACGGGCATACGAGTCTCGCCTTGATATTGCCATGCCGCCACATAGGAAAAATCATCATCCTGTCGCTGTGCTTCTCCCTCACGATTAATATGCTCGGCACGTGCATGGCAGCCACACGATTCTTCACGCGTCAGCGCGTCAATACACATCAATTCTGCCAACTCGAAAAAATCGGCTATCCGTCCGGCACGTTCCAGCGTTTGATTTAAGCCATCATCCCCATCGCTTATTTTAACTTCTTGCCAAAATTGTGTTCGCAGCGTTTGAATGTCTTTAATCGCCTGTTCTAAAACAGATTGTTCGCGTGCCATGCCACACGCATGCCATATAATTTGACCTAATTTCCGATGGAATTCATCCGGTGTTTTTTGTGGATTAGGCGTGTGCATTAAACGACTAATTTTCTCTTTGCATGCTTGCAATGCAAGCGCCGCTTCAGGATGTGCCTTTGTGATATCCAATGGTTTTTGCGCCGCCAGATAATGGGATACCGTTGCTGGCAAGATAAAATAACCATCGGCCAAGCCTTGCATTAATGCGCTGGCACCCAATCGGTTGGCGCCATGGTCTGAAAAATTCGACTCCCCACCCGCAAACAAGCCATCAACCGAGGTCATCAGATTATAATCCACCCATAATCCACCCATGGTGTAATGCATGGCAGGATAAATGCGCATCGGTGTCGTATAGGGATCTTCAGCGGTAATATGGGCATACATTTCAAACAAATTACCATATTTTTCTTCTATCGCTTCTCGCCCTTGCGCTTCGACCTCCTTGGCAAAATCAAGATAAACACCCAACTTTTTACCCTCGATATCATGCCCAACACCGCGACCCTCATCACAAATCAATTTGACGGCCCGCGAGGCAATATCTCGCGGCACCAAATTACCAAAGGCAGGATACAGTCGCTCTAAAAAATAATCACGATCTTGTTCGGCAATATCTGCTGGTTTTTTATCACAATCCGCCTTGTTTTTTGGCGCCCAAATACGCCCATCATTCCGCAACGATTCACTCATCAATGTCAGTTTTGACTGTAGTTTCCCTTGCTGGGGAATACAAGTGGGGTGGATTTGGGTAAAACAGGGGTTGGCAAATAAAGCACCATGCTTATAAGCGCGCCACACCGCCGACGCATTGCTGCCTTTGGCGTTGGTCGATAGATAAAATACATTACCGTAACCGCCTGTACACAGGATCACAACATCTGCCAGATGGGACGTGAGCTTACCCGTCACGAGATCCCGAGACACAATGCCTTTCGCCTTGTCCTCGATCAAGATGAGATCCTGCATTTCCGTACGAGAAAAGTGCGTCACCCTGCCCGCTGCAATTTGCTTGCTCATTGCTTGGTAGGCACCCAATAATAATTGTTGTCCCGTTTGGCCTCGCGCATAAAATGTCCGCGATACTTGCGCGCCGCCAAAAGAACGGTTCGCCAAATAACCGCTATATTCCCGCGCGAAGGGCACACCTTGCGCTACAGCCTGATCAATAATATTGCCACTTAATTCGGCTAAGCGAAATACATTAGATTCCCGCGCTCGGTAATCGCCACCTTTAATCGTGTCATAAAATAATCGCCACACACTATCGCCATCATTTTGATAGTTCTTAGCGGCGTTGATTCCGCCTTGTGCCGCGATGCTATGCGCCCGCCGTGGGCTATCTTGAAAACAAAAAGTTTTAACGTTATAGCCCATTTCACCCAACGATGCGGCGGCGGCTGCACCTGCTAATCCGGTGCCCACTACAATAATATTGTACTTTTTTCGGTTGGCTGGGCTCACTACTTTTAAGTCAAATTTATGCTGTGTCCACCGTGTTTCTAATGGCCCTTTAGGTGCACGGCTGTCTAGACTAAAACCGGTCATGTCATCGCAAAATAGACAGATAGCGGAATCGATGCGAAGCCGCCTGTTAAAGCCAATGTGACGATCCAAACCGTGCCACGATAAATAACTGCCGTTTTACCTAATGTTTGTAACACGTTGGCCAAGGCATGTTGCAAATGCATCATCAGCACAAATAGTCCCGCCACATAAAACAACACCCAATAGCCGGATTGAAATAAACCCATCCATTCGCCATAAAGATGACGTGTATCAAAGGTAAGCGCCTGAAGAATATGTATCACCATAAATAACAGTAAAAAAAAGACACTGATAGTCACAAAAAGCGCAGGAATTTTAAATTTATCGTATTTAGCGTAATCAATCCCGCGGGCTTTCGCGTTCACCCGGCGAATTTTAACCGCCACAACAATATGTATCGCTATCGAGAAAAGGATAAGGATCAGAAGCGGCCAACGAATAAAGCCGCGGTTATATCCTGCATAAAAAGCATTAAATGTCGCTTCTGAAAAAAAGCTCAAATTAGTCATCATATGGAACACGAGATAGGCCGTCAGCACCATGCCAGCCAAAGCCATCATTCTTTTTTGTGCTTGTAAAACCATCAGCTTTCCATATCCACCAAGGTATCCTCGCTATCCCGTCGCGGCTGAAGCTTTTCTTTCCCGATCGTTCTAATACAGCTATTCCACCTCAAAATCGCCTCATCATTTTTTTCAGGACATCGTTCTATTGCTTGTTGATAAAAATGTAATGCCGTCATAAAAGAATCATAAGCAAATGAACGCGACATCGGTTGGCTAAGTAGCGCTAACGCATAACGCTCATTAAGTAATCCTGAGTAATAAAACTGTTGATATTGACTCGTTAATTTATCGATGTCCCGTTGAATCTCTTTTAGTTGTGTCCGCCGCTCCGTATGCTGTAGTTGATCCGTTAGTGCCAGAATATAGACCACTAATGCCTGTTGATTCTCCGCATCAATCTGTAAAATATCTAAACAAATGCTTTCCGCAATATCAGGCTCTTGCAATAAACGATACTGCTTGGCCTTCTCAAGTGCCGAGGGAATAGCATCTGGGTGAATATTGTGTAGCTGAAAATCCATTGTTCTTCCTCTATCTTATATAAATAGATGCGTTACGACGGGTGAAGTTACATTCTACGTAGATGACATCCGATGCTTTATTTTCGCCTGTTGTAGCTTTTCATATCCCGCGAGTAATGCCGTATGACGATCAAAGCCGGTAAGGCTCAAGCCTGGACAATGTAAATCATGAAATACAAATTTTCCTTCCACAATCGCAAGACAGGTTTCTACGGTTTCATTGCCAAAAAGTAAACGCAGACTGTCCGTATAATCCGTGTATTGCCGCACCTCATCCCACTTAATCTCTAGCAATGCTTGCAAGCAACGCAAATAACGTAACCGTTGGTCTGATTGATCAGCATCGGGCAGAGACAAACACCATAACACCCAATCTTGCGCTTCCTGCGCTTGCAGTGCAAGGCAAAGCATCGCCTTAATTTCACCTAACCTGATACGGGCCCATAACGTGTCTGGATCAGGTGCAAGGCCAATAAATGGCGCGGCAGGCGTGGCATCATCATAGCCGCCTTCTTCTAGCCGTTCTAAGATGGAAGCCCATTGTTCGGACTTGCCTTGCTTGAGTGTTAAAAAGTCTTCACGGAATAACGCACCTTCATTGTTATTTTCCCATTCCAATTCATCAACCGGATAAATATCAGACATACCCGGCACCAGAATTCGGCAGGCATATACATCTAAATGTTGGTAGTCTGAAATATAGATTTCAAAACCCATCTCGTGAACAAGATTGCTGAGGTAAGTAAATTCAGCGGTGGTATCTGCATCGTGATTCCAATCTGCAAATTCATAATCGGGTGTGTTTTTGAAAAAATCATAGGATATAAAGCCACTGGAGTCGATAAAGTGCATTTCTAAGTTTTGTGGCGAAGCGATTTCTTGTTGGTCAAAAATGGCGGGCTGGAATACATCTAACTGGTCAAGATCGCGACCTTGCAATAATTCAGTGACTGTTCGCTCCAGCGCAACTTCAAAACAGGGATGGCCGCCAAAGGAGGCGAATACAGAACCATCTTTCGGATTCAATAAGGTCACACTCATCACCGGATAGAGACCGCCCAAAGACGCATCAGCGATCCGCAAATGGAAGCCGTGCGCCCTTAAAGCCGTGATAGCAGCATCGATTTTAGGAAAACGCTTAATCACAGCTTCAGGCACTTCTGGCAAACAAATCCCTTCGGCAATGATTTTATTTTTCACATAGCGCTCGAAAATTTCCGATAGGCTTTGTACCCGCGCTTCTGCCTCCGTATTCCCTGCTGACATACCGTTGCTAACAAAGATATTAGCGATCACATTGACGGGAAACCAAATCGCTTTTCCATCGCTGACCCGTTGGTATGGCAGCGCACAAATGCCTCTTTCTCCTGTACCCGAATTCACATCAAATAGCTTGGCCGGCGTGAGCGCGCTATCCGGGTCGAAATAATCCCACAGATCCACATCAAGCAAGTCCGCTAGCATACTGTCGCCATCACTGGGAAACCAACGCTCATTAGGATAATGTACAAAATCATGCTGGCTATGTTGCTCGCCCAGATAGAAGTCGGCAAAGAAATAATTGCAGCTCAATCGTTCAAAATATTCACCCAAAGCGCTCGCTAAACAAGCCTTTTCCGTTGCCCCTTTGCCATTGGTAAACATTATGGGGCAGCTTTTATCTCGAATATGCACGGAATACACGTTCTCAACCGGATTCAGCCATGAGGCCTCTTCAATATCAAAACCAAAAGCTTCGAGCTTCGACTGCATTTCTGAGATCGTCGATTCTAAATCGCGATCTTTGCCTTTAATAAATGTTTGTTCTGCCATTTTGTCCTTCTTCCCATAATAGTGTAGGCATAAAAAAACCCCTTGTTGGATGATACCAGCAAGGGGCTTTGTCGTTTTTGCTAAATGCTAGAACGTGTGTGCGTCGATCGCTTTAACCGCTTTCTTCATTAAGCGCTTTGCAGCACCTTTTACTTCAATTGTTTTCAGCACATCCATGTTTGTTGGATTGCCCACCACAATCACCCCGCCCATACCGGTTCCCCAATGTGGCGTACATTTATAGAAATACACGCCTTCTACCGTAAAGGTATGACTGTAATTATCGCCCATTGCTGAATGCCAGGCCTCTGCGCCCTCCGGAATCATCCCTTCCAAAGATTGCGTATCATGGCCATTCATATTGCTCCACGCCACTTGATCGCCAGGCTGAATAAAAATAACCAACGGGTTATAAGCCGTTACTTGCGCCTTAATAGTATGCGTTTGCACATCAACCGTTGGCGACGGTGCAGGCGCGGGCTCATCGGGTGTCGGTTCTGGTTCTGCCGGCTCAGGGGTAGGTTCAGGTGCAACAGGCTCTGGCTCAACTGGTTCCGGAACGGGCGCAACAACCGCTGCTGCTGGAATATTAACGGGTTTTTGATCATAACCCTCGCTGTCTCCCTGCAATGCAGGCCAAATCAAAACCAATACAAAAGCCGTGAATAACACAGCCACCAATAGAATAATCTTATTTTTCATTTTTACTTTCCTTGATACAAATCTTAAATACTATGATATGACACGACACGCGCCACTTCATTTTTTGAACCTAAAATAACCGGCACACGCTGGTGGATGCTATTCGGTTTAAGCTCCATGATACGTTCCCGCCCCGTTGAACTCAAGCCGCCCGCTTGCTCAACAATAAAACTCATCGGGTTAGCTTCATACATCAAACGCAATTTACCACCATGCGTCGTGGGTTTGGTATCCAACGGATACATAAAAACACCCCCACGAATTAAAATGCGATATACCTCCGCCACCATCGATGCTGTCCAGCGCATATTAAAATCTTTCTCGCGCCCACCATCTAATCCGGCCATACACTCATCCACATAGCGTTGAACCGGTGCCTCCCAGAATCGTTGGTTCGACATATTGATTGCAAACTCCGCCGTCTCTTCGGGAATCGTCATATCCGGATGCGTTAGAATAAATTCACCCACATCCTGATCCAAAGTAAATCCATTTACCCCATTGCCCGTCGTCAAAATTAACATCGTCGATGGGCCATACACGCAAAAGCCCGCACAAACTTGCTCTGTACCTGCCTGCAAAAAATCGGCTTCTGTCGGATCAATTAAACCTTCTGGACAACGCAATATCGAAAAAATAGTCCCCACCGAAATATTCACATCAATATTCGATGAACCATCCAAAGGATCAAAAGAAAGTAAATACTTACCTCGTGGCTGCCCGCCTGGAATCTTAACAATCTCTTCAATTTCTTCAGAAGCCATCGCGGCTAAATGCCCCGTCCATTGCAGCTGATCCACCATCACATCGTGGGTGATAATATCCAGCTTCTTCTGCACTTCACCCTGCACGTTTTCAGAGTCCGCCGAGCCGCCCAAGCCAATGATGCCACTTCGATTCACCAAATGTGAAATCTGCTTACAAGCAATAATCACATCGGCAATTAAGCCCGTAAAATCGCCCGTGGCATCCTGGTTCTGCCGTTGTTCTTCAATTAAAAATTGAATTACTGATTTTCCGAATGTAGTCATTTTACGTTACCTCCAACTTGCTACTTAATCTCGCCTGTCATTCCCTACTAATTTTCCGTCATTCCCGCGAAGGCGGGGATCCATTTGATCTGTGCTGAACTTTAACCCTACCCCAACTTAACCAACACCTCACCCATGCCAATCCCTGCTAGATCCCCTGCATAACGTTGCACGCGTGAAAATGTCGTTAAATTAGCAAACTTTGTGTCTAAATTCTGGAAAGAGGATAGCATCAGCGGTAAAAATGCTAATGTGTGTGCGCCGCAATCATTGAAGTTAGCACTGATACCTTGCTTCGGTGTTTGCAATAATAAGAGCGTGCCACGCTTCATGCCGAAGCCGAGGTGCGAACCGACGCCGCCTAATATGGCAATGGTGCCCGAGACCATTCTGCTACCACAATAATCACCCGCATTGCCTTCGATTAAGATATAACCACGCCGCATATGGTCACCCGTGCGAGATCCTGTGTTGCCCGTCACAATCATAATACCGCCGGTCATGCCATTCTTCTGGCCGACACGTGCACCACCGACAAAATCACCGGCATTGCCGTTGATTTTAATTTGGCCACCTTTCATTTCGCAGGCGGTATAAATCCCCGTGCTGCCGGTTAAAACGATATAACCATTAGACATCATGGCGCCAAGATAAGCACCGACATCGCCTGTCACTTCAATGGTACCAAAAGACATTTGATTGCCGATAAAATCAAGTTTATCGCAGCTATTTTCGAAGATGATATGGTTGGCATTATCGCCACTAATGTCGAAGATGCTATCTACCCGCAGCGTGCGATTGCCCGATGGCAATTCCATCGCGGCAATTTCTTTGGCTGACTTATCTTCTAAACGATCAGGCGTGAGCGCTGAGCAATCAATCCGCTGCGTGGGGGCTTGTTTTAATTTAAGGGTGAGTGCGCTCATGCCATTATCTCCTGCAAATGGAAATGGAAGGGGCCAAGCTTCCCGCCATAGTTACCCGCTGAAATACGTTTGATCCCGTTCGCCGCGCCTAATTTACACACGGCTTCAATCCCAACCCGCATCGCTACGTCTATATCTTCTTTGGTCAAACCATCGATCACGATTTCCATCACCGATTCAATTTCCGGCGATAGCTCGGTATTGGTTTGACCTTTTAGCGTCGGGCAAAAAGCATCATTGGTCGAGGCATTGAGGGCTTTAAATTTCGAGCCCACTTTCGAGCCTGACCGCACTACGCCGCCGGGGAATGGCATGATCACATTTGGAATCTTCCGCATCTCTTCAATCGCGGCTTCGCACGCATGTAACGCTTGTTCCTGAGATTCGGCTAATACCAGGAAATTACCGCCACCGACCGACGCTTGTACGCCCGTCATTTCTTGGGTGAGAAACTCACCATCCATCACCGGGATCCGCCAATAGCGCTTGCCATCAATCATTTTTGAGATTTGGAAGCCATCGCCAAAAAACCGTAAGTTTTGACCTAGTGGAATTTCGGTATCGCTTTCTAAGCCAGAAAACAAAGCAGACGTCGGCGAAGTGAGCACACACTGACCAGAACGGGTTTCCACTTGTTTTGCTAAGCTTTTGCCGCCCATCGCAAAAATTAAAATCGCTACACCTGGTCGACCATCTGGGGTCTCTTCGGGTGATAAAACACGCTCAATGCCCGCTTCACACCCACAGGCAATAACAGAGGTCGCAAAACCAGTAAAAGTTTGCGCGGAGATCATGGCCCATTTTTCATTGTGGGCGGTAATAATCAGCCGCGTGCCTTTCATCGGAAACGCTTCAGCGAATGTTTCATCAATGCTCACACCATTAATAATCATGCCGCACCTCCTTTTGCTTGATGTCCCGATTGATGTGAAGTCGGGTGCACTATCAATCGACCCCGCCCATCGGCCACCATTTCATCATCGCTGATCTTAAAGTTACCCAACTTCATCGACATATATTTATCAAAATAGGGTTTCAACGCTTTCTCAATAGACGCATCATAATCTGGCTTAACCACATGGGTTGCACCCCAAGTGACATCAATCAACTCGCCATTTTTAACCACCATATTGCCATCTTTAAACACATAGTCTGGCTTACTAAACATTTTTTCGCGATCGGCATTATCGGTATACACGGTAATATCTGCTGCCGCGCCCTCGCCTAAATGGCCACGATCAGAGAGGCCAACTAATTTCGCCGCACCGGCCCGCGTCATAATCGCAATTTCATACATCGTATATTCACGATCAATCGAACCGAGATTGCTCGCTGCTTGCGCATCTGGATTCAAAGTAGACAACACATCATTTCGGAATGATTTATCCATTAATAGGCGAATCAAATGTGGATAGCTGGTAAACGGTGCGCCGTTTGGATGATCGGTGGTTAAGAAAACACGCCAAGGATCGTCCACCAACAAAAATATTTCTAAGCCAATCATCCATTGCAAGGCATTCACAAAATTTTGGTCTTTATACTTAAATGGTAATACACCACAACCCGCATCACACTCAATATCCATACACACCCATTTATTAGGATGTGCATGCGGATGTGCATCATATTGACGCATATTATCGCCGGATGCCGTCACCGTTTGACCAAATAAAATCTGGCCTACGTCAGCCGTAATATTGTCATGTTTGTTGATCGCTTCCGCAATTTCTGCCGCACCCGATGAGAACTTGCGATCGCCTTCAGCACCATAACTATGGAACTGGATATGGGTCATATGCATCGGCAAACCTTCGATGCCTTGCATGGTGTCGATCGTCATATCCATATTGCCTGGCACGCCAAGATTACAACCGTGTACGTGTAATGGATGCGCAACACCGAGATCATGCACTGCCCGCGCCAATCGCGCCAAAATATCACGTGGCGTGACACCGTAATAGGCATTTTTTTCATCTAAATCAAGCTTACGTTGGTTAAACTTAAACGCACTGATACCGCCGGGGTTCACCACTTTAATACCCATTGCTTGGGTATGGGTCAGTGTCCACGCAACATAGTTATTAACCGCTTCTTGATCTGCATTCGCAATCATCATTCGCAGCAAGAAATCATCGCTGCCAAGCATCGCATAGCCACCTTTATCGATAATCGGCGTATCACCCATTTCCATATGTGCTTGGCGGGCATTCATTGGCAAAATCGCAGGTTCAAAACCGGCTGTGTATCCCATTTCGGCATAGCGATAGCCAGCCGTTAGCGTGCTCGGTGCAGCATGGCCACAGCCTGAACGCATTAACTCTGTTCGCGCGATGACATCTTGCGCATGATCTTCTGGCAACATGGTGCGGGCAATATTCACCTTGCCACCACCAATATGCGTATGCATATCAATTGCGCCGGCCATAATGATTTTGCCGCGACAGTCTACTTCTGTAATTTTATCCGTATCCGGTTTAGCGATAATTCGACCATCTTGAATATAAATATCCTGCTGCTCGCCATCAACACCATGCGCAGGGTCAAAAACGATGCCGCCTACTAATTTTGTTATCGTTGCCATCGTTTATAGCTCCTTTTCAATTGTGGCTAGCACTTGAGTGACGCTCGGCAAACCGCTATCCCGTAATTTTTGCACTGGTAAAGCGACCACGCCATCGGTTCGGAAAACTTGCCCTGCGTGATCGATGCCCGGCGTACCTACGGGAATAAACACCGCTGGCTCACGGCTAAACGCCATACCTGAGCGACCTAATACAATTGTATCCGCCGCCGCCTCTTCCAAACCTGCTAGTGGCGCGGTTACATCCACATCAAAGCTCGACACCCAAACCAACGTATCCACTTCACCTGCTGCCAGCATTCTCGCTGAATCATAGAGATGCGGATCATAATCTGGATAACCTTGTCCAAAGCTGGTTCGCATCGGATAACCGGACTGCCAAGCGCTCACTTGGTTCGCCGTCGTTTCGCCGCCAATTCCGCCTAAGGGCAAACCAGAACAACGTGTGGTTTTATTTAAATCTTTAATCATCTCACACACGGTTTGCACCGTCGCGTCGGCCGCATCAAAATCCAGATCGCCCGCGGCCCACGCCACCACGCCGTATTTGGCTATTTTTAAGCGTTCTGCCAATTTGCCCAGCGCGGCCAAATCAATGCCGCCAACATGGCTCGCTTGCATTGTTCTGCCTGCCACCAAAGCCCGCAATACCGAAACAACCTCTGGTAAATCAGCCGAATCACATGCCATGACCTCTGCTTTTTTACCCGCAGGCGACGTTGCCGCATCGCCTGATGGCGCCTTACCTAAAAACACCACCTCTCGTGAGGCAATATCCTGTTTAAATAAGCTTTCTTCATTCCACACACAACGTTCAAAAAACCGTGGAAATCGTGCCTCAACATCACTGCCAATAACCACCAGCAAATCAACGCGGTTTTTGACCTCTCCTAAAGTCGTGTTCATCCAACCCGTATCTTGCAATACCAATAAATTTCGGAAAGTGCCCTCCGAGGCATAATGATCAATCACGGCTCGGCTTTTATCCGCCAGCGCCATCACCGCACGCGCGCCATTCACATCCGTCGCCAAACCCGAGATAACTGATTGCTTACTCGCACGTAATAAACTGGCTGCTTTAGAAATCGCCGTTGCCAAATCAACGGCTTTGCCATTCACCCGTGGCTGAGTATCTGTGATCGGCGTTTCAAAGCCCTTTTTTGTCACCGCATCCCCATTGGATACGACCTTCACATCCAACCCTGACACTTCAATCGTCAAGTCATCCGATGCAATCCCACAAAAGGGGCTAACAACTTCTTCATATATCGATTTGCTCATATGCTTGCCTTTTATTTATCGTATTTTACGTATTTAAATCGCTGATCCGATGGCGTGCCTTCAAAAGGCCCCGCTTCTTCGCTCGGCTGCCACAGCACCACGTCATCCATTTTTTTTGCCAATGCAAAATCTTTTTCCGTAATACCTTTTGCACTATGCGTCATTAACTTCACTTCAACAAACGCATAAGAGGCCACTAAATCCGGATGATGCCACGCCACTTCGGCGAGATGGCCGACCGTATTAATCACCATCATTGTGCCCTTCCAACTATTGGTTTTATATTTCCGGCGGATCCAACCATTTTCATAACGCCACTGTGGTAGCTCATTGGCTAAACGCTGATTAATTTCTGATTCTGAAAAACTAATTTCTTTTTCTGACATCTCAATTATCCTTTCTTCACACGCACCAAGAGAGAATCAATACTGTCCTCTTTTAGTCGGCTTTTCAAGGCGTCTGCTTTTGCACGGCCCGTTATTGGCCCCACCAATACGCGATGCCAAGTGTTCGTATTATCAATTGTTACCGTTTGAATTTTAGATTCGATACCCAATAACGCTAGCTTGGCTTTATACCGATCGGCCACCGCCGTTTCCCGAAAAGAGCCCACTTGCAATACATAATCTGCAGGATTTTCTTCCACAATGGTTTCGGCGGCTTCCTTCTTAAGCGCCGCTGCTAATAATTCTTCGGCGGTTTTTTCTTTTACTGGCATCGTTGCTTTCTTAGCAATAACCGGAGGAGGCGCTTTCTGCGTTACCTCAATTTCCATCTCTGGCAATAAAGTATAAAACTCATATGTCGGCTCAACTGCATCCTTTTTAGCTGGTTTTTCATCTGCCACTTCCGCCGCAGGTGCATCCGGCGAAGGCGAGGGTTTGCCAATGTTTGCGGCCACAAACCCCACTAAGCCACCAATAAACAAGCCTAATAACAACGTATCACGCAATTTATGGTCTGTTTTATTCACTTTTTTAGCAGCTGGCTTTCGACGCGCTTTTTTTGCTGTTGCCATTACATTGTCTCCGGCGCACTGACGCCAATAATACCCAAACCATTTACGATAACGTGCTGCACAGCACGGATCAAAGCAAGCCGCGCTTGGCGCAACGCCACATCATCAATAATAACGTAATGCGCATTATAATAAGAATGGAAATCTCGCGCCAAATCGACCAAATAATTGGTCAATGCATGGGGTGTATAAAGCCTTGCTGCCGTTGCTACCACTTCGGGATATCGTGCTAGCGCCGTCATCAAAGCCTGTTCATGATCTTCGGTTAACAAACCCACATTGGCCTCGCCGGCAGCCTGATCCCAAGCCAAACCACGCTCCGCCAATTGCCGAAACACGCTACAGACCCGCGCATGGGCATATTGCACATAATAAACTGGGTTATCGTTGCTCTGTGATTTCGCTAAATCCAAATCAAAATCCATATGTTGATCCGCGCCGCGCATCACATAAAAGAACCGCGCCGCATCGCGACCGATTTCTTTCACCAGATCACGTAACATAACAAACTCACCACTCCGAGTAGACATTGCCACTTTCTCGCCGCCGCGATAGAGCACAGCAAATTGCACTAACAGCACTGTCAACTTATCGCCTTCAAGGCCCGATGCCGTTAAGCCTGCTTTTACTCGTGGAATATAACCATGATGATCGCTGCCCCACACATCAATCACCAAATCAGGGTTCTTGTGGAATTTATGTAAATGATAGGCAATATCTGAAGCAAAATAGGTGGTTTGACCATTATCACGCACCACCACCCGATCTTTCTCATCGCCATAATCAGATGAACGAAACCACCAAGCGCCCTCTTTTTCATACAACACATCGGCTGCTTTTAAGCGCTCAATTTCCGCTTCAACCGCCCCATTTTCCATCAAGGAGTGCTCTGAGAACCATGCCTCATATTCCGTACCAAATTCAGCCAAATCCGCTTTAATATCAGCCAAAATGGAAGACAAACCCAAATCGAACACTTGCCGATAACGCTCCGCACCCAATAAGGCTTTTGCGTTCCGAGTCAGATCATCAATGTGTTTTTCTTTATCGCCGCCGTTATTTCCATCAGGCGTTTCATCTGGCGTAATCTCAGCAAATGCATCCAATGCCGACCGCTGGAAGTCCGTACCTACGTTCTCTTTTAAAGCAGCCGCAATATCGAGCACATACGCACCCTTATACCCATTGCTTGGGAAAGTGAATTCTTCACCGCACGCTTCCAAATAACGCAACCACACGCTCGTCGCCAAAATCTCCATTTGCCGGCCGGCATCGTTCACATAATATTCACGGTGCACCTGATAACCCACCGCCGATAATAAGCTGCTTACCACCGAACCATATGCCGCCCCACGACCATGCCCAACATGTAGTGGCCCGGTCGGATTCGCAGACACAAACTCAACATTCGCCGTTTTTTCCGCGCCTATTTGGCTTCGCCCATAGGCATCGCCTTGGCTTAATACCGTTGAAATGACTTGTTGTGCTGTATCCGCCGTCAAGGTGAAATTAATAAATCCTGGGCCGGCGATTTCAATTTTTTCAATCATCGGAGCATCAGATATCGCCGCCACAAGTATCTCAGCAATTTGCCGCGGATTCATTTTGGCTGGTTTCGCCAACATCATCGCAATATTGCTCGCAAAGTCACCATGTGACTTATCTTTTGTGCGATCAATCTGCGGCATAGGCAGATCCATATTTGGTAAATCACCGGCTGCCATGGCAGCGGTTAAGGCTTGTTGGATAAGGTCTTGTAATGCTTGTTTCAAAAGAACGTGCTCATTTAAAGGGTTTCATCAACCCTAATTTTACCGCATCACAGAGAATGGCACACGCTATATATCTCGTCGTCGTCGTCTCGCCACATACCCGTTATGCTCGCACATCGGGGGATCCACCCCTTTTTTTGTCATCCCGAACAGAGTGAGGGATCTTTTTACCTCGCGGAGATCGAAATGACCGCGCCCCGTTCATCCTGAGGCGCTCGAAGGAAGGGTAAACCCTAAATTCCCATCCTAGCGAGCGTATCAATCATCTCTCGCAAAAATCGCTCTGCGGTTGGGTGGGTTGCGGCAAATATTGCCTCTAGCTGCTGCGCACTTTCAGGCAAGGATTCATTGCCCTCGCTAGGGGTTGTTTCCGCAAGCCGCGCTTGGATATTAGCATCTAATGTTGCCATCAAGGTTCGGGTTTCGTCGTCTAGTTCCGTTCCTTGGATTTCCGCTTGTAGTTTGCCGAGGAGATCTTGTATCGTTTCTTTGCTCATTACGTTTCCCCAAAAAGGTTACGGCTCCAGCTTACCATATTCCGCCAATAGCGCCTGCATCGGATATTCACAGCCCGCACAGCCAGATACCGCGCCCGTGATCCGGGAAATACGATCAATAGAATCCGCCCCATCTTCAATTAACTGCTTGATTTTTCCACGCGTTGTGCCACTGCAAAAACAAATGACTTCATCTTCGGGCATGGTTTCTTCGGGATTTTTGTCGCTCACCGTCTACATCACCTAGTATCTACACTATACCCGTGTCAGTTTACAGCTCAATACTGGCGTTTGTATATAGTCTCAAAACCCCTTAACCTCGTCATACCCGTGAAAACGGGTATCCATTTTGGCAAAAATTAAAACCTCTGGATTCCCGCCGACGCGGGAAAGACAAAAAATATACCGTTCGCCCTTCGACACGCTCACAAATAAGCCCTCTCCAGCGGGAGAGGGCTGGGTGAGGGATATAAGTTTATCTTAGCGAACCGCCGCCACTTCTTCAGCGGTTACATCTTCACCCGCATTACCCCATGCACCCATCACATACGTCATGATGTCTGCGATATCTTCATCCGGAAAATGGCCAAACGCAGGCATTGCGCTATTATATTCCGTGCCGTTTACCGTTACCTTACCCTGCAAGCCTTTAACTGGCACCGTAATCGCCGCTGTTTTATCGGCCAAATAATCTGACCCTGCTAACGGTGGAAACGCACCCGGAATCCCCGCACCCGTTGCTTGATGACATGCCACGCAGTGCGTACCGTATAGTTTTTCACCTTTACCTGCATCGCCCGCTTGTGCTGCCAAGCTAGAAAAAGCCAGCGCTGTTGTTGCTAACAATAAAATTGTTTTCATTCCTGTTCCCCTTCAATCTTTAACTCTTCTCCGCGCATACGGAAAAGCCCATTTCACACTTTATCTTATTCCAAAGCAAGCGTCCTTGATCCATATCAAGCGAACGCTTATTTAATTTCATTCAAAATGGCTTTTGCTAAGCTTTCCATCCGCTCAAGGCTAATATCTGCTTTTTTAATAAAGCTCGGATCATAATGATCTGGGCTTGCCCATTGCTTGCCTGTGATCTGGCATCTTTTTGCCAGCTTATTCAAATTAAGATCGGCTAACGCAAAGCCTAAATCAGTCCACAATACCGCCAGGTGGCTTTCCATTTTATGATCTTGCTTGCCGCCCTCAAGATACCGCATATAAACCGCCGTTTCCCTGGCCGCTGTAATCACCTTTCTCAAGGCCGCTATCGATTCTTGCTTTCGCTGATCACTTGCCCGCGCTAAATTCGCCAACCACGAACGAAGATGCTTAAACGCATCCCAAAGCAGACCTGTGCTGATTTTATCGATCATCAATTTATTCGCAATCTTCCGGTCGGCATTCCGCTTCTCCTTTTGCCTTCGCCAGATTGGCTCGCACACACGTTTGGAGTGTACCATGCAGCCCTTTAACGATAAGACTTTCATCTGTCAGCGTTATAATTTCTTCCGATCCCGTTATATTCTCCGGAAACATCTCCGAAATTTTTAACAATTCTTCTAATTCAGGATGAGAATGGTTAGTGATTTTCATGTTTTCTATGGTAGAAATAAGATGATTATCTTGCACCTCCCACACGCCTGTTGCCAGCAAAGAATACATCACCGGCACCAACGCGCCCTCGTAAGGCACCGTGACCGTCAAATCGCCAAAGCTATTAAACCGGCCATTTCGAATATAACTATTCTCTGATACCAACAGCGCCCTCGCATCCCCCTCATATTCCGCGAGTTTCTCAATCGTGCACTCCCACAACCCCCAAATTCGTGCCTCTTTTGTCTGGAAGCCATGCTGTGCCAGTTCAACAAAAGAAGCACAACCAACAAGGCTCGATAGGGATAATGCCATCAAAAACAATAAACTGGTTTTTTTAAATAATTTCATTTTTTCCGAGCCTCGCTAACCGATCTTTTACCTTTTTTAATTAAGATCCGAGAAGATCTTCTCTAAAGGACTAACCACATCACTCAAGTTTTGCTGCAACACATGCGTATAAATCTCCGTTGTTTTCACATCCGCATGCCCCAATAACTTTTGCACCACCCGAATATTTGTTCCTGCCTCTAATAAATGCGTCGCAAACGAATGGCGCAAGGTATGTGAGGTAACCCGCTTATCAATCCCTACTTTAAGTTTTGCCGCCCTAATTGCCTTTTGCAGGCCTGATTCATCCATGTGATGCCTACGAATCTTGCCACTTCGAGGATCTTTTGATAAATTCCTTGATGGAAAAACATATTGCCATTCCCATGTTGCCCCTGCCTTCGGGTATTTTTTTGCTAACGCTCCTGGTAAATAAACATCTGCCTTGCCTTGTGCTACATCCTCTTCAAATAAAGCCCTCACACCTTTAAGGTGGTGCTTTAAATCATTAACAATAGAGGGCGCAAGCAGCGTTGTTCTATCTTTACCCCCTTTTGCATCCCTAATCATTAAATAACCATTGCCAAAATCGATATCTTGGATCCGCAACCGTAACACCTCCATCACACGCAAGCCACCCCCATACATTAACCTAGCCATTAAAGATTTAATGCCACTCATTGCCAAAATCAATGCGGTCACTTCTCCCTGACTCAACACGACCGGTAAGCGCACCGGTTTTTTTGACCTAATTGGTGATAAATCATCCGCAATTGGCAAATCCAAAACCTGCTTATATAAAAATACAACCGCATTAAAGGCAAGGTTTTGCGTCGCTGCTGCATAATTTTTGTGTGTCGCCATATCTGACAAAAAGGCTTCTATTTCCTGTTTGCCAAGATCTTTAGGATGTTGCTTCCCATTAAATCTAATAAACGCAAGGATCCACTTAACATATGATTCTTCTGTGCGACGAGCGTAATGATGATAGCGGAGCACATCTTTCACCTGATCCATTAATCGAGGAGCCTGAGATTTAAATTTTGGACGTTCTTCTAACCTTTTTGGGTATGCCACCGAATATTCCCTGTTTTACCTTGATTATTATATTACTAGGCATTATAGTCCGTATATGTATAAGAATTACAGGGAATTTTTATTCCCGTTAATAACAAGTTA
>CAZRAY010000036.1:0-19207 GCA_964598235.1 uncultured Piscirickettsiaceae bacterium
ATTAATGGCTAGCAAATTAAATATGATAAATAGAATGAGAAAAGGTGATTTCATGGTTTCTAGTATTGCATAAACATTTTTATAATTCAAACGGGTTAGTTAATTGACTAATCTGATTCAACTAAGTTCAAATTAGCTCGGCTATAAAAAATAGCGTTCACCGACATAGTTCTGGCTCTGGCAGGGGACACAATGTTTAATTGAGACCTTTGCACGAAATCAGCAAGAGTTCTGGGGGACACAATACTTAATGGTCAAATGAAAACCCTCTTTGCAGCGTATGGTCAAAGATTCACTATAACGAATAATGACGTAAATGAATAGGGAATTGCTGTTTTTTGTGGGTTTTGTGAGATTGAGGTGTGTTTGGTTTTAGTTTTATGGGAATGGCTCCCCGTCTGCACGGGGATGACGGGGTTTTTAGTGGGGATGCTGTGATTTAGTGGAGATGACGTGATTTGGTTAGGATGATGTGATTTGCTGCGGGGATGACGTGAATCTTTTAGAGATGCGTGGTTTAAATGATGAGGCAAGATTTCTCCTTAGCAGTCGAAATGACCGGTAGCCCCTTCCTTATCCGTGCTTTCAGGCGTAGAATGGGAGCTTATATTTGTGCAATAAACGCAGCGTGAAGTGAGAGAAGTTTAAATGAGCGAACAGCCAATCAGCAGTCGTAAAGATGGTCGGAAATTAAAGCAGCCTAGAGCGTTTTCAAAAG
The DNA here is from genome assembly GCA_964598235.1 of uncultured Piscirickettsiaceae bacterium. Taxonomy (GTDB): domain Bacteria; phylum Pseudomonadota; class Gammaproteobacteria; order Nitrosococcales; family Methylophagaceae; genus UBA652. The sequence goes on from CAZRAY010000036.1 coordinate 719, forward strand.
GGCGCCAAGTTAACCATGATGCGTTTACGGAAATTCAATCTCTATTAGGTGATGCGCCGTTGGAGAAAGATTTTCTGATCGAGAACCTGCATAAAATCCAAGATAGCTATCAGTATATCTCTTCTGCTCATGTGGTGGCGCTGGCGCGGATCATGAAACTATCTCAGGCTGAAATCTATGAAGTGGCGACTTTTTATCATCATTTTGATGTGGTGAAAGAAGGCGAGACGGCACCAGCTCCATTGACGGTGCGTGTGTGTGAATCATTGACCTGTGAGATGAAAGGGGCGCATGGATTGATTGATGGCTTGGAATCAGGCTTGGGCGATGATGTGCGGGTGCAGAAAGTGCCATGTGTGGGTCGTTGCGATAAAGCACCGGTTGCGGTGGTGGGGATGAATCCGATTGATGGTGCGGATGTGGCTAGCGTGAGTGCGGCGGTGTCGGCGAAAGCGACGATACCTGTTGCACCCGAATCAACGGATTATGCGGCTTATCAGGCAAGCGGCGGTTATGCAACTTATCAGAAGTGCATTAATGGCGGATTGGATGTTGAGTCTGTGTTGACGATGATGGAAGATTCGGGCTTACGAGGCTTAGGCGGCGCGGGCTTCCCGACGGGACGGAAATGGCGCATTGTGGGTGGCCAACCTGGCCCTCGGTTGATGGCGATTAATATTGATGAAGGCGAGCCGGGCACGTTTAAAGATTTATTTTATTTAGAGCGGGATCCGCATCGCTTTATGGATGGGATGTTGATTGCTGCTTGGGCGGTGGGCATTGATAAGATTTATATTTATCTGCGCGATGAATATGCGGCTTGCCGGACAATGTTGGAAGCTGAAATAGCCAAGTTAATAGCCAATCCACCGGTGGAGAATATGCCGGAAATACAATTACGCCGCGGTGCCGGTGCGTATATTTGTGGTGAGGAATCGGCGATGATTGAGTCGATTGAAGGTAAGCGGGGAATGCCGCGTTTACGACCACCTTATGTGGCAGAAGTGGGCTTGTTTGGACAGCCGACGTTGGAACATAATATGGAATCCTTGCATTGGGTGCGTGATATTTTAGAGCAAGGCCCTGAGGTGTTGACGCAACATGGTCGGCATGATCGAGTGGGCTTGCGATCTTTCTCGGTGAGTGGACGCGTGAATAAGCCGGGGGTGCATTTGGCGCCTGCGGGGATCACGATGCGAGAATTAATTGATGAATATTGTGGCGGCATGGAAACAGACCATGAATTTTATGGTTATTTCCCCGGTGGGGCATCAGGCGGAATTTTGCCGGCGTCATTAGGTGATGTACCGTTAGATTTTGATACCTTACAAGAATATGGTTGCTTTATTGGTTCGGCGGCGATTGTGGTGTTTTCCGAGCACGATAAGGCACGGGATTTGGCGGTGAATGCGATGCAGTTCTTTGAAGACGAGTCGTGTGGTCAATGCACGCCTTGCCGAGTCGGTACAGGTAAGGCCGTGGCGCTAATGCGTGAGCCAACATGGAATGAAGATTTATTAACAGAATTATCGGATGTGATGGTGGATGCGTCGATTTGTGGCTTGGGCCAAGCGGCACCAAATCCTGTGCTATGTGTGATGAAATATTTCCCACAAGAATTGGTGGGAGGAGCGAAATAATGGCTGCTAATCCAGAGAATGTAACAGAGGCAATGGCGATTCAATTCACTTTGAATGGCGAAGCTGTATCCGCGGATGCGGATGAGACGATTTTAGATGTGGCGAAACGCCAAGGCGTTGAGATCCCCCATTTGTGTTATTCAGAACGCCAAGGCGCGGATGGTAACTGCCGGTCCTGTATGGTTGAGATTGATGGTGAGCGGGTATTAGCGCCATCATGTTGTCGTCAGCCGAGTGATGGTATGAATGTGAGTTCGGTGAGCGAGAAGGCAATCAAATCACAGAAGATGGTGTTGGAGTTATTGAAATCTGATATTGCCGATACACCATACACCTTGAATTCTGAGCTAGATTATTGGGTGAATAAGCTTGAGGTGGGGACACCGCGCTTTGAAGCACGGGAGCAACGACAGGCGGATTTATCGCATCCTGCGATGGCAGTGAATTTAGATGCGTGTATTCAATGTACGCGTTGTGTGCGTGCCTGTCGTGATGAGCAAAACAATGATGTGATTGGTTTGGCATTTCGTGGGCGTTATACCAATATTGTGTTTGACCAAGATGATGCCATGGGCGAGAGTTCATGTGTGGCCTGTGGTGAATGTGTGCAAGCCTGCCCAACAGGCGCTTTGATGCCTGCCGGTGGCGTGGGCTTGATTGCACCAGATAAACAAGTCGATTCAACCTGCCCGTTCTGTGGGGTGGGTTGTCAGATGACTTACAATGTGACCGATGGCAAAATCTTGTCGATTGATGGCAAAAATGGTCCCGCTAATGATGGTCGTTTATGCGTAAAAGGCCGTTATGGCTTTGACTATGTGCACCATCCGCATCGTTTAACGAAGCCTTTGATTCGACACGAAGGTGTGTCTAAAACAGCTGATTTTACGGTTGATCCGAATGATGTGGATAAGGTGTTCCGTGAAGCAACATGGGAAGAAGCGTTGGCGGTTGCGGCTGGCGGCTTTAAGAAAATACGCGATACACAAGGGCCAAATGCCTTAGCTGGGTTTGGCAGCGCGAAGGGCAGTAATGAAGAAGCCTATTTATTTCAGAAATTAATCCGTACGGGCTTTAGAACGAATAACGTCGATCACTGTACGCGCTTGTGTCATGCGTCATCCGTTATCGCGCTGTTAGAAGGGTTGGGTTCCGGTGCGGTATCAAATCCGGTGATGGATGTGGAGCATGCGGAAGTGATTGTCGTGATTGGGGCGAACCCAACGGTGAATCATCCTGTGGGCGCGACATGGATCAAAAATGCGGTACGTAAAGGTGCCAAATTGATATTAATGGACCCCCGTGGTACAGAAATGAAGCGTGAAGCCACACACCATTTACAGTTTAAACCGGGCTCTGATGTGCCGATGTTGAATGCGATTATGCATACGATTATTGTAGAAGGTTTGGTGGATGAAGATTATATTGCAGAGCGAACAGAAGGTTTCGCCGCAATGGAAAAACACCTCGAGAAATATACGCCAGAATTGATGGCGCCGATTTGTGGCATTGATGCAGACACATTGAAAGATGTGGCTCGTTTATATGCGACTTCAAAAGGCTCGATGATTTTATGGGGTATGGGCATATCGCAGCATGTGCATGGCACAGATAATGCGCGTTGCTTAATTGCATTAGCATTGATGACGGGGCAGATTGGTCGGCCAGGCACGGGTTTACATCCATTGCGCGGTCAGAATAATGTGCAAGGTGCATCTGATATGGGGCTTATCCCGATGGTGTTCCCTGATTATCAACCCGTTGATGATCCAGAGGCACATGATTATTTTGAAAAATTATGGGATTGCGAGTTAGATACGAATCCAGGATTGACGGTGGTTGAGATTATGCATGCGATGCATGCGGGTGATATTCGCGGTTTGTATGTGGAAGGTGAAAATCCGGCAATGTCGGATCCTGATGCGAATCATGCCCGGTTGGCGATGTCTGAATTAGACCATATGGTGGTACAAGATATTTTCTTAACGGAAACCGCTTATTTGGCGGATGTGGTGTTACCTGCCTCTGCGTTTTCAGAGAAAACAGCTACCTTTACCAATACGGATCGTTTGGTGCAACTAGGCCGACAAGCTGTTGACCCACCTGGCGATGCGAAACAAGACTTATGGATCATTCAAGAAATGGCAAAAGGGCTTGGTTTGGATTGGAATTATAAAGATTCATCTGAAGTGTTTACCGAAATTAGAAAAGCGGTGCCGAATATGGCAGGGATTACCTGGGAACGCTTGGAGCAAGAAGGTTCGGTGGTGTATCCCTGTCTTGTAGAAGGCGATCCAGGCGACCCGATTATCTTCACTGAGGGTTTCCCGCGGGATAACGGTCGTGGATTATTTGTACCCGCAGATATAGTGCCGCCAGACGAACGGCCAGATGATGAGTATCCGTTTGTATTGATTACAGGGCGGATGCTGGAGCATTGGCATACAGGTTCGATGACGCGTCGTTCAAATGTCTTGGATGCTTTGGAGCCAGAAGCCGTGGCAACGATTCACCCATTTGCATTGGCTAAATTGGGTATTCAACCTGGTGAAATGATGACTTTAGCAACACGCCGAGGTGAGGTCTCTGTGATTGCGCGTGCAGATGAAGGCGTGCCAGAAGGTGCAGTATTTATGGCTTTCTGTTATTACGAAGCGGCGGTGAATGAACTATCGAATGCCGCGCTCGATCCGGATGCGAAGATCCCAGAGTTTAAATATTGTGCGGTGAAAGTAACGGCAGGCGGGGAAGCATTACAATTCCATAGTTATGGTGGTGGGCAATCGGACAATCAATTAGTTGAACATTAATTAATGCATATTTTAGTGAGTAATGATGATGGTTATACGGCACAGGGAATTGAAACGTTAGCCGCCGCCTTATCAACCATCGCCGATGTGACTGTGGTGGCGCCTGATCGTAATCGAAGTGGTGCCAGCAATTCTTTGACCTTAGATAATCCATTACGGGTAAATCAATTATCCAATGGCTTTTATCGGGTGGAAGGTACGCCAACAGATTGTGTCCATCTTGCGATCACAGGCCTATTGGATGATGAACCAGACATGGTGGTGGCGGGGATCAACGAAGGTGCCAATTTAGGGGATGATGTATTGTATTCAGGCACCGTTGCGGCGGCGATGGAAGGGCGATTTTTAGGTTTGCCCGCGATTGCGATTTCTTTGGTTGGCCAGCAAGCAACACATTATGATACCGCGGCATGGGTGGCGAAAAAATTGGTGAGTCAGCTGCAAACCAGTAAATTACCTGCTAATACCATTTTAAATGTCAATGTACCTGATTTACCGATCGATGCGTTAACGGGATTTGAATCCACGCGCTTGGGTTATCGGCATAAAGCAGAACCTGTGGTGAAAGAAGTGGATCCACGTGGGCGGCCACTTTATTGGGTGGGACCCGCAGGAGAAGAACAGGATGCAGGACCAGGCACTGATTTTCATGCGATTCGGCAAGGGGCGGTTTCTATCACACCTATTCAAATTGATTTAACACATTATAAAGCGCTGGAGGATGTGGCTTCCTGGTTGGGAAATATTGAGCTGCAGGAGATTAACCTAGATGCTTAATCGGGAACAGGGTATTGGCATGACCTCTCAGCGCACGCGTGACCGAATGATTACGCGGCTTAAAGCACAGGGCATTACAGATGAGCGTGTATTGGATGTAATGCGGCTGTTACCTCGTCACTTATTTATGAATGATGATGTATTGGCATCACGTGCTTATGAAGATACGCCACTTGCGATTGGCTATAACCAGACGATTTCACAACCTTATACCGTTGCCAAAATGACAGAAATTTTGTTGGCAGGGAAAATACCCATGCGGCGCGTGCTTGAAATTGGCACGGGTTCAGGTTATCAAGCGGCGGTATTATCGATGTTGATTGATCGCATTTTTAGTGTTGAGCGGATAGCGCCGTTACAAAATCAAGCACGTGAGCGGTTTTACAAAATGAAACTGAATAATATTCGGCTTAAACACAGCGATGGCAGCTGGGGCTGGGAAGAGCATGGTCCTTATGATGGTATTATTGTGACCGCTGCGCCTGAAGAAATTCCACAAAGCTTATTGGAACAACTGGCACCAGAAGGTCGACTGGTGATTCCTGTGGGCGATAAAAACAGCCAAACCTTACGGGTGATTGATCGTTCGGGTGCCCAATATGAAGAAGCGGTAATTGAAACCGTCAGCTTTGTTCCTTTACTTGCTGGCCAAGCGTAATTCATGTTTGCAGCGCTCTATAACAAAGCCATGCAATGGGCGCGAAATCGGTATGCAGTTTATTGGCTGGCATTAGTCAGCTTTACCGAATCCGCCTTTTTTATTATTCCACCGGATGTGATGTTGGCACCAATGAGTTTAGCCAAGCCCAGTAAAGCATGGCATTATGCGACATTGACGACTATCATGTCTGTTTTGGGTGGTTTATTAGGGTATGCGATTGGTGTGTTCGGCTTTGATAAAATTTCGCCATGGTTATTAAGCTCACACTATGCCACCGCTTTTGAAATGACACAGCAATGGTTTGCCAACTGGGGATTCTGGGCCATTCTCGTGGCAGGATTCACCCCGATACCGTATAAAATATTCACTATCTCAGCAGGGGTCGCTGGGATGGCGCTGATTCCTTTTACCTTAGGATCTTTATTAGCACGTGGCGCACGATTTTTTTTAGTGGCGGGTTTAATGCGATGGGGTGGCGCACCCTTTGAAGCCAAATTAAAGCAATGGATAGATCGACTGGGTTGGGGGTTTATCGGTATTATTCTCGCGGTCTTTATTGTGATGAAATTTATCTAATGCGTTTCACAAGAGCTGGATTTATACTCTTATTAACCCTGTTGTTACTGGCTTGTGGTAGCCGCCCGTTAGCGCCTGTAGGCACATTAGAGGGCGCATCGCCTCAAACAAAACAATCAACCGTTAAAAGACCGACCACATCACCGCCTAGAAAAACTAACCAGGCTGCAAGTGGTGCAATCCATACTGTAAAATCAGGGGATACTTTATATTCGATCAGCTGGCGTTACGGTCTAGATTATAAAAAAATAGCAGCATATAACGGTATTAAATCACCCTACACGATCCATGTGGGGCAGCGATTACGTTTATCGTCCACTAAGATTTCGGTAAAACCTCAGCAAGCGGCGACAAAACAAATCCCCAAACAAGCTGTTACACGTGTCCTTTCGTCACGTGCTGCGATTCTATGGCGCTGGCCAACACAAGGTAAGATCCTTGAACTTTACTCAAGTAAAGAACCTGGGAATAAAGGAATTGATATTGCGGGTAAAGCAGGGCAGACTATTGTTGCAGCAGCAACCGGAAAAGTGGTTTATGGTGGCAATGGTTTGCCACGATATGGCAATTTACTGATTATCAAACATAATGAAACGTACCTGAGTGCCTATGCCCATAACCAAATTTTATTAGTGAAAGAAGGGCAGCAAGTTGTGGCAGGACAGAAAATAGCCCTATTGGGAAAAACAGGCACCCAACGAAATAAGCTCCATTTTGAAATTCGCTATAACGGTCGGCCGATTAACCCACTTCCCTTATTACCAAAACAATAATGTCGACAAACAAAAAAGGCCGCTGAATAGCGGCCTTTTTGATCAAACTATAAATATAAGAATTACTTAATGAATAGCATTTCTTGATACTTAGGCAACGGCCACATATCATCAGCAACTAATGTTTCTAGTGCATCGGCATGTTCCCGCACTTCATCCATCAAACTACGAATATCATTAGCACAGAACTGCATATGTGCTTCAGTTGATTTGAAATCATGTTTTGCCATCGCCGCGCTGAGTTTATCAACGGCTGATGTCATGCCATTGATTTCGTTAGCAACCGATGCTGCGATACTATTATCAAGCGCGACGCCCATTTCTGCGGCACTGGCATTGCTCATCGCAATATCAGATAGGTAACGGGTTCCGGCAGGATAGATAATCGTTGTTGCCATATCGACAACCAACTTCGCTTCCACTTCAATCGCCAACACATATTGCTCTGAATAGACTTCAAAGCGGCTTTCTAATTCAACAGGCGATAACACACCAGTGCTTTCGAATAAGGCTTTAACAGACGCTTCTTTTAATGCAGGCAAAGCATCAGCCGTAGTTGGGATGTTTTTCAAACCACGCTCTTTAACCGCCATTTCATGCCATTCAGAAGAATAACCATCACCACCGAATATCGCATTGCTATGGTCAGCCATTAACTCTTTTAATACGACAACTACGGCATCAGTTTTACTCGTTCCGTCTTTCAAAGCAGTTTCTAATTTGCCAGCAATCCAGTTTAATGAATCAGCTAGCATGGTATTCATTGCGACTAATGGACCGGATACTGATTGTTCAGAACCGACTGCACGGAATTCAAAACGGTTACCGGTGAAGGCAAACGGTGAAGTACGGTTACGATCACCTGGATCACGTTCAAAATCAAGAATTTGTGACAGGCCTAAGTCAGTCATACCACCTGACTTAGATGTTTTCAACTTGCCATCTTTAATATCTTGGAACACTTTTTCAAGCTGACTGCCCAAGTAAACAGACAAGATGGCAGGCGGCGCTTCATTGGCACCTAAACGGTGGTCATTACCCGCTGATGCAATGACTGCACGCAATAATGGGCCATGTAAATGCACCCCACGAATAACCGCACCACAGAACAATAAGAAGTTAAGGTTTTTCTCAGGCGTCGTACCTGGATCGAGCAAGTTACCTTGTGTTGGATTACCCACTGACCAGTTAACGTGTTTACCCGAGCCGTTAATGCCTGCGAATGGTTTTTCATGCAATAAACAGGTAAAGCCATGTTTTTTCGCTGTTATCTTAAGCAATGTCATCATCATTTGTTGATGATCTGCCGCGACGTTAGCCGCTTCATAATAAGGTGCAATTTCGAATTGACCTGGTGCCACTTCGTTATGATGTGTTTTCGCTGGGATACCTAAGCGATAGAGGCGATCTTCGAAATCTTGCATGAAGACTTGAACGCGCTCTGGAATCGCACCAAAATAATGATCATCAAATTCTTGGCCTTTCGCAGATGGCGCACCAAATAAAGTACGGCCAGCCAGCAATAAATCAGGGCGACTATTGGCAAAGTTAGTGTCCACTAAGAAATATTCTTGTTCAGCACCACAGCTAGAGTTTAAGGTTGCGATCTCTGTTTCGCCCATTAAGGACAATACTTTCTGACCCGCTTCATTCATCGCTGAATTTGACCGCAATAAGGGAATTTTCTTATCCAGCGCTTCGCCAGTCCAAGACATGAATATACTTGGGATCATCAAGGTTGCGCCGTTATCAGTGTGCATTACATAAGCTGGGCTGGTGGGATCCCATGCTGTGTAGCCCCGCGCCGCGTTAGTCGTGCGGATGCTACCATTCGGGAAAGAAGAACCATCGGGTTCGCCTTTAATCAATAAGCCGCCAGTGAATTCTGTAATTGCGCGACCATCTGGGCTAGAAATGATAAAACCATCATGCTTTTCAGCCGTGGCATTGGTCATTGGATAGAAAATATGCGAATAGAATTTAGCGCCTTTTGCCATCGCCCAATCTTTCATTGCGGCAGCGACAACATCAGCCGTTGCTTCATCTAAAGCAGCGCCAGATTGAACTGCTTTTTGCATCGATTTAAATGCTTTCTTAGATAAGGCTTCTTCCATCTTCGCTAAGGTAAAGACATCGGTTGCCCAGATCTTATCTAATGGTTTGGTTTTTTTCGCTGGTAGCGGCTCACGGTTTGTTATTTGATAAATCGCTTGTAGGCGAGTTTCATTTCCACTCATTATCTGTTGCCCTCTAAAATGTTTAGTAAAATTGGTCTGTATGCAAGATAGTCAGTCCAACACCGTCTTTGTTTAATGTGGTGATAATCAACTTAATATACTATCAGATGACTTAAGGTTAAGACGTAATAATTATAGAAGCAATAAATGTACCATATTTTAGATCAAAATGGATGTTCTTCTTGTATGTCTTGGTTTGTGGGTTTTGTATGAGAATTAATATGACGAGTGATGGGTGTAAATATTGGAATAATTGCACTATATTAGTGCAGAACAACAGGGAGCGCACTGAAATAGGGTGGTTTTAAATAGAAGCGTATTTATCGTGTTGGATACGGTAGAATAAGGGGTTATAACTTAGTAAATTTAAGGTGTCTGCTGTGGAGCTGGGAGCAATTAAACAACGTATTAAAGATCTGGGTGCGCGTAGTGACGTGCTCCGGGGGTATCTTTGACTATGATGTTAAGAAAGAACAGCTTGATGAAGTGGTGCGGGAATTGGAATCGCCTGATGTATGGAATGATCCCGAGCGGGCGCAAAAGCTAGGGCAAGAACGGGCATCTTTAGAGCGCATTGTAAATACGATTGCAGGGCATCATAGCACCTTGTCGGATTCAGTTGAGCTGGTGGCGATGGCTGAGGAAGAAGATGATCAAGAAACGGTGGATGCGGTTGTTGATGAATTGGATACCTTAGAACAGGGCTTGGAAAAGTTGGAATTCCAGCGCATGTTTTCTGGCAAGATGGATGCAAACTCGGCCTATTTGGATATTCAATCTGGCTCGGGTGGTACGGAAGCACAAGATTGGGCAAATATGATTTTGCGGATGTATTTGCGGTGGGGCGAGGCGCAGGGATTTAAAACAGAATTGGTGGAAGCCTCTGCAGGTGACGTGGCGGGGATTAAAAGTGCGACAATTCAATTTGAAGGCGAATATGCCTTTGGTTTGTTGCGTACGGAGACAGGCGTGCATCGCTTGGTGCGTAAATCGCCGTTTGATTCTGGCGCGCGGCGGCATACCTCGTTTGCAGGGGTGTTTGTTTACCCGGTGGTCGATGATACGATTGAGATCGAAATTAATAAAGCGGATTTGCGAGTGGATACCTATCGCGCGAGCGGTGCGGGTGGTCAGCATGTAAATAAAACAGATTCGGCGATTCGGATCACGCATTTACCAACGAATACAGTGGTGCAATGCCAAAGCGGACGCTCGCAGCATCAGAATAGAGATAATGCGATGAAGCAACTCCAAGCGAAGTTATATGAGCTAGAAATGTTGAAGCAGAATGAAGAAAAACAAGCAGCAGAAGATTCTAAAAGCGATATTGGCTGGGGTAGTCAAATTCGCTCTTATGTTCTGGATCAGTCGCGGATTAAAGATTTACGCACGGGCGTGGAAACAGGGAATACGCAAGCGGTATTGGACGGCGACTTGCAATTATTCATAGAAGCATCACTTAAATCAGGATTGTAGAATGACAAACGAAACAGAATTAGATGAAAACCGCCTGATAGCACAGCGTCGTGAGAAGCTGGCGGAATTGCGTGAGCAGGGCAATGCGTTTCCGAATGATTTTCGTCGTGATGTGAAAAATAGCGAATTGTTGGCGGAATATGCTGACACCTCGGCTGAGGATTTAAAAGCGAACCTGCGCCGCGTGAAAATTGCAGGTCGGATGATGACGAAGCGGGTAATGGGCAAGGCGAGTTTTGCTAATGTGCGTGATGTGTCGGGCGATATGCAGCTGTATGTAAGGCGAGATGATTTACCTGAAGGTGTGTATGCCGAATTCAAACGCTGGGATTTAGGCGATATTATTGCGGCTGAAGGCGTGATGTTTCGTACTCAGAAAGGCGAATTATCGGTGATGGTGGATAGCATTCGTTTGCTTACAAAATCACTGCGTCCATTGCCAGAAAAATTCCATGGATTATCTGATCAAGAAACGCGATATCGCCAGCGTTATGTTGATTTGATTATGAACAAAGACAGCCGAGATACGTTTGTTATCCGCACGAAAGTGATCGACGGGATACGTCGATTTTTAATGGATCGGGATTATTTAGAGGTGGAAACACCGATGATGCATGTGATCCCCGGTGGGGCGACTGCACGACCGTTCACTACACATCATAACGCCTTAGGCATGGATTTGTTTTTGCGTGTCGCACCGGAGCTCTATTTAAAACGCCTAGTGGTTGGCGGTTTTGAGCGGGTGTTTGAGATTAACCGTAATTTCCGTAATGAGGGTTTATCGACGCGCCATAATCCTGAATTTACGATGGTGGAATTTTATCAAGCCTATTCGGATTATCAGGAGTTGATGGATTTAACGGAAGATATGTTACGCACCGTAACCCAAGATGTGTTGGGCACAACAACGGTTAATTACCAAGGCACAGAGTTAGACTTTGGCAAACCATTTAAGCGGATGACCATTGTTGAATCTATCTTGGATTACAATCCCGGCCTCACAGCGACAGATTTAGCAACGGATGAGGCGGCGCGGAAAGTGGCTGAATCTTTAAATATCCAACTGAAAGATAGCGATGGATTAGGTAAGGTTCAAATTGAAATTTTTGAGGCAACGGTTGAAGAAAAGCTGATGGAACCGACGTTTATTACGGCTTATCCAACCGAAGTATCGCCTTTGGCGCGCCGTAGCGATGCCGATCCGTTTGTCACCGATCGTTTTGAATTCTTTGTCGGCGGCCGTGAAATTGCCAATGGCTTCTCGGAGTTAAATGATGCTGAAGATCAGGCGGAACGCTTCCAAGCGCAAGTGGCCGAGAAAGAGGCGGGCGATAATGAAGCGATGCATTTTGATGCGGATTATATCCGTGCTTTGGAATATGGTATGCCACCAACCGCGGGAGAAGGGATTGGTATAGACCGGTTGGTGATGTTATTAACGGATTCGCCGACGATTCGTGACGTATTGTTATTTCCCCATATGCGCCCAGAAGCGTAAAGACTATTACACGAGTTGGTCTTTTTTGGTTTAGTCTGACAAAAAATACTTTTCGTGAAAGGGTCTTGCTGAGGTAAAATAACGAGATCCATTTAAAACTATAAAATAACTGTGAGAATTGAAAGTTGAACGAAGATTTCCCTAGAATTAAACGCTTACCGCCTTATGTATTCAATATCGTAAATGATTTGAAGGCGGCGGCGCGGGCGCGAGGGGAAGATATTATTGATTTTGGGATGGGCAATCCTGATCAGCCGACACCGCAGCATATTGTGGATAAGCTGACGGAAACGGCACAGCGAGGCGATACGCATCGCTATTCGGTGTCCCGCGGGATCCCACGATTACGCAAGGCAATTTGTAATTGGTATAAGCGTAAGTTTGATGTTGATTTAGATTTTGATAAAGAGGCGATCGTGACGATTGGCTCGAAAGAAGGTTTGGCGCATTTAGCTTTGGCAACAGTGGGCCCGGGCGATGCGATATTAGTTCCCAATCCAGCTTATCCAATTCATCCTTATGGTTTTGTGATTTCAGGCGCAGATATTCGCCATGTGCCGTTGATTCCGGATGGTGATTTTTTTGCAGAATTAGAAAAATCGGTGAAAGACTCTTTCCCGAAGCCTAAGATGCTGGTATTAAATTTTCCGGGTAATCCGACAGCACAGTGTGTGGATTTAGAATTCTTCGAGCGCGTTGTGGCTTTTGCTAAAGAGCATGAAATTTGGGTGATCCACGATATTGCCTATGGCGAGATCACCTTTGATGGTTATGAAGCACCGTCGATTATGCAGGTGCCAGGTGCGAAAGAGGTGGCGGTGGAATTTTATTCATTGTCTAAAAGTTATAATATGCCCGGTTGGCGTGTGGGTTTTATGGTGGGCAATGAGGTGCTAGTGGCGGCATTAGCACGGATGAAGTCTTATTTAGATTACGGTATGTTTACGCCGATCCAAGTAGCGGCAATTGCCGCACTTGAAGGCCCGCAAGACTGTGTGGCTGAGATTACAGCGATGTATAAAGATCGTCGTGATGTATTGTGTGAGGGTTTGAATGGAATTGGCTGGCCGGTTGAAAAACCAAAAGCGACGATGTTTGTGTGGATCAAGATCCCAGCGGAATACCAAGAAATGGGTTCCTTAGAATTCTCTAAGAAATTATTGAAAGAGGCGAAGGTGGCGGTATCACCAGGCATTGGTTTTGGTGAATATGGAGATGAATATGTGCGGTTTGGTTTGATTGAAAATGCACATCGTACCCGTCAAGCCGTGCGCGGTATTCGCGATATGTTTAAAGCAGATGGAGTGAAAAGTGCAGGCAGTTAAGGTAGGTGTATTAGGGTTGGGAACCGTGGGCGGCGGTACGGTAAACGTATTGAGCCGTAATATTATTGATATCACGCGCCGTGCGGGTCGCGATATTGAGATTACCCGCGCTGCCGTACGTAGCTTAGACCGCCCTACAATCTGCAGCACGGATGGTATTGCGTTGACAACGGATGCAATGGAAGTGGTCAATGATCCTAATATTCAAATTGTGGTTGAGCTGATTGGTGGAACTGATCTGGCCCATGACTTGGTGTTAAAAGCGATTGAAAATGGTAAACACGTGGTAACGGCGAATAAAGCGTTGATTGCATTGCATGGCAATGAGCTGTTTGCCAAAGCACAAGAGAACGGTGTAACGATTGCATTTGAAGCGGCGGTTGCTGGTGGAATCCCCATTATTAAAGCGATGCGAGAAGGTTTAGCGGCGAATAGTATTGAATGGCTGGCGGGAATTATTAACGGCACGGGTAACTTTATTCTGACAGAGATGCGGGATAAGGGACGGGACTTTGCAGATGTGCTCACCGAGGCGCAAGCATTGGGTTATGCGGAAGCGGACCCGACCTTCGATGTGGAAGGCATTGATGCCGCCCATAAATTAACGATTTTGGCATCGATTGCATTTGGGATCCCCTTGCAATTTGAGAAAGCATTTACCGAAGGGATCAGCAAGATTTCTCAGGAAGATGTGAAATATGCCAGCGAGTTAGGCTATCGCATTAAGCATTTAGGTATCACCAGAAAAACAGCGGCTGGCGTTGAATTGCGGGTGCATCCAACATTGATTCCGCATCGCCGTTTGATTGCAAATGTCGATGGGGTGATGAATGCGGTATTGGTGCAAGGCGATGCCGTTGGCCCGACGCTTTATTATGGTGCCGGCGCGGGTTCGGATGCAACTGCTTCTGCGGTGGTGGCCGATATTATTGATATCGTACGTGCTTTGACAACCGATCCTGAAAACCGTGTGCCACATTTAGCATTTCAACCAGATACGCTGGCGGATACCCCTATTTTGCCAATGAGCGAAGTAGTCACGTCATATTATTTACGGATCCATACGGAAGATAAATCTGGTGTGTTGGCGGATATTACCCGTATTTTGGGTGAACAGGATATTAGCATTGAAGCGATTCTACAAAAGCAGCCTGAGGAGCATAATGGTGTTGTGCCGGTGATTATTTTGACACAAGAAATTGTAGAGAAAAATATGGATGCAGCGATTAAAGATATTGAAGCATTAAGCTCTGTGAATGAATCGGTTATGCGGATTCGGATGGAGTCATTAGGTTAAACATTAAGCTCAAAACAGATTATTGCCTAAAACAGGTTACTAAGAGGAAAGATTATGACATTTCGACCACGTTACACAGGATTGATTGAACGCTATCGTGACCGCTTACCGGTAAGTGATGATACGCGTTTAATTAGTTTAGGTGAAGGCAATACGCCATTACTTAAGTTAGAGAATATTCCAGCTGTATTGGGCAAAGACATTGAGATTTATGTTAAATATGAAGGCCTAAATCCAACGGGTTCATTTAAAGATCGTGGCATGAC
The DNA here is from genome assembly GCA_964598235.1 of uncultured Piscirickettsiaceae bacterium. Lineage (GTDB taxonomy): Bacteria > Pseudomonadota > Gammaproteobacteria > Nitrosococcales > Methylophagaceae > UBA652. Next base: position 16,055 of record CAZRAY010000036.1, read on the forward strand.
CATGGCCGTGACCAAAGCGGTTGAAGAGGGCAGCAAGGCGATTATCTGTGCTTCAACGGGTAATACCTCTGCGTCGGCAGCTGCTTATGCTGCGCGGGCAGGCATTGCAGCATTTGTGTTGATTCCAGAAGGTAAAATTGCTTTAGGAAAATTGGCACAAGGCATGATGCATGGTGCGACGGTTATCCAAATTAAAGGTAACTTTGATGAAGGCATGCAATTAGTAAAAGATGTGGCAGAACATGCACCTGTTACCATTGTGAACTCGATCAATCCTTTCCGCCTACAAGGCCAGAAAACAGCCGCATTTGAGATTGTTGAAGAATTGTCTCGCGCCCCTGATTTCCATTGCTTGCCAGTGGGGAATGCGGGGAATATTACCGCGCATTGGATGGGGTATAGCGAATACTTTGATGATGATATTATTCAAGCACGCCCTAAAATGGTCGGTTATCAGGCTGAAGGCAGCGCGCCATTTATGCGTGGCGAAATGGTCGATAATCCTGAAACAGTGGCGACGGCAATTCGTATTGGTCATCCACAAAGCTGGGATAAGGCATGGAAAGTGAAAGAAGAATCAGCAGGCTGGTTCGATGAATGTTCGGATGCAGAAATCTTAGCAGCACAAAAATTATTAGCAGAGCATGAAGGTATCTTCTGTGAGCCAGCATCTGCGACATCGCTTGCGGGCGCGATTAAAGATATCAATACAGGCAAGATCCCAGAAGGCAGCATGATTGTATGTACGCTAACCGGTCATGGTTTGAAAGATCCAGATACCGCGATTAAGCAAAGCACGTCACCGATGCTGACGGTTGATGCGACATTAGATGCGGTGCGTGATGCAATATTGAACAATATGGCTGACTAAGGTGGCCGATACCGCGATGCCAACAGAACAAGAAATAGTAGCGGCAAAAAAGCCGCATGATATTTTCTTATCGAATTTGATTATGAATCATATTCTGCTGTTTACGGGGTTTGCGGCCTTTGGTGGGAAATATATATTTCTGTTGGTCTTGGTGCCCATCATCTCGCTTTGTTGTTTGGCGTATACCTTTTATCGTGCGAAAAAGGTATCTCGAGAAGAGAGCGAGTTCATTTATATTCACTGGCAAATTGCATGGAAATGGAGCCGACTATTTTTAATGGTGCTGGGTCTGTTGGTGAGCGTATCTGTGTTTGGTTTTTTAGCACAGCACTATTGGGATATTAAACCTGAATTTGCCTATGGATTGGTTGGGGGATTTGGTATGTTGCCTACCTTAGTTGCAACACTTGTGTTGGTTATCATTGAATCTGATTCTTTAAACCATGCACGCAGTGGCACCTATCCAAAATGGGCAGAACGGCGCTTTCAACCGAAGTGATTAAGTACATTAAGTCTAAATGGAAAACGCTACGAAAACGCGTCACAAGGAAAGTAAAACGACAGAAAAAACCAACAAAAAAATCACGGGTAATCGTACGAAAAATAAAACGCATCTTGCTGAAGAGTATGATTGGTTTCGTGGGTTTAACGGTTCTGATGGTGGGTGTGTTTGGCTTTTTGCCCGTGACCATAACCTCTATTATGCTACAAACACATTTTGCAGATTACCGAGCAGATCAAGCATTTATTAAAATAGAACAGGACTGGGTGAGCCAAGAAGTGATTTCTCCGTTTTTATTCAAAGCGGTTGTGGCTGCGGAGGATCAACAATTTTATCAACATTCTGGATTGGATTTTAAGGCTATTTCCAGTGCAATATCCGACTATCGTGAAGGGGGAAATTTACGCGGTGCAAGCACCATTAGCCAGCAAGTGGCCAAAAACCTATTTCTCTCTCCTTCTCGTAGTTTGTTACGGAAAGGACTAGAAGCATGGTTTACTGTGTGGATAGAGTTGCTATGGTCTAAAGAACGTATTCTAGAGGTCTATGTGAATATTGCCGAATGGGGTGATCATGTTTTTGGCATTGAAGCAGCCAGCCAGCACTATTTCAATATATCAGCCGATAAACTCAATATCTCACAATGTGCGTTATTAGCATCAGTATTACCCAATCCGCATATCTACTCAGTTAATAATCCAAGCAGCCACGTCCGAAAACGACAGCGCTGGATCCTGAAGCAAATGCGGAATTTAGGGTATTACTGAGGGCGTTAGAGTCTCAATTTAATTGAAAGTAATCGTAATATTGGTGCCAACAATATCTGTTACGACTTCTTTGGTGTCTGACACGCTGAAATACCAGTCTTCATCAGCTAATGGATCGGCGGAGGTGCCGTTATCTCCCCATAAAATCATTACTTGGAATCCTGTCGCAGTTTGAGAGCCAGTAACGACTTGAATAATTCTACCATCTCGATTAGTAGTATCTTCTTGTACACCTAAGGTAATATCGTAGTTTGAGCCATTAGGATGTGGGTTTGCCACATCAAATATCACTGTGTAGCGGCCTAGAGCAGTTCTTGAAACTGCGCTATTAATGTTAAATAGATCAGTGCCGTCAGCCTGTGTATGTGCAGCAGCAAATACATAACCAATAGTTTCTTTGGTGACGGTAAGTGTAGGCAATGGTGCGGTGACACCTTGGGGGCCCTGTGGGCCTGTTGCCCCATCAGCACCTGTTAAACCAATTACGCCTTGCGGACCAGCTGTACCATCGGCACCCGTTAAACCAATTACGCCTTGTGGACCTGTTGCCCCATCAGCACCTGTTAAACCAATTATGCCTTGTGGACCTGTTGCCCCATCAGCACCTGTTAAACCAATTATGCCTTGTAGGCCTGTTGCACCAACCGCACCATCGGCACCCGTTAAACCAATTACGCCTTGCGGGCCTGTTGCACCAACCGCACCATCGGCACCCGTTAAACCAATTACGCCTTGTGGACCTGTTGCCCCATCAGCACCTGTTAAACCAATTACGCCTTGTAGGCCTGTTGCACCAACGGCACCATCGGCACCCGTTAAACCAATTACGCCTTGTGGACCTGTTGCCCCATCAGCACCTGTTAAACCAATTACGCCTTGTAGGCCTGTTGCACCAACGGCACCATCGGCACCCGTTAGACCAATTACGCCTTGTGGGCCAACGGCACCATCGGCACCTGTTAAACCAATTACGCCTTGTGGACCTGTTGCCCCATCAGCACCTGTTAAACCAA
>CAZRAY010000037.1:0-18620 GCA_964598235.1 uncultured Piscirickettsiaceae bacterium
ATATCCGTGATATTCCGAATATAGGTCACATCATAGCCAACAGCCCGCAAATACCGCACCACCACATCAAACACCACCATCACCCGCGCATGCCCCACATGACATAAGTCATACACCGTCATCCCACAGACATACAGCGATACTTTACCCGGTTCAATAGGGGTAAAAACGTCTTTTTGTTTGCTTAAGCTATTATGGATCTTTAACATTGTTTTCTCTTAAGATGGCGCCAATAGGCAGCTATTTTACGGTATCCCAACACAATTAAATACTTATAGACTTTTGTACGCTAAGTATTTTTCATTAGGGCAAGGCAAAAATAGTCGAGAAGGCGTAGTGTACTGGTGTACGTGAACATTTGAGACTGTTTTTGATGAAAGGCATCCTTACCTTTCACCCTTTGGGTTGCTTCGCATCCAAAATATGCTCCTGCATATTTTTAACGCCGCCATAATGGAAAAGACGACGCGTACAAAAGTCTATTCAGCTACTTCAATCCGACTGACCTTCTGCAAACCACGCGGCAATTTATGCCCACGCTTACCGCGTTCACCTTGATAATGCGCAATATCTGCTGGTTTCAAGGTTAAATGTCGCTTGCCTGCATGCAGGGTTAAGCTTTGCTCTGCTGGAATAATGCAAACAGATTCTAGCCATTCTTGTTTGGCAGCAAAACGGGCGCCTGGAATACCAATTAAGCGTACACCCTTCCCTTTGCCTAATACTGGTAATTCAGTGGCAGAGAAGACCAATAAACGGCCATCACCTGCGGCAATCGCAACCGAATCGGTTTCAACATTTTCAATCCATAATGGTGGCAATATTTCTGCTTTAGCCGGCAAATTAAAGACCGCCTTACCGGCTTTATTTTTCGCTAATAAATTATTCAAATTAGTTTGGAAACCATAACCCGCAGTATTGGATAACAACAAGGGTTTATCTAAATCACCCGATAATACGGCGATAAAGTTCGCATCTGGCGGCAATTGCAATCGCCCATTGAGCGGTTCGCCTTGACCGCGTGCTGATGGCAAGGTATGCGCGGCTAGGGAATAGCTCCGCCCTGTTGTGTCTAAGAAGATAATTTGTTGATTGCTACGCGCACGCACCGAGGTGAGATAACGATCACCTGTGCGGAAATTGAGTTCAGATGGGTCGAGATCATGGCCTTTCGCTGCCCGCACCCAACCATTTTCTGATAATACAATGGTCACCGGCTCTGTCGGCATCAATTCTGTATCACTTAACGCTTTTGCGCTTTCTCTAACGACCAATACAGAGCGTCTATCATCGCCAAACTTTTCAATATCTGCCGTGATTTCTTTACGAATAAGCGTTTTAAGCCGCGTATCTGAGCCCAGTAATAATTCTAATTTTCCACGTTCTTTGGTGAGTTCATCCATCTCACCGCGAATTTTCATTTCTTCTAATTTCGCTAAATTACGAAGTTTTAATTCTAGAACGGATTCTGCTTGGCGATCGCTGATCTTAAATTGCGCCATCAATACCGGTTTCGGCTCATCTTCCTCACGAATAATCGCAATCACTTCATCAATATTGAGATAAGCAATCAACAAACCTTCGAGCACATGCATGCGATCAACGATTTTATCCAAACGAAATTGCAAGCGGCGACGAACCGTGGTGGTTCTAAATTCTAACCATTCCACCAACACCTCACGCAGATTCTTCACCCGCGGCCGACCATCCAAGCCAATCATATTCATATTGACGCGGAAGCTACGTTCTAAATCCGTTGTTGCAAATAAATGCGACATTAAACCATCTACATCCACTCGATTTGAGCGCGGCATAATCACCAGCCGAACGGGGTTTTCATGATCTGATTCATCGCGTAAATCAGCCACCATTGGTAGCTTCTTATTCTGCATCTGCGTCGCAATCTGTTCGATTACTTTGGCACCGGATGTTTGGTAAGGCAATTGATGGATAATAATATTGCCATCTTCAGTTTTATAACACCCGCGCTGGCGAATAGAACCATGCCCAGTTTGGTAGAGCTTGAGTAATTCTTCTTTGCTCGTAACGATCTCGCCGCCTGTTGGGAAATCAGGGCCTTGGATATCTTCTAGTAATTCTTCTAGCGTCGTACGGCTGGATTTGAGTAGGCGCAAACATGCCGTACCCACTTCCTTCAAATTATGTGGCGGAATATCCGTTGCCATGCCCACCGCAATCCCTGAGCCACCATTCAATAATACATTCGGTAAGCGTGCAGGTAATAAAGACGGTTCATTCATGGTGCCATCAAAATTAGGCACCCAATCGACAGTGCCTTGCGCTAATTCACCTAATAGACTTTGTGAATAAGCAGTGAGTTTTGATTCGGTATAGCGCATCGCAGCAAAGGATTTTGGATCATCGACGGATCCCCAGTTCCCCTGCCCATCCACCAGCGGATAACGATAGGAGAAGGGTTGCGCCATCAACACCATGGCTTCATAACACGCCGAATCGCCGTGTGGATGGTATTTCCCAAGTACATCACCCACCGTTCTTGCTGATTTTTTATGCTTAGATATGGCGCTCAAGCCCAATTCAGACATCGCATAAATAATACGGCGTTGCACGGGTTTCAAACCATCACCTACATTCGGCAACGCCCGATCCAAAATAACGTACATGGAATAATCCAAATACGCTTTTTCGGTAAATTCTCGAACGGGTAAGCGTTCTAAATCATCAACTAAACCAGTCATTGCCTGCCCTCTCTATATAATCGCAAGATCACCTTGATTTTCCAACCATGCTTTCCTATCTGCTGCCCGTTTTTTCGCGAGTAACATATCCATTGCTTCATCGGTAAGCGAGCTCTCATCATCGGCCACATCGTCATCATCAATCGTTAATCTGATTAAACGACGGGTATCTGGCGCCATGGTAGTTTCACGCAATTGCAAAGGATTCATCTCACCCAATCCTTTAAATCGTTGCACATTCACTTTGCCTTTAATTTTTTCTTTTTCGATTTTATTTAAGATTAATTGGCGCTCTTCTTCATCTAAGGCATAAAACACTTGTTTGCCCACATCAATTCGGAACAATGGCGGCATTGCCACACAAATATGGCCCGCGGTCACCAACGGTCTAAAATGTTTTACAAATAATGCACACAATAGCGTCGCGATATGCGCACCATCGGAATCGGCATCGGCAAGAATACACACTTTGCCATAGCGCAAACCAGACAAGTCATCAGAGCCCGGATCTACTCCGATCGCTACTGCGATATCATGCACTTCTTGCGAGGCCAACACTTGACCAGAGTCGACTTCCCATGTATTTAAAATCTTACCGCGCAGCGGCATAATCGCTTGGAATTCTCGATCCCGCCCTTGTTTAGCACTACCGCCAGCTGAATCCCCTTCGACTAAAAACAATTCCGTTCGCGACACATCTTGCGATGAACAATCCGATAATTTCCCCGGTAAGGCAGGCCCTGATTGCACACGCTTGCGGATGACTTTTTTCGCTTGTTTTAACCGCGACTGCGCATTATTAATCGCCAATTCGGCAATGCGTTCGCCATCTTCAATATTTTGGTTCAGCCATAAACTAAAGGCGTCTTTTACGGCATTCATCACCAAGGGTGCACATTGCCGAGACGATAATCGCTCCTTCGTTTGACCTGAAAACTGGGGGTCTTCTAATTTAACAGACAGCACATAACTACAGCTATCCCATACATCTTCTGGCGAGAGTTTGACCCCGCGCGGCAATAAACTACGGAATTCACAAAATTCTCGCAAGGCATCTAGTAGACCGGAACGAAGCCCATTTACATGGGTGCCGCCCTGCGCCGTTGGGATTAGATTGACATAGCTTTCCGCTAATACCTCTTTAGACTCTAATTGCCATAATAACGCCCAATCTACTTCGCCGCCCTCGGACACAATATGTCCGGTAAACGGTTTCGCAGGGACGCAAGGCTCATCCGTCATCACCAAGGTGAGGTAACTGTTTAGTCCATCTTCATATTGCCATTTATCCTTCACTGGCTCAGCGCCGGTGAGATCGGTAAAAGTCACCACCAACCCGGGGCATAATACCGCTTTCGCTCGCAATACATGGCGTAATCGCGAGACTAAAAAGTTGGGTAAATCAAAATAGTTGATATCAGGCCAAAAACGCACCAATGTGCCCGTGTTTTTCTGGCCGACTGTACCGACTTCTGATAATGGCTCAACCAATAAACCATTTTCAAATGCAATCGCATATTGCGTTGCATTGCGCCGAATAAGCACCTCCAATCGTGTCGATAGCGCATTGACCACCGACACACCCACACCATGTAGACCGCCCGAGAACTGATAGTTTTTATTCGAAAACTTACCCCCAGCATGTAAGCGCGTCAGGATCACTTCTACACCCGGCACACCCTCTTCAGGATGAATATCCACTGGCATCCCGCGGCCGTTATCAACCACTTCTAGTGAGTTATCCGCATGCAACGTCACATTAATTTCTGTCGCAAAACTAGCCACTGCTTCATCCACACTATTGTCAATCACTTCTTGTGCCAAGTGATTCGGTCGTGTGGTGTCGGTATACATGCCCGGTCGTTTTTGAACGGGTTCCAGTCCTGTTAAGACCTCAATGGCCGACGCATCGTAAATTTCTGTCATCGCTATCTATATTACACTCAATAATTTGGCATAAAGCCTAGCAGGTCAAAATACCTTTAGACAAGCATTCAATTTTTTTGCTTTACAATTTTCGCCCACCACATTCCGAATATATGGCAGAATGAAACGAGTAACTTCTCTTCTTTCAAGTATTTTAAGGACTTTTTTCATCATGACAATGACCCGTTTTATTTCTATCTTTCTGACGGCTGTTCTCGCTATTCAAATGGCGCTTGTCCCGCCCGAAATTCGAAACCATACGCTTTTCCCTCTGATGGTTTTTGGTTTATTGATTGGACTTTTTCATTCTCTTGACTTCTCCCCCTCACATCCAATCCGTAAGCATTTATTTGGCCCGACAGTTGCTTGGCCCATTATGGCTGCTAGTATTTTCTATTTTCTCTCTCAGACGGGCTTTGTTTAAATGGGGAAGCAATACACGAGCATCTCCGATAAATTACACGACTTCATCCTCTCTCAGAAAATATTTTTTGTCGGCACCGCCACGAACGATAGCCGTGTCAATGTCTCCCCAAAAGGCATGGACTCACTCCGTGTCTGCTCGGCTAACCGCGTCTTGTGGCTAAATGTAACAGGCAGTGGGAATGAAACAGCCACCCATATCCAAAGCCATCCACGGATGACGTTGATGTTCTGCGCTTTTGAGGGCACTCCTATGATTTTAAGACTCTATGGTGAGGCACGCGCGATTCATCCTGATGATGCAGAATGGAAGTCTCTCTCCGCTTACTTTGATGACTTACCAGGTGCCAGACAAATTTTTGATTTACAGGTCGATTTAGTACAAACCTCTTGTGGTATGGCCGTGCCTTATCTTGATTATGTGGGGGATCGCAACCAATTAAATAATTGGGCAGAAAAACGTGGTGAATCAGGCATCAAACAATACTGGCATGATGAAAATCAACACAGTATTGACGGTGTTCCCAGTCATATTCTCGACAAGTAAACTATTTTTTTCTAAATTTTCCTTATTAAACTCATCTAAAAATACTCGACAATTGCGTATCTTTGCGCTATAAATGTTATCGTTACATCCTACTAACTGACACAAATGTGAGGGAACAGATGCAATTTAGAGTACTACTCATTCTTGTTTTAACTTTAATTTGGGCGCTAGGTAGCTGGCGTTGGTATACCTGCAACATTAAAGGGTTTTGCGGCACTAAAAAAGCCATAGTGATTGAAGAAGCGGTACCTATTGCGCCTGTACCAGTTATCCCGGGCGACCTCGATGGAGATGGTCTGAATGATGCACTAGAACGTGCACTGGGCACTGATCCAAAATTGATCGACACGGATGGCGATGGTATAACCGATGCCTATGAAGTGGGCGAAGATACAAGCCAACCTTTGGATACAGATAGCGATGGCACCATCAACGCCTTAGACACGGATGACGATAATGATGGGCTGCTCTCAAATACCGAGAACAACGATCCTAATGGTGATGGCAATCCGATAGATGCCTTTGATGTGGATGGTGACAACATCCTCGATTTTCTTGATGCCGACCATGATGATGGCCCCTATGGTGATCTTGATGGTGATGGCCTCATCAATAGTGTCGAATCACGTTTAGGAACAGACCCACGCAATAAAGACACAGATGGCGATGGCATCAGCGATGATAATGAAACCGATGATATTAAAAACCCGCGAGATACTGATGGTGATGGCCTGATCAATGCCTTAGATGCCAACAAAAATGATGGCCCACTCGCCGATCCAGATGACGATGGTTTAAGCAATGCTGAAGAAGCAAAAATTGGCACCGATCCTAATAATGCAGATACTGATGGTGATGGCATAAAAGATGGGGTAGAAATAGGCGATGATCTCATGCAACCTATGGATACAGATAACAATGGCATCATTGATGCACTAGAAGTCTATTCACCACCCGTTATTGCCGAACCAGAGCCTATCGCCGCACCTATCTCAGAAAAACTGGAGGTTATCGTTGCGCCACAGTCTTATAATGCACGCATCTATTTTCCTTATGATAATGCAGAAAACCCAAGTTTATCTAATGAGACTGAAAATTATTTCAAACAAATCGTCTCTGAAACACAAACAGGTCGCCACGTTGAACTCGTTGGCCATACTGATGATAAAGGCGCTGATGCCTATAACCTTCCATTAGGTTTAGAGCGTGCTAATACAGTGAAGCAATTATTAATTGATCGCGGTGCTGATGCAAAAATAATCAATACCTCCAGCCGTGGAGAAAGCGTTCCCATACAAAGCAATTTGACTGAGGCGGGCAGACAAGCAAACCGTCGCGTTGAATTAACCATTAACTAAATACACCCAACAAATAGGATATTACTATGTTTAACGATGTTACCTCTCGATACGATTTAACAGATGCTACTTGGGAAATTATTATTATGTTGCTGGTCGCCTTTATTCTAGGTTGGCTGCTGCATCACTTTATGCATTGTCGGACCAAGGAACAAGCAGATACCTCAGGCCAACAATTTACCGCCACGACAGTAACACCGGACACAACTATTACCCCCATGGCATCCTTCCCTGATCTTTCCCAAATTGATGATCTTAAAGTTGTGGAAGGTATCGGCCCAAAAATAGAATCCCTACTACATGCTGCAGGTATTACCTCAATGCGTGGTTTGGCCATTGCTGAAACAGATACAATCAAGAAAGTACTTGATGATGCGGGCCCACGCTTTAGAATGCATAATCCTAAAACATGGTCAACCCAAGCAGAACTTATCGCTGACGAAAAATGGGATGAACTCAAAGAATATCAAGATTTCTTAAATGGTGGCAGAGACGCTTAATTTCAGTATCAAATATTTTTTAATTCACACACAGGCGTAACCAAGGCGCCCATTAGGCATTGCTTAATGGGCCTTTTATTTAGCTAAGCGTCGCCATCTTCCTCAATAACGTCCTGTACCACGGATTCTTGTTGCTCAATATGGCGTATCCATTGACCTGCTTGTGCACGCACTTGCTCATAACTCCCCGCCTTCAGAAAGAAGCCTTTTGCGCGCGCACTGTCTCCTTCATGGAAGGTTGCCAGACCTAATAATAAATTAGCTTCCCCAATCGCTTTACCCGTTAATTTGTTCAAGCTGTTGGAAAGTGGACTTATCGCATCATGCCATGCTGCAATGCCGATCAAAACACGTCCCTGTTTCAACTCACTATAACCACTGCTATCCATTGGGCTTAATCTTTGTAATGTCGCCACCGCTTTTTTAGCTTCTTTTGCCGCAATCCAGCTTTCCGCAAGTCGCTGTAAATTTTTATAGTCCGTTTTTAAAATACCGTTATTCATTGCCTTTTCTAAGGTCGTGCCTGACTTATATGGGATCCCAATTGCACGATACATATCCGACAAATTTGACACCGTCATTCCCACATCTAAATCTAATCGTCCTGCCAAGAGTTGCACCGCCAAGGCGCGAGACTGTTTATCTTGTTGGCTATATAACCCCGTTAATTGTTGCCAATACACTTGCCTATGTGGATATCGCGTGATTAGTTTTTCTAATGTAGGTATTGCTGATTTATATTGATTTGACTTCAGTTGGCTAGAGACCAGCATCTTATACCAGTCTTCCTTAGGTGACTTATCACGCTGTATTGCCGCACTGATATATTTAGCAGCTTGGCCATAGTTGCCCGCTTGGTAATAAGCACTCGCCAATAAGACGCGTGCACTATTCGGCGGTGAACCCGCCGCTTTGATCCATGCAGCGAGCAGTTTCGTCCCTTTTCCGTATTGCTTATCAGCAATCAATAACTGGGCAAGATTATAGCGTAAATCATGTGCCACTTTATTGGGTAATGCCTGTGAAGACAATGCCTTGCTAAAAGCCGCCGCGGCTTTGCCATACTGCTTGCGTTTCGAATATAAATAACCCAGTGTTTGCTGCACAATTGCATGATCGTATGCAAGGCCTTTTGTGGTCTGTAGTAACGATTTTAGCTGGCTTTCTGCGGTTGTGTATTGCTGCTGTTCCATTAAAGCTTGCGCGCCGCTTAGCACCTTATAAGTCGCCGGCTTTAATAAATATTTATCTTCCGCAGCCATGCTTGGCTGAGCGAGCAACATGCCCAATACACACAAACCCATTAATACGCGTGATTTTAATATCAACATCTAATTCAACTTAAACTTAATTTCTTGAGTAGCTTGTCGTTCGACAGGCTTACCACCGACTAATTTTGGCTTAAACTTCCATTTTCCAATCGCTTTCAGTGCTGCTTTATTGAACACATTTTTAGGTGTTGCCTTAATCACCGTTGCATTACGCACGCCACCCGTTTTAGTAATCGTAAAAGAGATGGTCACCACCCCTTCTAATCCTCGTCGGGCTGCCGCTCGTGGATACCGCGGTTTCGTCGTATGAATAGGCACAACTTCACCATCTGCTCTCGGTATTTCTACGGCAACCGGTTTTGCAACAGGCACTGATTTAGCAACGGGTGCTGATACTTTCGGCGCTTCTACCGCGGCATCTCCCAAATAGGCCTTGCCAGCGATATTTAATGGCACATCAATTTTAGGCACCGTGATCTTCGGTGTGGGTGGCGGTGGCGGTTTGCTTACAACCTGCTTGGGTGGCGGAGGTGGTGGCGGCGGTTTCTTAGGTGGTGGTGGCTTTTTGGGTGGCTCGCGCTTCTTTAATTCAGGTGGCCGTTCTTCCTTTTTAAGGCGCACAAAATCCAATAGACGAATATCTTCCGTAATTTGTCGATCTATTTCTTTGGCATTCGTCATTTGTTGCATGATGGCAAATAAGCCCCAATTCACTAATAATGCCAGTAACAATCCTAACAATAACCGCATATATACTAGCGTCTAATCCTGTTCTGCCGCAATCGACACATTGGCCACACCGGCCAATCTTGCCTGATCCATCACTTCAATCAACAACCCTGTTTTAGCATCTTTATCCGCTAAAATAATAACAGAACCTTCTGGGTTCTCAGCATGCATTCTCTCCACATTCGCCCGCACAGCCCGCCTGTCTATCTGCCGTTTATCCATCCACACTTCATTATTCGGTGTGATTGAAATTAAAATATTTGCCCGCTCTTTTTGGACCGCTGTTTTTGCTGAAGGTCTATTAACATCCACGCCCGTCTCTTTCACAAAAGAAGTCGTGACAATAAAGAAGATCAATAGAATGAATACCATATCAATCAAGGGCGTCATATTCACTTCTGCAACTGAACCGCTGCGTTTGCGAGAATGTCGATTTCTCATGCTGTTGTTATCCTGTTTTGTATCATTAGCCTGTTAATCACCTCTCTAATCCCAGCTCAACGCATCGGCAACATTATCGCCTTGCCTTGCAATTTTTTGCTCTAATTGTGTGCTGAAGTAAAGCCCAGACAGTGCCGTTAATAATCCACCCATTGTGGTAATCAGCGCAATAGAAATCCCCCCCGCCATACCGCGAGCATTCCCGGTACCATGCACCGTCATCACATCAAAAGTTTGAATCATCCCATCCACCGTGCCTAATAATCCTAACATCGGCAACGCAACTATTAGCGTTTTAATCATCAATAAATGCTGTTCTAACTTGCCTGTTTGCTCGCCAATTAATCCTCGTCGTATTTGCTGCGCATACCAGCTACGCCGATCCTGACGATGAGACCATTTGTCCACCAATTTCTTTACTTGTTTGGGATGCAGCCAATACACAAATACATAACGCTCAATAATCAATGTCCACATCAACACTGAAGCAAATAAAATAAGCCACAGCACAGTACCACCACTTTCCAACAGCAGCTGTACATGGAATAAATTATTAATCAGATCAGACACGTTGGCCTTCTGCATGTTTTGCAATCATGGCAGCACTTTCTTCGTCTAATACATGCACCAATCGATTACTCTTACCCGATAACACGCTATGAAACCACAGCATCGGAATCGCCACTATCAAGCCCAATTCAGTTGTCACCAACGCTTTTGAAATACCGCCCGACATCAATTTCGGATCCCCGGTTCCAAATAAGGTAATCGATTGGAATGTTTCAATCATCCCTGCAACAGTGCCTAATAGTCCCAACATCGGTGCAATTGCGGCGATAACCGCAACAAGAATTAAACCACGTTCAATTTTAGGGATCTCTCGAAGAATAGCTTCATCCAGTTTTAATCCTAATGTTTCTACATCTTGTTGGCCCGCACGGTGGTCATACACTGATAGAATTCTACCCAACGGGTTCTTATCACTGCCGCCAGGTGTCTTTTGTTGTTCTGCAATCTTTTTTCCTGTAACAAATAAAGCAAAAAACCGAACAAGAAAGATAAACAATCCAATAGCGCCAATGATCAAAATTAGCATCCCAATCCAACCCCCTTGCTTAATCCGTTCAATCCAATTAGGTTTCTGGACCAACAGTGCCATAATTGCGCCACGTGTTGGGTCAACGACAACAGGCATCAATTTATCCGCTGATGATGATTCAAAATCCATTGCAATACCGCGCAATCGGGCAACAGGTTGTCGACCCAATTCAACTAAATCGCCGGTTTCCGGTAGATAACGTAAAAACTTACCATCACTAAACGCCGAAAACACACCAATCCTTGTCACGCCTCGTTGCTCGACTTGTCCTGCAGCCGTAATAATAGGGGCGCTAAAACGTGTCGTTTTACCTGATTCCGTCATTTCTTCTTGCAGCATGAGCCATAAATCACGCAGGTCGTCAATTGTTGGCTGAACTTTGCTTTCTGTCAGTTGGTTTAATAGCGTTCCACGCCCTGGTAACGTCACAGCTGTCATGGTGTTTTCAACAATACTACGGCTATCATTCGCCACCTGTTTCACTGTACCGAACAATTCGCCCAATGAACCTGATTTTTCTTGTAATACTTCTTCTTGTTCTGCCAAAGCGGTTTCATTATCCTCAAATGCGTTGTTTAACGCAGTTGAACGTTGCTCTTCATGTGCTAATTGTGCTTTTGCTTTGCTTAACAAACTTGCTTGTTGATTGCGTGCGTTAACAAATTCTGCCTCACGCAGCTTATTTTCTTTTTGTTCTAATACCCGGTCACGGCGCACCTGTTCTAATAATTCATTTAAATTAGTCGGCTTATCCACTGCATATGCGGTAGGTAAGCTTCCTAAGAGTGTTGTGGATAATAATAAAAGGACAACTAGTTTTCTCATTTCGCTATCTCCGTTGTCATTACGGGTAATACTAATAAATCCGGTGGTAATTGTTTTTTGGCAATTTTCATAGCCTGCATGATACCTTCACGATATTCACTTGGCAGTACATCCCATTGTTTTGTCTGCTGATTCCAATAAGCTGTTTCTAAGCCATCTAATGTCATGTAATACAACGCGACGCGACCAATACGCAAGAAATCAACTGTACGTGCTTTTTTGCCTTCTCCTATTTCACCCTTATATGCCTCAATAGTGCGGCCATATTCTGTCTCTACTAAATAAGCTTCCAATATGCGGCGATATTTTTCTGCAATCGTTATATCAGCCCGATCCATCATCGCTTGCAATGCGACCACACGTGTTTGACGTTCTTCGGGCAAAAAAGGCGTATCCAATTCAACAAATTGCGACATCACTTCAATCATTTTCAACATGAGGGGCACAATATCGCGGTGTGTTGTTTCAATATTATCTAATTGGGCCGTCATTGAGCCCAGCTCTTCTTTCTGAGAGACAACCAATTTGTCCAACTGGTCGTTATACGCTTTTAAACTCGCTGTTTGCTGCAAGGTCGTACGGTAATCGGCCACCATTGATGCGGTCTCATCATAAAGATTATCTATCTTCTCCTGTGACCGTTTCGCTGCCTGTTCAATTTCAACCTGTGCATCAACTGCATCGTTAAATGTACCCGCCGTAACAGGTAACACGACTGCTAACAACAGCAAACTACTGACAAGAACCCTTGATAGTTCATACATAAAAGTATATTCCCGATTAATTTCACAAGTCTGCGGCCGTAAATAACCGCAACAACGCTTAGTGTACCAAGGTAACCACCGCGAAGAAATAGGAAAAAGTCCTGATATGGATATTTTCATACCGGAAGGCAAAAAAAACCAGGCGAATCGCCTGGTTAAGACCTTCTTACGAAGGTTAGAGAGAAATACCATTTTGCGGTCTGAAAACCTCAAAACTTACAGCACATGATACGGAATACAAATAATCCGCACATGAGCGAGACCTCCCTTTATATCGGGAAAAATCTCCTAAGGTATGCCTTGGGGTCGATTTAATTTTATTGCGACAGACCATGGCTAATCGCAAACCGCATCAATTCCGCTGTTTTGTTAATATTCAATTTGCTTTTAATCTGTGTCAGATTGTTCGCGACTGTTTTATAACTAATCCCCAACACCTCTGACATATCATTAATGCTTTTGCCTTCTCCCACCAACCGTAATATTTCTAATTCTCGACGAGATAAATCATTTAATTCACTGGTGCTACTTGACACATTCAGCATCGCCAATTGTTGTGCCATATCTGGGCTCAAATACACATTACCCGCCAATACACTTTCTATTGCCTCAACCAAATGGTCTGCCGCATTATTCTTTGTAATATAGCCTTTGGCGCCTGCCTGCAAGGCGCGCGAAGCAAACACGGGGTCTTCATGCATACTAAACATCAAAATTTTTGATTCTTTATTATTCGCCTGCATACGCCGTAATACTTCTAAGCCACCCAATCCAGGTAATGTAATATCTAATAAAACAAGATCAGGTGTATGCGTTTTAAATAAATAATAACCTTCCTCGCCAGTTTCTGCCTCAATAACAGTTGCCTTTGGAATTTTCTGAATCAACTGCAAGCATCCTGCTCGCACAATAGGGTGGTCATCTACCACTAAAATAGTTACTGCCATTAAATCGCTCCTGGTGTGCTCGTTGTTTGTTTAAAGGGAATCAGCGCACGAACTTGTAAACCACGACCTTCTTCCGTATCAAAGGCAATTCGACCGCCTAATGCCGTCACCCGTTCCCGCATCCCAATCAAACCAAATCCTCGTACCATATCTCGGCTTAAACCCACGCCATCATCCGTCACCGATACTTTCACATGTTGCTGTAATTGATGCACTTCTACCTTAACGTGTTTGGCCTTCGCATGCCGCACACAGTTCGTTGTACATTCTTGCACCAAACGATAAATCGTCACCTGCAAAGTATCCGGAAAATATTCAAAGTTACCACTGAAATCCCACTCCCAATCAATTTCCGGCTGCCTATCCCGCCAATTTCGTAACATATCACGCAACGCATCTGCTAAGCCCAAATCATCTAATGTCATCGGTCGCAAACGGATGAGCATTTTACGTACTAAGGATTGAATTTGTGTTGTTATCTCTTTTACAGATTTAATTTTATCTGATACTTTTTCTGCATTCCCGCTAGTGCTCGCCTGTTCGATTTCCGACAAATCAACACGGATACCAAATAAACACGGCGCCAACTCATCATGTAATTCTCGCGCTAATTCACGTCGATCAGATTCTTGTATCGTCAACATGCTGCCAGCCAATGTTTTGTTTTCCGCAATAGTGCGCTCCAAAACCGTTGCCATATGATTAAATCGTGCATGAATAGGCGATAACTCTTTAACAACCGACGTCTCCACACGCGCTGAAAAATCTTCTTGCTCTAATTTTCCAAGTGCACTGGCTAGATTATTTAATGGTTTCAACCCCTGCCTCAATGCAAAATAAATCATCGTTAAAATAAGGAACATGAAGAATATGGCTAGCCAGAATAACGTTTTTATATCCCGCCACACCTCAACCACCTCATCGCTGGGATCTGCTTCCACCACTAAATAACCAAATGATTTGCTACCTTTTGTTATTAAGCGTTTAAATGCCACAACCTCTGGCTCCATCATTTCCACAAACCACACAGGCACATCCGGTGTTTCTATAAAATCAGGATCAATTTGTTCGCCCATGATGACCCGGCCATTCATATCCTCAAACCAAGCGCGAATATGACGTGTATCGCGCACACTATCCACAATCAACGTTAATCTATCACCCAAATCATTAGAAAACCGAAGTGTCGGGAGGGCATTAATCAACAAACCCTTCGCGAGGTTTGTGCTCGATTCCATCTCCGACACTAATGCTTGGCGCGCATTCTGCATCATCACAAAACCGGCGACCCAGAAATTCACTAGCAAAATTAAAGAGACAATCAACAATAAGCGTGCTTTTAAGCTCATCAACCTTTACCATTACAACAATTAGACTAGAATTATCTCATATACCCGTGATACATAACTTGAAAATACAGGCTCAATCCATTATGACCCATCAACAACAATGCTTTGAACGTGCTCAGAAAATCATTCCTGGTGGGGTTAATTCACCCGTGCGTGCTTTTAAAAGCGTCGGCGGCACACCACTATTCTTTCGTGAAGGGAAAGGTGCTTGGATCACAGACAGCGAAGGCCGACGTTATATTGATTATATCGGCTCCTGGGGGCCGATGATTTTAGGGCATGCCCATCCAACCGTTATCGCAGATGTGCAAGAAGCCGTTACACATGGCCTCGGCTTTGGCGCGCCGACAGAAATAGAGACTGAAATGGCTGAATTGGTCTGCCAACTTGTACCGTCTATGGAACAAGTGCGCATGGTGAGTTCAGGTACAGAAGCAACGATGAGCGCGATTCGTTTAGCGCGCGGTTTTACCGCCCGCGATAAAATCGTTAAATTTGAAGGTGGTTATCATGGCCATGCAGATTCTTTGCTCGTCAAGGCAGGTTCTGGCGCGCTAACGTTTGGTGAGCCCAGCTCCGCAGGGGTGCCTGCCGATTTAGCACAACATACACTCACACTCACCTATAACGATCTTGATTCCGTTAGGGATTGTTTTGAACGCCTTGGCGATCAGATTGCTTGTATTATTGTCGAACCCGTTGCAGGCAATATGAATTGCATTCCGCCTGTTATCGGTTTCTTAAAAGGCCTACGTGATATCTGTAATGAATATAGCAGCCTGCTCATCTTTGATGAAGTCATGACTGGTTTCCGTGTTGCCCTCGGTGGCGCGCAGCAGGTTTACAATATTAAACCTGACCTCACGACGCTTGGCAAAATTCTAGGTGGCGGGCTCCCCGTTGGTGCTTTTGGTGGTCGACGAGATATTATGGCGAAACTTGCCCCGCTCGGCCCCGTATATCAAGCAGGCACATTGTCTGGTAACCCTATTGCGATGGCTGCAGGTCTCAGCACGCTCACCACCATCACTCAAACCCCGCATTTCTATCAACAACTCGATGATACCACTACCGCATTAGTAACCGGTCTTAAGCAACGCGCAGACCAAGCTGGGGTCCCTTTATCAACCAATCACCTTGGTGGTATGTTTGGCTTATTCTTCACCAATGATGCCAAGGTTACCCGCTTCGATCAAGTGGTTGCCTGCGATCAAGATCGCTTTAAGCTTTTCTTTCATCGTATGCTAGATGCAGGTATTTATCTTGCCCCCTCCTCTTTTGAAGCAGGCTTTGTTTCTGCCGCCCATGGCGATGCCGAAATCAACCTCACACTGGATGCTGCGGAACAAGTTTTCTCAACGCTTTAAGCGGGTTTTTCTGCTAAATCTGAATATTAAAAAGCTCAACAATAGCATCGTTAATATAGATATCCACAACGGCACCGGGACTGCCGCGGGTGGTAATGTAGCGCCATTTGCATCAGTTAACAGAAAGTTATCAAAATAAGCATTACCCGCAATCGCATCCCCGCCTGTCCATTCTTCTAACATCAAATGAATAGGATCAATGGCCGTTGTAAATGCAATTGTGACATGTTCCCATGCCCCAGTATCAGGTAATAAATCTGGATATGGCGCTGTCGTACCACCAACCCATGTATGGGCTCCAGGTGGATTAACACCCGTACTCACACCAACAAATCCACCGCAATTTGCCGAGCCACACGTACCTAAATAATCAAACGAAAGGATATAGTCACCGCCTGTTTGGCCCGTCAACGGCGCCACCGACATTAAATCACCACCGCCGTGTAATGAGGTAAAGCTCAGTACTTTATTTGCAGGATTTAAAGGATCAATAACAATTTGTGCATTTAGACCATTAAAGGTGTCATCCCATTTTGCCAGTGTTTGTTCGAAGTGCTCTGAAAATAGTGTCGCAGCATGGCTCGCACTAGACAAGCCCAACATCAGAATAAAAAATAACTTTTTCATTTCTCGCATCTCCCAAGAATAGTAAAATAAAAATTTTATTTTACACCAAATATGATGACTAATCGTGGTTATATTAATTAAAAAATTTATGTCTACAAACTTCATACTAGCTCTTCGCATTTCTTTTACGTATTATCTTCTTAATAGAAATAATCTCTTCCTACATCATTGGGCTGATTGATGAAAACACTTTACTGGCATGACTATGAAACCTTTGGCATTGACCCGCGCTATGACCGTCCGTCTCAATTTGCGGGTATTCGCACCGATGAAGACCTGAATATCATCGGCGACCCGCTGATGATCTATTGCAAGCCAGCAGGCGATAGTCTGCCGCATCCCCAAGCCTGTCTAATCACCGGAATCACGCCACAAGAAGCAGAGGAGAAAGGTGTCTGCGAAGCGGAGTTTATCCGTCAAATACATCATGAAATGGCACAAGCAGATACCTGTAGCGTCGGTTATAACAGCCTGCGCTTCGATGATGAATTCACGCGTTTCACCCTCTACCGAAACTTCTATGATGCCTATGCCAGAGAATGGCAAAATGATAATTCTCGTTGGGATATTATCGATATGGCTAGACTCACTCGTGCATTACGCCCCGAAGGGATTAACTGGCCGGATCGCGAAGATGGTAAACCCAACTTTCGGCTAGAGGCCCTTACCGCAGCCAACGATATCGAACACCAAGGTGCGCATGATGCCTTGGTCGATGTGTATGCCACCATTGCGCTCGCCAAACTGATTAAAATAGCGCAGCCCAAGCTCTATGATTTTGTTTATCAACATCGTCGCAAGCAAATGGTTGCACCTTTGCTCAATCTGCGTGAACGTGCGCCCGTTATCCATGTATCTCGTATGTATCCTAGCGATTATTGCAACACCGCCCTTGTCGTCCCCCTCGCCAAAGATCCGACTAATGCTAATGGCATTATTGTTTACGATCTGCGCCATGATCCCGAAGCCCTCATTAATGAGGATGCTGAAACGCTCAAGAAATGGCTATTCACCCCAAGCGCTGATTTACCCGACGGCATCAGTCGACCTGCCCTCAAGACCTTGCACATTAACAAATGTCCTGTCGTCGTACCCGAAAACACACTGAATGATGCCGCCGCTGAACGCTTGCAGATAGATCGCGCGCAACACCAACAACACCTAAACAAGCTCAATGCAGCGGGTGATTTAACACAAAAAATCAACGCCATCTTTGCCAAGCCAGATTATGATGAACAAACTGATCCTGACGCAGCGCTTTATAGTGGTGGCTTTTTCAGCGGTAATGATAAACGTAATATGGAATTAATTCGGAACAGCGATCCTGAGCAGCTTAAAACGCTTTCTATTCCTTTCGATGATCCACGTTTTCCGGAAATGCTCTTCCGCTATCGCGCTAGAAATTGGCCAGAAACACTTGATAAAGAAGAGCAACAACAATGGCAACAATATTGCCAACAGCGGCTCACCGAACCACACGATAAAATTCTCACCCTGCCAGACTTCATTGAAGCCATTGAATCATGTCATAGTGAAGATTTAGATGACAATCAAGAACAATTATTGAATAACCTGGAAGTATATGGACGGACTCTGGTTACAGCATAAAAAAAGGCCCAATCAATTGACTGGGCCTTTTTTATTCCAAAATATTAATTTAGCATTAGATTTTTCTGAGTTAATGGCAAAAACGGGTGCTTTTTTAGCTGTTTTTCAGTGGTTTTCTA
>CAZRAY010000038.1:0-17767 GCA_964598235.1 uncultured Piscirickettsiaceae bacterium
AGAAAACCACTGAAAAACAGCTAAAAAAGCACCCGTTTTTGCCATTAACTCAAAAATGGTGAGATAACGTCCAAAATCAGGAGTCACTTCAAATTCTTTAAACGGCGCGTAGCCTGGGGAGAGGACATCTACGGCAATAAGAAATTTTTGTTTAGGCAAGTAAACAAAAGAATCCGCATCATTGGAATGAAAATGACCTTGGTTGATAAGCTCAATTCTATCGTCGCCCAAAGAAAGGGTGTGGTAATTTGTATATGAAATCGTAGGTGGTAGAATCTCTGGATTTGCACGGTGCGCAAGGCTATTCGCAACGGATTCTTGAGCAATAACTTCTAGCCCTTCAATGGATTTGAATAGAGCAGATCCGCCAATATGATCTTTATGGCCATGGCTATAAACGAGATATTTTATTTTTTGATCGGGTGCATATTGCGCAATAATAGCGGGTAGTTTATTGCCAAAGCTGGGCGGCGAGTCGAAGATAATAATGCCCTCCGCTGTTTCAAGAAAAGCAGATTGATATACACCATCGGTAACATAGAATAGATGCGGTTTTATTTGGTTAACATACAAGCCCGTTTTAGGGTCAAGTGGCGGTTGCCGTTTTTTAGTTTTTTCTATGGTGGATAAATAACGCGATATTTCCTTGCCATCGAAGGTTTCCGCTTTTGCGTAAACGGAGAAAATAAAGATCATTATCAGTATTGATATCAAACCAAATAACAGGCTATCTCTTTTAGTTTTTATAGTATCCATCAGTTGTGTTTCCCTGTAAGTTTAGATTGTAATGTCTAACTGAGCCAAATTATAAGTGACCAGTGGCAATGGAAAAACAGTGGTTTAAGTGAAACATCTGTGCGTATAATGCATAAATGGATGTATTGAGCTTAAAAATATTTCTTGATGTGGCGCGGCGTAATAGCTTCTCGGAGGTGGCGCGTGATCGTAATGTGTCGCCATCAACAATCTCACGCACGATTGCTACGCTGGAGGAAGAATTGGGTGCGCGCCTATTCCAGCGTAGCACTCGGCATTTAGCGCTGACCGAAGCGGGGGCAGATTATTTTTCTCAAGTTGAATCCTCAGTGGGAGAGATTGAGCAAGCAGGAATAAATGCAAGTGAGTGGCGTGGCGTGGCTCAGGGAACCTTGCGAATCACTGCGCCTGTTGATTTCGGACAGCTAGCGATTGTACCTTTATTGCCTGTTTTTGCTATGCGCTATCCAGAAATAAAATTTGATTTATTGTTTTCTGACGCGATGATGGATTTGTTGGCAGAGCGTATTGATATTGCAGTTCGACTCGGCCCTCCCTCTGATTATTCTTATATTGGCACAAAACTTTTTGATGAGGGTCTTGTCGTATGCGCCAGCCAATCTTATTTGAAACGGCATAGTCGACCCCAGCAGCCAAGAGATGTTGGTGAACATAATTGTATGCATTTTTCATTGCCCGCCTATACACAATGGTGTTTCCACAAAGGCAATGGACGTGAGACGATAAATATACAAAGTAATCTGCAGGTGAGTAATTCCGTTGTGCTCAAAAATTGTGCTTTAGGGGATATGGGCCTTGCCTTACTGCCTCGTTGGGCGGTTTGGCAAGAAATTGAAAATGGCCAGCTAGTAGATTTATTTCCTGATTATCAGGTTTTGGCGCCCGATGTAACAACAGCCGCATGGTTGATGTATCCATCGCGTAATCATTTGCCCCAGAAAGTCAGCGCCTTTATTGATTTTATGAAAACAGAATTTAATCATTGGCCTAAGGACTATAAATTGCCGAGGGCTGCTAACGAGCTGAATAGTTGACTCAACAGGCATATATATTCGATCTAAGATGATTTTGGGTGAAGCACAACCGTTTGCGGTGGCCCCATTTTAATCACAGGTTTGCGGATTTTACCCATCACATGCATCTCGCAAGGTTTGCAATCGAATTTTAAGGTGAATTTATCATTGCCGTTAATGAGCGTCATTGGTTCGGCGGTGACCGTGCCTTGTACGCCAATCACGCCTTTTGCTTCCTTGGGGCATAGCCCATGGCTAAAGCGCAGACAATGTTTGGTGATCATCAGCGGTACTTCATCTAATTCTTCATTGGCTTCATACGCCTTCGAGATAAGTTTTACACCGTGTTTTTCGTAAAATTTCCGTGCTTTTTGATTATAAACATTGGCAAGAAAGCTTAGAGTATCGTCCGGATACGTGGCAAGTGGCTCCGCAGCTGGGCGGCGCGCTGGACGTGCATAGCCTAATTCACGCGTAAGGATGAGTTGCTCAACCGCATCGCGGCGTAATGCTTTGACGATTGATCCAGGTATAAACCATGTTTGCGTTGTGTTGAGTTGAATATCTCTGGCGATAAAATCTGTGGTGCCGAGTTTGGCTAAATTTTCACGTAAATGGGTAATCGCTTTCTCGGCAGCATCAGCAGGCTGCTTGTCTACAATGCAATCAGCCGTGGCGCTAAAACCCGCTTCGTCTATTGCGGAGAGCGCAAAGCCACTGGATGTTTCCGTTAGAATTAGATCCACGGCGATGTTGCGTTGTGCAGACTGTTTTTCGAGCAAGCGGATAAAGACATGGTCGCGATTGCGATAGAGCACAGTGTTATTGCGAATATCGATGGGCATCTCATTAGGGAATAGCTTATTACCCTCAACGGTATTCACCCGTAAGCCGACTAATTCCTTATGCACATCAAAAAAGCACACACCATCGCCATTATGTAATTCGGTGTCTGTCTCAACGATGATGAAATCCGTACCCACTTTGATTACTTTACCTAATTTTTCGCCTGAAAACTTGGGCGTATCAAAAGCCCCAATATCCGCTTGGCGACCGTTGGTGAAATAGTCGGTGGCGCTGCGATTAAAAGTCTTTTCCGGCTGTGGGGTAAACGTGATTTTGCTGCTGCCATCTGATGATTTTGCCAATTCAGGGCGTTCATTCAATATTGCATCAAGCAGCTGTCGGTAGTGTGCCGTTGCATTTTTAACGTAGGGCAAATCTTTATAGCGGCCTTCGATCTTAAAGGAGCTCACGCCGGCATTGACTAAAGCGAGTAGGTTGGCACTCTGATCGTTATCTTTCATCGATAGATAATGTTTATCTTTGCCGATAATACGGCCAGCTTGATCTTCCAAGGTAAAGGGTAGGCGACATTCCTGCGAGCATTCACCACGATTGGCACTGCGGCCGGTGTGGGCATGGCTAATAAAGCATTGACCACTAAAGGCCACACATAAAGCGCCATGAATAAAATATTCTAAATTGGCGGTGGTGGCATCTGCGATTTGCTTCACTGTGTGTAAATCCATCTCGCGCGCTAACACAATTTGAGAGAAACCAGCCTGATCTAAAAAAGCCGCTTTTTCAACCGTGCGAATATCGGTTTGCGTGCTGGCATGCAGTTGAATCGGTGGTAAATCCATCTCCAGTAAGCCCATATCTTGAATAATCAACGCATCCACGCCTGCATCATAGAGCTGGTGAACTTGCTTTTGCGCCGTTTCTAGCTCGTTATCGTGAAAAATCGTATTTAGGGCAACAAATACTTCAGCATGGTAGCGTCGTGCATGGGTGACTAAGCGTGCAATATCTTCAATAGAATTAGGCGCTTTCGCGCGCGCGCCAAAGCTAGGCCCACCGATATACACTGCATCCGCGCCATGATTGATTGCTTCAATCCCAAAATCAGCATTTTTGGCAGGGGCAAGCAGTTCTAGGTGGCGGCGTATTTTTTGCATTTCAATGAGGTGGCTATTCGCCCTCAGCCAAAGCAGCTAACTGATCTGCTTGATATTCGTTAATCAGCGGTTCGATCAGCTGACTTAAATCACCTTCCATTATCTCTGCGAGTTTATAGAGGGTGAGGTTGATACGATGGTCAGAAACACGCCCTTGTGGATAGTTATAGGTGCGGATCCGTTCCGAACGATCGCCACTGCCGACAAGGAGTTTGCGAGTTTCAGCTTGTTCGGCATCTTGTTTATCTTGTTTTTCAGACATGATGCGAGATTGCAAAACAGACATGGCTTGCGCCCGATTTTTATGCTGTGAGCGTTGGTCTTGGCATTCGACGACAATGCCTGTGGGTAAATGCGTGATTCGAATGGCAGAGTCAGTTTTGTTGACATGCTGGCCGCCGGCACCTGAGGCGCGGAAGGTGTCTACGCGCAGATCAGCAGGGTTGATTTTAATTTGATCGATCTCATCGATTTCGGGCATGATGGCGACGGTGCAGGCAGAAGTATGGATCCGGCCTTGTGATTCGGTGGTGGGCACACGTTGTACGCGGTGGCCACCCGATTCAAATTTGAGCTGGGAATAAGCACCTTCACCGATAATGCGGATAACCACTTCTTTATAGCCGCCTTGCTCGCTTTCTTGGGTGTTAATAATCTCTACTTGCCAGCGGCGGTTATCCGCATATTTGGTATACATACGATAGAGATCGCCCGCGAATAACGCAGCTTCATCACCACCGGTGCCTGCGCGGACTTCTAAAAAGAGATTGCGCGCATCATTCGGATCTTTAGGCAGCAATAGTTTTTGTAGGTTGAGCTCGAGTTCATCGCGCTGGTTTTCCGCATTGGCAAACTCTTCTTTGGCCATTTCTCGCATGTCAGGATCTTCTTCTTTCAACATACTTTTAGCATCGGCTCGCGCATTTTCATTTTCTTGGTAAGCTTGAAATGTTTTGATCACGGGCTCAAGTTGCGCATACTCCTGCGATAATGCACGGAACTTGTTTTGATCTGCCATGGTGTCGGGCTCGGAAAGCAGGCCGCTGATCTCTTCATGGCGATCAACTAGGGCTTCAAGTTTGAGTTTTATCGAGTCTTTCACGAGGGTGGAGATCCTTTGAGGTTAAATAGGGTGCGCGCGGCATCTATGAGGCTATTATCACCGTTTGTGCCGGCTTCACGCAATTGTTGGCTGGGTGTGTGGAGCAATTTCTGAGTCAGCTGGCGGCTAAATTCAGCCAGTACCTCTTCGACTGCTTGGCCATTTTCTATTTGTTTTTTTGCTTGAAAAAGTAAGCGTTCACTTTTTAATTCTAAACTGTTTCTTAAGGCGGTTATTGTTGGCACGACTTCTTGAGAACGTAGCCAACCGCTAAAGTGGTCAACATGGTGTTCAATAATTTCTTCAGCTTGTTTGGCGGCATCACGGCGTGATTGCAGGCTTTCTTCGATGATGTTGTGTAGGTCATCTACGGTGTAGAGATAGATATCTTCTAGGCTACTGACTTCGGGCTCAATATCGCGCGGGACAGCAATATCGACCATAAAGATCGGGCGACGTTTGCGTTGTTTGAGTGCGCGTTCAATCGTGCCTTTGCCTAAGATAGGGAGTTGGCTGGCGGTGGCGCTGATCACGATATCGGCTTCGGCGAGATGATCAGGCATTTCGCTGAGGCTAATGCCATAGCCATTAAATTGTTGCGCGAGTTGATGGGCGCGTTCAACGGTTCGATTGGCAATAATGATGCGGCCGACACCATTATCTTT
Source organism: uncultured Piscirickettsiaceae bacterium (assembly GCA_964598235.1). GTDB lineage: Bacteria > Pseudomonadota > Gammaproteobacteria > Nitrosococcales > Methylophagaceae > UBA652. The sequence goes on from CAZRAY010000038.1 coordinate 5,519, forward strand.
GAGGTGGCGCGCGGTTAGCTCAATGGTTTCGCCCGCGCCGATCAAGAGTGCTGTGGCGCTAGGCAAGTCAGCAAAAATACGTTTGGCGAGGCTGACCGCAGCAAAGGCGATAGAAACAGGGCTGCTACCAATTTGTGTGTCGGTGCGCACTTGTTTGGCAACCGTGAAACTATGTTGGAACAATTTGCCTAAAGGTTTGCCTAAGGTATTAGCGTTGAGGGCTTGGCTATAGGCGGTTTTGATCTGGCCAAGAATTTGCGGTTCACCGAGCACCATAGAATCGAGCCCACAGGCGACACGGAAGAGATGTTGGATGGCGTCTTGATCATGGTGACGATAGAGATGTTGGTCTAGGCTACCATTAGGTAAGTCGTGATATTGATGGAGCCAATTTGCGAGGGTATTGGGTTTGTCGGCATGGAGTTGGCAATAAATTTCAGTACGATTGCAGGTCGATACGATGACGGCTTCAGCCACTTCGGGTAGCTGATGCAATGCCTGCAAGGCCGCCGGAATGGCATCAGCATTAAAAGCGAGCCGTTCACGGATGGCCACAGGGGCAGATTGATGATTGATGCCGTAGCTAACAAAGTGCATATATTATAAATTATGGTAGATAGAGATTAAGTACGGTATTCTAACAAAACTGAGCCGTAACAATCCGATTGATAATGGGATAGGAATGAAGAGACAGACAAAATTAGGCATGATATTGCTAGCGTCAATGCTTTGGCTGGTCGCGTGTGTTACGACATCGCCTGTAGCGCCTGGGGAAGGGAAGGATTTAGATAAGACAACTGATCTTGCTGAAGCGGCGGTCTTACCAGTGGAACCCGTGCCTGATTTACCTCTGACAACAGAGCTGATGTATTACATTTTAGCTGCGGAAGTGGCAGAGCAGCGCGGCAATATTCCGCTGGCAGCAGAGATGTATCATGAAGCTTCTAAGTTGGTGCGGTCGCAATCAGTGGCAAGGCGTTCAGCAGGGATCGCGACACGAACGCGAAACTTGGAGATGGTTGATCGGGCGATGGCACGCTGGGTTGAATTAGAACCAGAGAGTGCGGAAGCACAAATGGTGAGTGCCTCTGTTTTGATCACGCAACAAGATTTGGTTAAAGCCGCAAAGGCACTCGAGGCGGCAATAGAGCTTAAACCTGAGAACAAGACAGATTATTTTGTTGAAGTGACCAGTCTCTTGGCGAATACAGATGGTATCGATGCGCAGCAAGCGATGGATTTTGTGTCGGGTTTAACGGCTTACCAACAAAATGATCCTGATGCCTTATTTTCTTATGCACGACTCGCGGCACATTTCAAAAAATTTGATTTGGCCTTGCCGGTCGTGGATAAGGTATTAAATTCGGGGCCTCAAGTTGAAGGTGCCGTGTTATTAAAGGCTGATATTTTAGATAGCCAAGGTAAAAAACCAGAGAGTTTAGCGGTGCTTGAAAAGGCGAGTAAAAAAGCAGATGTAAGCGATAATTTATTGCAAGCTTATGCGCAGGCATTGGTGGCCAATGGAAAAAATTCAGAAGCCACAAGTGTATTGACAGCGCTATATGAAAAAGATCCTGAAAATGAGCAAGTGGCGCTGACACTAGGTTTGTTGGCGATGGATTTAAAACAATACAAGGAAGCGAAAGGGTATTTTTCTGAGGTCATAAAGCTAGGTGATAGCAGTCGGCAGGCCACCTATTTTATGGGGATTGCTGCAGAAGAGAATGAGGAGAAAGATTTAGCACTCACCTGGTTTGCAGCGGTGCTACCAGAAAGCCGACATTATTATACGGCGCAGGGCCGGTATGTGAATATTTTGGCGGAGCAAGGGAAAATGCATGAGGCGCGTCAGCATTTTGTATTGCTTCGAAAAGCAACACCAGAGGCAGCTGCAGGTTATTATGGCTATGAAGCCACTTTTTTGCGTGAACATGGTCAAGATCAGACGGCATTTGATGTCTATACGGAAAGCCTAGACATGTTTCCCGATAACACAGATTTACGTTATGGCCGTGCAATGGTCTCCGAGCCATTAGATAAGCTGGATGTGTTGGAAGCTGATCTGAAACGGGTATTGGAATTAGAGCCTAATAATGCGGATGCATTGAATGCCTTAGGTTATACCTTGGCGGATAAAACGGATCGATATCAAGAGGCGAAAGCCTTGATTAGCCGCGCCATTGCCGTGCGGCCACAGGATCCTTTTTTCTTAGATAGTTTGGGCTGGGTACATTATCGTTTAGGCAATTTAGCCGAAGCTGTTTTATATTTACAGCGGGCGGTTGATTTGCAGCCAGATGTCGAGATGTTGGCGCATTTGGGTGAAGTGCTATGGCAGAAAGGGGAAAAAGAGAAAGCAAAGCAAGTATGGCAACAAGCACGTGAAAAAGAGGCGGATAATGCCTTTCTGCAAGAAACCGTGCAGCGGTTACAGCATTAATGAAGCTACAACGTCAGGGTATTATCGTTGCCCTTATATTGCTGCTGACAGCGTGTGTGACACCACCACCAACCTCAACAGATGATTTGAATGCGCGGTGGCAACAGCGCCAAACGGCGTTAATGGCATTAACCCATTGGCAATTTAAGGCGCGCTCGTCAATTCGGCAGGATAAAGAATCATGGCAAGCGAGCCTCCGCTGGCAGCAAAGTTCGACCGATTATGAAGTGCAAGTATTGGGGCCTTTTTCGATGGGCGGCCTCATATTAAAAGGCGATGATCAGCAAGTGATACTCACGCTTGCCGATGGACAGCAGTGGCAAGCAAAGGCACCCGAGGGCTTGTTAAAGCAAGCGACAGGCTGGCAATTACCAATCAGCGCCTTACGTTATTGGGTGCGTGGTTTACCGGCAACGAACTTACCGTTGACGAAAAAAGAATTAAATGATGATGCGCAGATCGTCGCCATGACACAAGGTGAATGGCAGATAAAATTTCCTGAATATATGAAGGTGAAAGGCAAGCTGCTGCCCCGAAAAGTATTCATCGAGAATAGTCAGTTGCATTTAAAAATGGTCATAGATAAATGGCAATTGGGAGCGTAAAAAACTGGCCGGCGCCTGCCAAACTTAATTTATTCTTGCATATTACGGGTCAGCGAGCGGATGGCTATCATGAATTGCAAACGGTGTTTCAATTCTTATCTGTAGGTGACACGCTTCAGTTTGAAATAACAGAGAGTGCTGATGTTCGCTTATTGACCCCCGTTGAAGGCGTTGCCAATGCAGACAATCTTGTGCTGCGTGCCGCAATCTGCTTGCAAGAGCAGGCCAATGTAAAACAAGGCGTCAAAATCTCGTTGGATAAGCAATTACCAATGGGGGGGGGATTAGGCGGTGGTAGCTCGAATGCAGCAACCACATTGGTCGCTTTAAACCAACTCTGGCAGGCAGGCTTAAGCATTGATGAATTAGCCGAGTTAGGGCTTGCTTTGGGCGCAGACGTGCCTATTTTTGTGCGCGGAAATGCCGCATGGGCGGAAGGCGTGGGAGAGAAACTATCACCCATAAACCCGCCAGAGCCTTGGTATGTCGTCATTTCGCCGTCTTGCAGTGTTTCCACTGCGGAAGTGTTTGCCGATGAAGGTTTGACACGGGATTGCCCGCGTATCACAATGTCGCGCTTCCTTTCGGGGGAAGGCAGTAATATTTTTGAAGCGGTGGTAACAAAACACTATCCCGCAGTCGCCGAAGCGTTGGCGTGGTTAGCACAGTTTGGCGATGCGAGAATGACCGGCACAGGCGCATGTGTTTTTGTCGGCTTTGAAGATCGAGCGAAGGCAGTGCAAGTGTTTGCGTCAAGGCCATCGCATTGGCAAGGTTTTGTGGCTAAAGGCTGCAATCGTTCAGATTTATATATGTCTGGCATTGTGATAAGTTAGCAACAAAAATAAGTCAGCAGGATGGCACTGCATAATGTAAAATACGTTTTTTTGTTGGGGTATGGCCAAGCGGTTAAGGCACAAGGTTTTGATCCTTGCATCCCAGGTTCGAATCCTGGTACCCCAGCCATTTTTCTTTTGCTACATAGCCCCGATGAGAGCAGACACCGTGAAAAGAAAACGCCCCCTCAAGATAGAAGCGAATGCGAACGATGATCGCATGATGGTATTTAGCGGCAACGCGAATCCACAGCTTGCAAAAAATATCGCAAAATCCCTCAAAACACGCTTAGGCAAAGCCACGGTTGAAACCTTCAGCGATGGCGAAATCATGGTTGAGATCCTTGATAATGTGCGGGGAAAAGACGTTTTTATTGTGCAACCGACCTGTATGCCAACCAATCATAGTTTAATGGAATTGATGGTGATGACGGATGCGATTCGTCGGGCATCAGCCTATCGGATCACGCATGTTATTCCTTATTTTGGTTATGCTCGCCAAGATCGCCGACCGCGTTCAGCACGGGTAGCGATTACCGCAAAAGTGGTTGCCAATATGTTAACGGGCGCAGGCGCAGATCGGGTGTTAACGCTAGATTTACATGCAGATCAAATTCAAGGATTCTTCGATTGCCCTGTTGATAATATCTATGCTTCTCCTGTTTTATTGGGTGATATTTGGCGTCATAAATATGATAATTTAATGGTGGTGTCGCCTGATATTGGTGGTGTGGTGCGTGCGCGTGCTGTGGCCAAGCATTTGGATGTTGATTTAGCGATTATTGATAAACGTCGGCCACAGCCTAATGAAGCGAAAGTGATGAATATTATTGGTGATGTGAAAGACCGTGTGTGTGTGTTGATCGATGATATGGTTGATACGGCAGGCACTTTATGCGCCGCCGCTGCCGCGTTAAAAGAAGCCGGTGCAGCGCAGGTCGTTGCGTATTGCACGCATGGCGTATTATCAGGCGCGGCGATCGATAATTTGAATCGCTCGGTGTTGGATGAATTGGTGATAACAGATACGATTCCATTACAAATGGACGCACAAGCCTGCGATAAAATACGCGTATTAAGCGTAGCTGAAATGTTGGCAGAAGCGATGCATCGGATTAGTACAGAGGAATCCGTTAGTTCGCTTTATATGGACTAGATTTTTAGCGCTGAATTTTTATGCTTACATTTATGAAGGAACGTAAAATAAAATCTATATTGTTAGTAAACATAATTCTATTATGTTTACCCATATCGCAAATACAAGCAGAGATAAGATGTTCTGAAGATACAGTTTGTATTGAAACTAAGATCGACGGGGATAAAATTCTTTTTTATGCCTCTAACAAAAAGACCCCCATGGTTTCTGTCAAGATCGATGTAAGTCATTCAGGCATGCGTGCTTCTAGCGATTTACCAGCAAAATTTATTTTGGAAGGAAAAGAGGAGCGGTTTATATTTTCCTTGGGGCATGGGGAAAAAGCATGGCGGTATAATTACCACTATGATTGGTCGAGGGGAGATTATACGGCGAAACATAATGAAAATTATATCTATGCTTTGCCTTATGCCAAGGGAAGTGAATTTGAAGTTGGCCAATCCTGTAATGGTGATTTTTCACATTTTGATACGGCACAGTATGCCATTGATTTTAAATTACCCATAAACACACCCGTGCATGCCGCTAGAGGAGGAAAGGTTGTTGGAATCAAGCATGATTCATCTTCTGGCGGGCCATCAAAATCTTATGTAAATGATGGGAATCACGTAATAATTGAGCACCCTGATAGAACACTTGGTGAGTATGTACATCTTAAGTTAGACGGTGCCACGGCCTCCTTGGGTCAAGACGTTAAAAAGGGTGACTTAATTGGTTATTCAGGCAATACAGGGTATTCAAATGGGCCTCATCTTCATTTTATTGTAAGAACTGCAAATGAGGAGGGAAAAGGGGTTTCATTTGTGGCGCCATTTGCAACAAATAAGGGCGTGGTTAACTGCCCTCAGAAAGACACATTTCTGCGCCACTAAATTTAGTCGGCTAGGTGAATTTAAGGCTTAGCAAGAATTTAATCAGGAATCATTGTATAATATTTGGTTCGCCGCAAGATTATGTGCGGCATATGGGTCGAACCTGGTCGCGGGGGAGACAATTATCACAAGCTGTTTAACAGCTTGTCTTTTGGAGAAGTGAAATGAAAAACATTTATGAAGTAGCAGCTGATCTGCGTACTGACAGTGGAAAGGGTGCGAGCCGCCGACTACGTCATGCGGGCAAAGTACCAGCGATCATGTATGGTGGCGGCGATGAGCCAATGTCAATCGAATTGGATCACAATAAATTTATCCGTCATCTAGCAGAAGAGTCGTTTTATGCGCATATCTTGACTGTTGTTGTTGATGGCAAAAAAAGCAAAGTAATCTTAAAAGATTTACAACGTCACCCAACCAGCGATGTGAGAATCATGCATGCTGATTTCTTACGCATTAACGCGAACGAAAAACTCACAATGACAATCCAGCTTCACTTTACAGGTGAAGATGATGCGCCTGGCGTGAAACTAGAAGGTGGTGTGTTCTCGCATCTGAGTAACGATATTGAAATCATTTGTTTACCTGCAGATTTACCAGAATATATCGAAATTGATGCATCAGGAATGGCCTTGGGCGATAGTGTTCACTTTACTGATATTAAACTGCCAGAAGGCGTTGAAATCGTCGCATTAACACATGGTGATCATGGTGAAGAATTAGAAGAAGGTGCGCGCTATTCATTCGACCAAGCGGTATTGAGCTTACATGCTCCGGTTGTGATTGTTGAAGAGGAAGAAGAAGTTGAAGCGGTAGAAGGCGAAGAGGGTGAAGCAGCTGAAGGTGAAGGTGCTGCTGAGGAAGCCTCAGAAGACTAGAACAGTCTTCGGCGCTTGGAGTCTGATATGGCAAGTTGGTTAATTGCTGGGCTAGGAAATCCGGGCGCGCAGTATGAACAGACCCGACATAATGTCGGGTTTTGGTGGATTGACCAGTTGGCACATGATCTGGGGGTAACGTTTGCAAATAACGCCCGATTTCATGGCCAACTGGCAACCACTACGATGACTATTGGTGGCGATCAATCAAATAAAATCTATTTATTGAAACCATCCGTGTTTATGAATCGCAGCGGTCAATCTGTTGCGGCATTAGCAAATTTTTATAAAATTCCCGAAGACCATATTTTGGTGATCCATGATGAACTGGATCTACCTGTGGAAACCGTACGCTTAAAGCGGGGTGGTGGCCATGGTGGCCATAATGGATTGCGCGATATTATCGCGCAGCTGGGCAACAAAAACTTTCTGCGCTGCCGCATAGGTATCGGCCATCCAGGCAATAGTCGGCAAGTATCTGATTATGTATTGAGTAAGCCGTCGCAGTCTGATCGTGAGGCAATGATGGCGGGCATAAATGCATCGTTGGCAGTATTGCCAGACGCGTTATCTGGCGATTTAGAAAAAGCGATGAATACACTACACACAAAGGATTAAAAAATGGGATTTAAATGTGGTATTGTTGGCCTGCCCAACGTTGGCAAATCAACCTTATTTAATGCGCTGACACAAGCGGGTATCGAAGCACAAAATTATCCGTTTTGTACCATTGAACCGAATGTGGGTATCGTGCCCGTACCCGATCCCAGAATGGATGCCTTGGCTGATATTGTGCAGCCCAAGCGAGTATTGCCCACCACGATGGAATTTGTTGATATTGCAGGCTTGGTTGCTGGCGCTTCCAAAGGCGAAGGCTTGGGTAATAAATTCCTGGCTAATATTCGCGAAACCGATGCGATTGCTCATGTAGTGCGCTGTTTTGAAGATGAAAATGTGGTGCATGTAGCGGGTAAGATTTCGCCATTAGATGATATTGAAGTGATTAATACCGAATTGGCATTGGCCGATTTAGAAGCCATTGAACGCGCAGCAATAAAAGCAGCGCGCGATGCCAAAGGCGGCGATAAAGTGGCGAAGGCGCGCGTGACTTTATTTGAAATCCTGCGCGCACAATTAGATGAAGGTAAGCCTGTTCGGGCCCTAGATCTAGATGAAGATGATGTGGCGTTATTGAATGAAGTGCATTTGCTGACAATTAAGCCGACCATGTATATCGCCAATGTGGCAGAAGATGGCTTTGAAAATAATCCATTTTTAGATTTAGTGGTTGATTTAGCCAAAAAAGAAGGCGCCCAAGTGGTCGCGATTTGTGCTGCCATTGAATCTGAAATTGCGGAACTGGAAGAGGCTGAAAAAATCGAATTTTTGGCTGAATTAGGTCAAGAGGAGCCAGGCTTAAACCGGGTTATCCGCAGTGGCTATTCGCTGCTTGATTTACATACTTACTTTACCGCAGGTGTACAAGAAGTGCGTGCTTGGACAGTGCGTATTGGTGCCACCGCACCCCAAGGTGCGGGCGTTATCCATACTGATTTCGAAAAGGGATTTATTCGAGCTGAAGTGATGTCTTATAATGACTTTGTTGAATATAACGGCGAGCAAGGCGCGAAAGATGCCGGTAAATGGCGGTTAGAAGGCAAAGATTATATTATTGCCGACGGCGATGTGATGCACTTTAGATTTAATGTCTAGCACGCCCGTTTTTGCCTTGCCCTGACGAGAAATCTGAATGGGCTCTTTTTGGATTTACAGCAAACGGAAACAAAACCGGTTATCTCGACCACTCTATGCTCCTGCACATCACCGTAGTGGAGAGATCTTAAAATTTTAACGAGATCTATGAGGCAATTATGAAAAGATTTTTTTCAATATTTATTGTGCTGGTATCAGCACCAACAACCGCACAAGCGATGTCAGAAATTGACCGCTGCGTGTCTGCAGCAACCTTAACGGCCGAAGACAGTATCACACTAGGCGAATTACGCCAGAACTGCCAGCGAGAGCAGGCACTATCCGTTGCCGAAATAGAAGCAGTGCAGACATCAACAGAGGCATTAGAAGAGATTGCGCCGATTACCGTTGCCGAGGCAGAAGTGGCGGTATCCCCCACAGAATCAGCCATTGATCAGCGGATATTTTTTGAGCGAAAAGAAGGCTGGAATTCCTTTGTTTTATTGCCCCATAAACCCAATTATCTGTTGATGAGCCATAACACGCAGCATCCCAATGAAGATCCTTTTAGACTTGCAGAACCCGATAAAGAGATTGATCTGCAGCATTTAGAAGCCAAATTTCAATTAAGCCTAAAATTGCCAGTAGCTCGCGGCTTAATCAACCATCATGGTGATCTGTATTTTGGGTACACCAACCGATCTTTTTGGCAGATCTTAAATAAAGATGATTCTTCGCCTTTCCGTGAAACCAATCATGAGCCTGAAGCATGGCTCTCGTTTAAAACAGATTTTAATATTTTGGGTTTACATAACTCTGTTATCCGCACGGGTTTCTCACATCAATCGAATGGGCGTTCCGGCAGCTTATCGCGTAGCTGGAATAGGGTCTATGCCGATTTTATCTTAGAGCGTGGCAATGCTTATTTTTCCTTCAAACCGTGGTGGCGTGTGCCTGAAAGCAGAAAGGATGATGATAATCGGGATATTACCGATTATATGGGTAACTTTGAATTAAGAGGCCTCTATAAACATAAAAACCATAATTTTGATGCCATGCTCCGTCATGGTTTTGGTGAAAGTAAAACCTCGATCCAGATCGGCTGGAGCTTCCCAATCAATAAACGCGTGCGCGGCTATGCGCAGTGGTTTAATGGCTATGGTGAAAGCTTAATCGATTATGATTCTCGCTCAAATAGTATTGGGGTGGGGATTTTATTGAGTGATTGGTTATAGCGCTGGATTAAGAAACAACTCAAATAAACGCTCATTAATGTAGTAATTATAACGACCTAGCTTTTGTTTTTTTAGTAATCCGTGTGTGGCTAAAAGGTCTAAGTATTTGGCTGCAGTTAGGCGTGACACGCCTAAATCATGTTGTAAATATTCTATCTTGGTGTATGGGTGCCGAAATAAGTTGTTAAGTAAATCTTGGCTATAAATTTTCTTTAAATCGGTTCTAATCTTGTGTTTGTATTCTTGCATCAAATTGCGAATTTCTGTTACAAGCATAATGGTTGAACGAGAGGTTTCTTCGATTCCTGCTAGCATATAGATAATCCATTCTTCCCAAGTATTATCATCTCGAACAGATTGTAATAACTGGTAGTAATCCTGTTTATTCCGAATAATATAGCCGCTTAAATACAACACGGGAAGATCTAATAAGCCTTGGGCGACAAGATATAAAATATTGATAATTCTGCCTGTTCGGCCATTGCCATCGTAAAAAGGATGAATGCTTTCAAACTGATAGTGAATAACGGCCATTTTCACAAGCGGATCAAGCTTCGACATCGCGGGGTCATTAATGAAGAGATCAAGATTAGACATTAATTTCACAAGCTGTGCATGATCTTGAGGAGGCGTATAGATAATTTCTCCTGTTTGCTGGTTTTTTAATGTTGTGCCAGATTGAGTGCGAATACCGCCGTTATTTCCTTCTAGAATTTGGTAGAGCGAAATAATTTGATTTGTAGTGAGTAACCCAGAACGGCGAACTTCTTCAAAGCCCGCGTGCAAGGCAGAAGCATAATTACCGACTTCTTTTGCGGCTGGATTTTGAATAATATTTTCAAACAGAGTGCTTTTATACAATTCATCATGGGTAGTGATAATGTTTTCAATTGCAGAGCTGTCTTTTGCTTCCTGCAAAGCAAGCGTATTGATAAGAATAGCTTCGTTTGGAATCGTGCCAACGACACCTTTAAGCTCAGCCAAATAACGATGTGCTAGGGCAAGTTTCCGCAATACAGATGTCGTTTCTAATTCAATAACGGGTGGCAAAAGGGGCAATATAAACTCAGACATTTAGATTACTCGAGATAAGGAGAGCCAATAATTTATACATGTTAGCACAAACATGTATAGAAAAACGCATTTCATATACATAACCTTGGCTCGTGTATAGAATATGAACAAATTAAAACTTCAGTTTATACGGCTACAGTTTTCCTATTTCAGCCAACGAAACCGTTTCGCTATCGCCGACAATAATATGATCTAATACTCGAATATCGACCAAGTCTAAAGCGGCTTTGAGTTTCGCCGTAATCGCAATATCTGCTTTGCTCGGATCGGCGATGCCGCTGGGATGATTGTGGGCGAAGATAACGGCGGCGGCATTATGGGCTAGGGCGCGCTTGACCACTTCTCGGGGATACACGCTGGCGGCATCAATGGTGCCGGTGAATAGCTCTTCAAAGATGATGAGCCGATGTTTGCTATCGAGGAAGAGGCAGGCGAATACTTCATGTTGATAAGGGCGCAGACGTTGCTGGATATATTGGCGCGTGTTGCTGGCATCAGTGAACGCATCGCCGCGCGTGAGCGTGGCTTCGAGATGGCGATGGCTCATTTCTAACACAGCTTGCAGCTGAGCATATTTGGCCGGGCCAAGGCCATGTTGTTCACAAAAACTGGTTTGGTCTGCTTCTAGCATGGGGCGAAGACCACCAAATTCTGTGAGCAATTCTCTAGCGAGCTCGACGGCTGATTTACCTTGTACACCTGTCCGCAAGAAAATAGCAAGCAGCTCGGCATCTGAAAGCGCAGAAGCCCCCTTTCTAAGCAGCTTTTCGCGTGGTCTATCGTCTTCTGGCCAATCTTTGATCGCCATGGTCATCCCTTTTTATTGTTGCGAGTAGTTTACGCATAATGCCGTTAAAATTAAAAGGGAACTCCTCAAAACCAGCTAGGTCTCAGATATTGAGGGGAGAATTAAGACTAGGAGAGCAAGATGAACATTAGAATATTATTATGGATATTATTACCGCTGGGATTGCTGGGGTGTGCCAGTAATCCACCGATAGGCAGTAGTGAGCAGATTGAGGCAAGCCCATCGATCGTGACTGTTTTGCAAGACATTGATGCGCATAGTGGTGAAGCGGTGCAATGGGGCGGTACGATTGCATCAATTGAGAACAAGCAGGGCGAAACATGGCTTGAGATTGTATCGCGGGATTTAAAAGCCAGTGGCAAGCCAAAGCGGAGTGATAAAACAGGCGGGCGTTTTATTGTAAAAGCAGATGAATTCTTAGAGCCGGAGATTTATCAGAAGGGGCGCGCGGTGACTGTTTTAGGCTCACTCAGCGGAAGCCAAGCTGGCTTGATTGGGGAGCAGCCTTATCTGTTTCCCGTTGTTACATCAGAAGAAATAAAATTATGGCCCGAATATCAAGATAATCCACGGCAGATAAATTATGGTTGGTCCTATTATGGACGGCATTGGGGCTTGCATTCCCGACATTTCTATCCCTATTCCTACTGGGG
>CAZRAY010000039.1:0-17308 GCA_964598235.1 uncultured Piscirickettsiaceae bacterium
CAGATGGTAAGGTATGGAAAGAAGGCGATGCAATACTCACGGATGAAAGCATTACTTTTACCGGGTTTACATCGTTAGCAGGGAGTAATGCTGGCGTCGTGAAAAATGATGGGGAAAAAGCTGAAATAACGGAGTAGTTCAATCCAATAATTAAGAGAAGCGGGCGTAAGCCTATTTATTTCTTAAGGGGATTACACTACCGAATTCTCACAAAGATATGCTATCTAACAATCCCTACCTGCGGTTATACATCGACCATCAACTAGCGGATGCCCATATACTTTAAATTAAAACATATGAGGAAGCACGATGGCAAGACCAAATTCACCAAAGAATTCAAAGAAGAAGCCATTAAATCAGTCATCGAAAGAGAGAGTTCGACGAATGATGTTTCTAAACGATTAAGGGAGGGGACATTACATGGTTTTCCCACTTGTAACATAAAGCCATATATACCCAGCTAGCCCTGCAAATAATGACGCAAAAAGGATTCCAGTCTTAGCCATAAGTAACAATTCTTCATTATGGCTGAAACCAAGTTGAGCAACAAAAATCGACATGGTAAATCCAATCCCGGCTAATAGTGACACACCTGCTATTTGGGTAAAGCGAGTATCTTTAGGTAGCTCTGCAATGCCCAATTTAAGCACTAGCCAGCAAGTACCGGTGATGCCGATGAACTTACCCAAAATCAACCCTAGTGATACGCCAATCATCACAGGATGCGTTAACATTTCTTCAAGTGAACCGAATGACATTGGAATGCCTGCATTTGCTAAGGCAAAAACTGGAATAATAAAATAAGCTACAGGCATATGCCAAGCTCGTTCTAGTCGTTTGAGCGGAACACCAACACTATCTACGCTATATTCCAATTTTTGTACAATAGAGCGTAACTCATCGTTGGTCATAATGCTCTTCCCAGGTTGATGGCTCTCATCAAAACGTTGCATTAAAGCTTTAACATGGCTACTAAAACGTTTTGGATCATACTTTGGTATTGCGGGTACCGACATTGCTCCCAATATGCCAGCTAAAGTTGGATGGACACCTGAAAGCAGCAAGGCATACCAAAGCACAACAGCAACCGTAAAATAGGGTAACGTTTTACGAATACCCAGCAGATTAAAAGAAAGCAACAATGTAAATAAACCACCTGCTATCAGCAATGGCATAACAGCAATGGTCTCAGTATAAAATATCGCAATGACCATGACCGCCCCCAAGTCATCTACAATAGCAAGGGCGACCAAAAATGTAATCAATGCTTTAGGAACGCGACTCGCTAATAATGCTAGGGCACCAATAGCAAATGCAATATCTGTCGCCATAGGGATCCCCCAACCTCTAGCCGCATCACCTTCAGGATTGATAACAAAATAAATTAAAGCAGGTATAACCATTCCGCCTATTGCAGCAGAAATAGGTAACATTGCATTGCGTAATTTTGCTAACTCTCCGACTAAGATCTCTCGTTTTAATTCTAAGCCAACAACAAAGAAAAAAAAGGCCATAAATCCATCATTAATCCAATGGTGCAAACTCATTTCCACAGACCAATTACCGACACCAACTAAAATCGGTGTGTGCAAAATATGTAAATAATTTTCAGCCAGCGGTCCATTTGCTAGGATTAATGCAAGTATTGCCGTGCCCATCAATAATAACCCACTCGTAGTCTGACGATGGATGAACTCTTCGAAAGGGCTTAGGATTTTCTCAAAATTATTTTCCCAAGGCGAGAGGTATATACCCTTCTTAGTATTAGGTTGTTGTTTCATCTCTTTATTCTTCCTTAGCAAACAGAGAATTATTAGCTGACTCTATTACTGAAGACACAATAGGATCGAGGATCTTGCGTTCAACAGAAATAGCATAAAATGATTCTTTTACTTCATGGGCTTGTCCAATAAGATTAACGCCATATTGTTGCATTACTTCATCCTCAATCGCTGTTGGCGCTATAAATATTCCCACGCCTTCCTGGCCAAATGCTTTCATTAATGCACTGTCGTCAAATTCTGCAATTATGCGAGGATGGATGCGATTTTTATCAAACCACTGCTCAATACTGGCACGTAGCTGGTTTCCACTACTAGGTAATAATAATGGCGCGCCACTTAAACATTTAGGAAAGTCATTTATTAGTTGTTGCTGCAATTGTTCTGTAGCAAAGAAACTAACAGAACATTCTCCTAATTTGTGACTAAAACCACGCGTGCTCACTGTAGGTGGGATAGGGCGATCTGCCAACACTAAATCTAAGCGATGAACTGATAACTCTGCAAGTAAGGTATCTAAGTCTGCTTCACGACAAACCATTCGCGTCGTACCTGGCATTTGGAGTGCTGGCAATAATATCCGATGAGCAATAGATTTCGGAACCACATCAACGACCCCAACCCTAAACTGTTTAGGACGAATGTCTGGAAGATTATGCATCATTTCCTCCAGCTCGCCTCCTAGAGAGAATATCTCATCGGCAAAGTTCAATACTAGCCGACCTATTTCGGTGAGCTTTATATTTCTCCCAGCCTTGCTAAATAAGTCTTCACCAAAATATGATTCTAATAGCGTAATTTGACCACTGATAGTTTGTGGTGTTATGTGTAATCGCTCACTAGCACGAGCTATACCACCTTCTTTTGCCACCATCCAGAAATAATGTAGATGTTTATAATTAACCATAAATCCCTGTCCGTTACCTCGTATTTTACGAGTAGTTTATCAGTTATATTCGACTTTTTCTACACCTTAAACTGATTTATTATTAGCAATTGCGAATTGTAAACGTTATTTGTTTTGGAGAGCACGATATTTATTGATATTAAAGCACAGTCCTTTCTCTTAACTGTATCCCACTACACTTATGTAAAAGAACAGTTGATCAAAAAATAAGCTTTAAAAAATCACTAAGAACTAATTTAAATACGCTACATTATCTCTGCTGCGTGTAGCCGATGAAAGTATGCAGTAATACATATTCTCTTTATTTAGGAGTAGATAAATGAAAAAATCAATTATTTTTGCTGGTCTGTTAGCTTCAACTTATACCGTTTATGCGGGAGATAATCTTCACTGGAATTATTCAGGTCCTAGCGGTCCTGAACACTGGGTAACGTTAAGTCCTGACAATTTTTCTTGTTCAGGAAAAAATCAATCTCCAATAAATTTAAGAGGCTTTATTAAGGCGGATTTAGAGCCGATAAAATTTGATTACTTGCAAGGAGCCAATGAAATTTTGAATAATGGTCATACTATTCAAGTTAATTATCAAAAAGGTAGTAGCATTGAAATTGATAGACAAACATTTGGTTTACTACAAGTTCACTTTCATGCGCCTAGTGAGAATCATATTAATGGTCAATCATACCCACTGGAAGCACATTTTGTTCATGCAAATCAAGCGGGCGATCTAGCCGTAATTGCCATGATGTATAAAGAAGGCATCCCGACTCAGGGGCTTAAAATAGAATTTGATAAGCATCAAAGGAAAACGGTAAGGGTAACTGGATCTGCGAATAAGACACTTCAACAAATTTGGTCTGTGATGCCGGCAGAGGTAGGGGTAACATATGAACTACCGGAAATGATTAATTTAGATGATCTTCTACCAAAAAATAAAGACTATTATCGGTTTAATGGTTCTTTAACAACACCTCCTTGTTCGGAAGGGGTTCGCTGGTTAGTCATGAAAGATGCAGTGATAGTATCAAAAAAACAAATAGATGACTTTTCTGCCATACTCCAGGAGTCCAACAATAGGCCGCTACAGCCTATAAATGCTCGAAGCGTGCTAGAGTAGTAGCCTTGTCAATTATCGAGCTCATGCAGTCAACATTGCAATTTTGGCTTACTTAACGATACTGAGCTTATGTGGTGGTTTCTTTGTAGCCTTAGGCGGGCTGGGTGGCTCAGGCGGCGCGCTGGGCTCTGCGGTGAAGAATAAGCCCTCATTATTTTCTTTGGCATAAATACCCATCACGGCAGCGATAGGGATAAAGACTTCCATCGGTTTACCGCCGAATCGTGCTGAGAAACTGATCCAATCGTTATCTGTATGAAAATTACGCACGGCATCAGGTGCAATATTCATAATTATTTTACCCTCCTCCACATATTCGTCAGGCACTTGCGTATCGGGATAGCTTGCATCGACAGAGAGATATGGCGTCAGGTTATTGTCCACTAGCCAATCAAAGATGGCCCGAATGAAATAAGGCTTCTGAGAGCTAAGAGAGGATGCCATATGGAATTGTTAGATGCGGATTAACGCATTTCCCGTTCTGCTTCTGTTAGGCTTGCTTGAAAAGCATCGCGTGCAAAAACGCGTTCAGCATATTCTAATACTGGTTTTGCACTGGTAGGCAATTTGATATTGAGCATAGGTAAGCGCCATAGTAGTGGTGCTAAGGTGCAATCAAGTAATGAGATTTCTTTGCTCATAAAGAAAGGCATGGCGTCGAAGAGAGGCGCCAACACGGTTAAATCTTCACGAATCGTTTTGCGAACACGATTGGATTTTGTCTTATCGCTGCCCGTCAATATATACCACTGTGAAAACCAATCATGCTGAAGGCGATGCAACATTAATCTTGCTTGAGCGCGTGCGACAGGATCAACTGGCATTAACGGCGGATGCGGGAAACGCTCATCAAAATAATCCATAATCACTTTGGCATCGAATAAGACTAAGTCACGATCAATTAAAGTGGGGCCGACACCATAAGGATTTGCCGCAATAACATCTTCGGGCCACTGGCCTTCGATAACTTCTTCAATTTCTGCTTCAATACTCTTTTCTTCAATAACCAGCCGTGCTTGGTGACCGAAGATACAAGTAGAATCAGTATAAAGCGTCATATTGGCGCGGCGGGCATCAGTGGTTGAAAACATAAAATACTCCAGTGAGCGTTAAATTATTTAATATCTTTCCAGAAGGCTTTTTTCATTGGGTAGGCAACAAGCAATAAAATGATGAGATAGAGTAGTACCCATTTACCCAGCGCCAATCGTTGTAGTTTTGATGGTTCACCAATATAGCCTAAAAAATTGACGAGGTCATAGACCATACCATCATATTCTGATTTGCTAAGTGTGCCTGTTGTTGCTTGGCTTAGGTGTGTGTCGTGGTCATCATGCTCTAATGCAAGGTAGCCTTGTTGTTCCCATAAAACATGGGGCATACCCACTTTATCGAATGCAAGGTTATTGGTGCCAATAGGTGTATTATCTTGATAGAAAGTACGAAGATAGGTATATAACCAGTCTGTGCCGCGCGAGCGAGAAACGACAGACAAATCAGGCACGGCGGTACCAAACCATTTTTTGGCATCATCAGCTTGCATGGCGATGGTCATTGTATCGCCTATTTTGTCAGAGGCAAACATAAGGTTTGCGACCACTTGCTCATCGCTTAAGCCTAAATCTTCAGCCATGCGGTTATAACGCATATAAGCCGCACTATGACAGCTAAGGCAATAGTTAGTGAAGGTGCGTGCGCCACGTTGTAATGACGCGGTATTGGTTAAATCGGCTTCAAAGTGATCAAGATGAACACCACCACCTGCTGCGTATCCAGCCGTGCTTAGAGAAAGCAGGCCGAAAAATAGACTGGTCATTAATCGTTTCATTTTGTGGTCACTCGCTCTGGAACAGATTTATCTTTATCAATGCTAGTATAGAAAGGCATCAGAATAAAGAAGGCAAAATAAATCACCGAAAATAGGCGAGATAAGAAAGTGTATAACGGACTCACGCCTTGCGTACCTAAAAAGGCGAGACCAATAAAGCTGATAGTAAAGAGCGTTAATGCGATTTTAAAGTAAGGGCCACGGTAGCGGATTGACTTAACAGGACTGCGATCTAACCAAGGCAATAAGAATAGCAATACGATAGATAAGCCCATTGCCGCTACGCCAGGGAAAGCAGAACCCATGATGCTCGGTACTGCCCTTAGGATTGCGTAGAATGGCGCGAAATACCAAAGTGGTGCGATATGTTCAGGTGTTTTCAATGCGTCTGCAGGAATGAAGTTATCTTTCTCTAAGAACCAGCCACCCATTTCAGGCGCATAGAACAAGACAAGTGAGAATACGAATAAAAATACAATAATCGCAAGAATGTCTTTCATCACAATATAAGGAAAGAAGGGAATGCCATCTAATGGGATGCCATTTTTATCTTTATTTTTCTTGATTTCAACGCCATCAGGGTTGTTTGAACCCACTTCATGGAGCGCAATGATATGCGCCACAACAAGGCCGACTAGAGCGAAAGGAACTGCAATAACATGGAAAGCAAAGAAGCGATTTAGCGTCGCATCGGCCACCACAAAATCACCTCGGATCCATAAGGCGAGCTCTTCACCGACAAACGGTACGGCGCCGAAGAGTGAAATAATCACCTGCGCACCCCAGAATGACATTTGTCCCCAAGGCAGGAGATAGCCCATAAAGGCTTCTGCCATCAAAGCGAGGTAGAGGAACATACCAAACAACCATACCAGCTCGCGAGGCTGCTTATATGAGCCATAGAGTAGGCCACGGAACATGTGGAGGTATACAACTACGAAGAACGCGGAAGCCCCAGTGGAATGTAGGTAACGGATTAACCAACCCCAAGGCACATCCCGCATAATGTATTCAACGGAAGCAAAGGCTAATGCGGCATCTGGTTTGTAGTGCATTGTGAGGAAGATACCGGTCACAATTTGTAGCACCAAAATAAGCATGGCCATAAAGCCGAAGAAATACCAGAAATTAAAGTTTTTGGGTGCATAATATTCCGACATGTGGTCTTTCCACATTTTAGTCGCCGGGAAACGCGCATCAATCCAGCCCATTAAATTACCCAACATTATGCAACTCCTTCTTTAGCTTCTTCGCCAACAACAAGGAGGTTATCGCCTTGGAAATGATGCGGGGGAACAACGAGATTAGTGGGCGCCGGTACGCCTTTATACACGCGGCCAGCCAAATCAAATTTTGAACCATGGCAAGGGCAGAAAAAGCCACCTTTCCAATCTTCGCCTAAGCCTTTACTTGCGGCTTCAACTTTAGGCACATGGGTAGGAGAACAGCCAAGGTGTGTACATACGCCGACAAGCACTAATATTTCATCTCGAATCGCACGCGATCCATTTTTACAATATTCAGGTTGTTGGGCCGTATTTTCACTATTAGGGTCAACGAGGTCGTCGTTAAGACTTTCCAAATCAGCGATGATTTCGTCAGTACGGCGTAAAATCCAAACAGGCTTTTTGCGCCATTCAACCACCAGTTGTTGGCCGGGTACGATTTTACTAATATCAACTTCAACGGGTGCGCCTGCAGCTTGTGCGCGGGCACTCGGCGTCATCGACATTACAAACGGCACTGCCATGGTTGCCGCACCTGCGCCACCGACAACAACGGTTGCCGCCGTGGTTAAGAAACGGCGTTTATCCGCATCTACAGAATTAGTCATGCTTATACTCACAAAGAAAAAAACGGCTAGAAATTACTTTCCAGACCATTTTGGTTAAATTAACTCAGGAATTATAACATAATGATTTTATTTTAGGGGTGCCTAGCAGGCAAAAAAAACCCGCCAGAAGGCGGGTTTCATGATGCAAGTCAAGATTACTTATGATGCTAAGAATTTGTTGGTTTTCTTAACGAGACGTTTTAATGCGCCCTTGATTGTTTTGTCTTTAACACCTGTTGATAACACATCCATATTCGTTGGTTCACCAACAATAATAACGCCACCCATACCTGTGCCCCAATGTGGTGTACATTTGTAGGGGTAAACACCTTCAACCGTTAAAGGGGGTGTTTGGTAGTTTTCACCCATTTTAGAGATCCAGCCTTCTGCGCCTTCGGGCAAATATTCATTAATTGTTTCTGTGATGTGACCTGTCATTTTGATCCAAGAAACGGTATCACCTGGTGCAATTTGTACTACTAGTGGTACGAATTTTGTTACGTTCACGTCAATCACGTGGTTTTCTGCCATGGCAGAAGCTGAAAATAAGGCAGATAACCCAATAGCAGCGATCATTAATTTAGTGTGTTTCATTTAATATTTCCTCTCTGTAGTTAATATTTTTAGTTTGCAGGATTGATTATAGCAAGCCCAAGCTGAACCTTAACTGAACAGCATTTTGCATTTCTTTGAATGCTCAAGATATACGGGTATTTTTATAAAATTGAAAACCTGTCAATCAAGATAATACCCTGTAAAGAGGCTTGCTGTCTAGCAAAACAGGTGAAATAACCTATTTTAAGGCGGCAGTAATGGCTTCATTTGCGCCCGTAAGCGAGAATTGTGTTTCACCTTGGGTGTCATCTGAAAGTGTATAGGTGAAATGGATGGTTTCGCCTTGTTTAAGAGATTCAATCGTATTAAAGTGTGCACGGTCATCACCTTGCCAAATAGGACAGATAACGCGCTCAGGCAGGCGCTCTGTGACGATATAGTTGATGCTGGTATCTCTCATGAAGGAAATATTACCCTCATCATCGACAACGGGGATCTCAACGCCTTCTTCAGAAGATACAATGGTTGCCGTGAAGCCTCGGGTGAGTTGAACTGACTTATGGTTATCAATTTTCCAGCGAGGGAGCGCGTTAATGGAGAGCGTATCAAAATTATTATCTGATAAGCTAAAATCTAACCAAACAACACCTTCATCGGTTTTGAAGATGGCGAGCTCAAAACCCTCACTATTACGAACCATAGCGGATTGATGGTGTTGCGATATATCATTACCACGATGGTCAAATCCTTGTATTTTCCAGTCGGCTTGCGCGGTGCTGGATATGCTGATGGCGATAATAAATAGTGCCAATAGAGTGCGGTTAGCGATCATGTTTGTGAATCCTCGTTTATTGTCTTTTTTGATTTTTTTGACTGTTGTAGCGCCCACATGGTTGCATAATGTGCCTTTAAAGTCAGCAATTCAGTATGCGTTCCGCGCTCAATAATACACCCTTTATCCATCACAATGATTTGATCCGCATCAATAATGGTCGATAAACGATGGGCGATAACCAATGTTGTGCGATTCTCTGTGAGACTTTGTAGTTCTTGATTGATAGCTTGTTCGGCATGAGAGTCTAACGAAGAAGTTGCCTCATCTAGGATGAGTATTTTTGGGTTTTTGAGTAGCGTGCGTGCAATGGCAACACGTTGTTTTTCACCGCCTGATAATTTTAAGCCTCGTTCGCCGACGAGCGTATCGTAGCCTGCGGGGAGTTGTGCAATAAAATGATGAATATGTGCACGTTTAGCGGCATTCATAATCGATTCGCGGGCGGCATCAGGTTCGCCATAGGCAATATTGTGGTAAATGCTGGTATTAAATAACACCACATCCTGCGGCACCACACCAATCGACTGACGCAGACTGGTCTGGGTGATGTTGCGAATATCAACCCCATCAATGCTAATTTGACCTGATTGCGGGTCGTAAAATCGGAATAATAAACGCATCAATGTCGATTTCCCAGAACCACTAGCGCCGACAATGGCCACTTTATGTCCAGCCGGGATCGTGAAATCAATATCCTTGAGGATTTGGCGATCAGCATCATAGTGGAAATCAACATGTTGAAACCGCACTTCACCCTGCGAAATGACTAATTTAGATGCATCTGGCAGATCAGGTGTTTCTTGATCTTGGTTGAGCAAGCCAAACATACGTTCCATATCTGCGAGGGCATGGCGGATTTCGCGATAGACGAACCCTAGAAAGCCGAGCGGTAAATAAAGTTGTAATAAATAGGCATTAATCATCACCAGATCACCCATGGTGAGTTCGCCATCGACTACACCTTGCCCAGCTAAGAGCATTAACAACGTTAAGCCAATCGCAATGATCACGCCTTGGCCTATATTGAGCAGGGACAAGGAGGTCTGATTTTTGATTGCGGCCTCCTGCCAAGTCGTAAGCTGTGCGTTATATTGCTCGGATTCAAATGCTTCATTATTGAAGTATTTAACCGTTTCATAATTTAGCAGGCTATCAATTGCCAAGTTATTCGCCTTGGAGTCCATATCATTCATTTTGCGACGAAATTTCATTCGCCATTCAGTCACCCAGAGTGTGTAGGTAATATATAAGAGGATCGTCCCTGTGGTGATCAGTGCGTAAAGAGGGGGATAGTAGTAGAGCAAAATGGCAGTGACTAGCGCAATTTCAGCCAAGGTGGGCAGAATATTAAACACCATAAAGTTCATTAAAAATGTCATGCCTCGCGTGCCACGCTCAATATCGCGCGAGATACCGCCGGTTTGTCGTTGTAGGTGAAAGCGCAGAGATAAGGCATGTAGGTGGTCAAATATTTGCACCGCAATTTTGCGCACGGTTTGATAGATTACTTTGGCAAACAACACATCGCGTAATTCGCTAAATAAACTACTGGCTAAACGCAATACACCATAAGCAATCAGCATCATCACGGGTAGATAAATAACGGTTTGTTGAGACACATCTAAGGCATCAATGGCACCTTTTAAAGCGAGTGGAATGGCGACATTGGCCAATTTTCCAAGCAATAGCAAGCCTATCGCGAGGAAAACACGCGTACGGAATTGCCATAAATAAGGTAGCAGACTGCGAATCGCGCGCCAGTCTTGGTTTTCTTTCATTTTCTATGTGTGTGGTGTTTTAAGTAAAGCGGCTATTTTAGCAATGAATGGTTCAAGAGGTGCGTTAATTTCTAAAATTAATCGCGAGGTATTTGATGTTTCTGTATAATCAGTGGGTTAATTATTGGACTTGTTCTACCTAGGAAGGGTGGGGCGAGTTGGGGGAGCGGCGATATGCCATTATATGAATACCAATGTGACGCATGCGGACATGCATTCGAAGCATTACAGAAAATGAATGATGAACCGTTACAGCACTGTCCTGCGTGTGATGCTGCGTCGTTACGCAAACTAGTATCCGCAGCCGGCTTTCGATTGAAAGGTGAGGGTTGGTATGAAACGGACTTTAAAACAGGCAAAAAGAAGAACTTGGTCAATAGCGATAAAAGCACGACAACAAAAACTGAATCAGCTTAAATTGAGGCATAGCAAATGCGGCGTTATTTAATTGCAGGATTATTAGTTTGGGTGCCTTTGGGCGTCACTTTTTTGGTTGTGCGGGCGGTTGTTGGGTTTTTAGATAAGATTTTATTGTTGTTACCCGCCGCCTATCAACCTGATAATTTCCTGGGGTTTCACATTCCCGGCTTGGGCGTTATTTTAGCTGTTTTATTTGTGTTCACGACGGGGATCATTGTGGCGAATCTGTTAGGCAAGCGGATTGTGGCAGGGTGGGAATCATTGCTTGCGCGGATTCCGATTGTACGAAATTTGTATGCGGGTGTGAAACAGATCATGGAGGCGGTATTGGCGACGGATGGCCAGTCGTTTCGTAAGGTTGTTTTAATAGAGTATCCTCGGAAAGGATTATGGGGATTGGCTTTTCTAACATCTAGTGAGTTAGGAGAAGTGCAGGAAAAAACGGTATCTAATATAGTGAGTGTGTTTGTACCCACCACGCCGAATCCAACATCAGGGTTTGTGATTATGCTGCCAAAAACAGATGTGATCGAGTTAGATATGTCTGTTGAAGAAGGTTTGAAGATGATTATTTCGATGGGGGTGGTTGTACCGTCATCACGAAAAGATGGGTTGGTTAACAGCATGGCTGTTGATAAAGATTATAAAGACATTTAGGAAGAGATTATGCGCAGTCATTATTGCGGTGAAGTAAATGAAACATTAGTGGGTGAAACGGTGACGGTGACAGGTTGGATGCATCGTCGTCGCGACCATGGTGGGGTTATTTTTGTTGATTTGCGAGATCGTGAAGGTTTGGTGCAGCTGGTCTTTAATCCTGAAGATGCAGAGAGCTTTGCGGTTGCTGAAAAAGTACGTAGTGAATATGTGCTTGAGATGACCGGGTTGGTACGGTTGCGCCCTGAGGGTAGCGACAATCCTGGTTTGAAAAGCGGCAAGATTGAAATCGTGGCGAATGAGTTGACGATTTTAAATAGCGCTGAAACACCGCCATTCCCCTTAACGGAACAAGCAGAAGTGAGTGAAGATATTCGTTTGCGTTACCGTTATATTGATTTGCGTCGCCCTGAAATGTTGGAGAAAATGCGTTTTCGTTCAAAAATCAGCCGTGAGTTGCGTGCGTTTTTGGATGATGCGGGCTATTGGGATATTGAAACCCCGATTTTGACCAAAGCAACGCCAGAAGGCGCGCGGGATTATTTGGTGCCGAGCCGGACCCACCCTGGCGATTTCTTTGCTTTGCCACAATCACCGCAGTTGTTTAAGCAATTGTTGATGGTGGCGGGGATGGATAAATATTATCAAATCGTGCGGTGTTTCCGCGATGAAGATCTGCGTGCAGATCGTCAGCCTGAATTTACCCAATTGGATATCGAAGCGTCGTTCATCGATGAAGAAACCTTGATGACGACGATGGAAGAGATGATCCGGAATCTGTTTGATAAGGTATTGGATGTGCAATTGCCGAATCCTTTTCCACGGATGCCATATGCAGAGGCGATGGATCGTTTTGGTAGCGATAAACCGGATTTACGGATCGCGATGGAATTAGTTGAGGTCAGCGATTTGATGGCAGCGGTTGATTTCAAAGTGTTCTCCGCGCCGGCGAAAGATGATAAATGTCGCGTGGCAGCATTACGGGTGCCTAATGGTTCGGCGATGAGTCGTAAAGAAATTGATAGCTATACGAAGTTCGTCAGCATTTATGGTGCGAAGGGCTTAGCGTATATTAAAGTGAACGATTTGGCGGCAGGTGTTGAAGGCTTGCAATCACCGATTTTGAAGTTCTTGCCAGATGATGTGGTGATGGCGATTATGGAGCGTACGGGTGCTGAAACAGGTGACTTGGTGTTCTTTGGTGCGGATAAAGCGAATGTCGTGAATGAAGCCTTGGGTGCATTGCGCGTTAAAGTAGGCGAAGATCGTGATATGTTGGAAGGCGATTGGCAGCCACTTTGGGTGATTGATTTTCCAATGTTTGATTGGGATGAGAAAAATAACCGCTGGACTGCATTGCATCATCCGTTCACTGCGCCACAAGAAGCGGATCTTGGTTTGTTAGAAACAGACCCCGGTAAATGTTTGTCTCGCGCCTACGATATGGTGTTGAATGGCACAGAATTGGGTGGCGGATCGATGCGTATTCATAAAACGGATGTGCAGCGTCAAGTGTTCACTTTATTGGGCATTAGCGAAGAAGAAGCGAATGAGAAATTTGGCTTCTTATTGGATGCCTTGAAACATGGTTGTCCGCCACATGGTGGTTTGGCGTTTGGTTTAGACCGTTTGGCTATGTTGATGACGGGCTCTAGCTCAATTCGTGATGTGATGGCTTTCCCGAAAACACAATCAGCGAGTTGTTTGTTAACGAGTGCACCCAGTGATGTGAGTGAAGCACAATTAAAAGAATTGAATATTCGTTTGCGGAAAAAACCGGTGATTGCTGAAGCGGGCGCAGCTGAGTAACGTTTGTTTCCTGTGGTAATATGAAGCATGAGTGAAACAACATCTTACACACAACAACGCTATGAAGTGCGCCAAGCAGACTTGCCGATTAGCTGCCCATTGCCAGAGATGAGCCAATGGGATGCCCATCCACGAGTGTTTTTAGATGTGGCTGCTACCGGCGAGGCATTGTGCCCTTATTGTGGTACAACATACGTATTGGTTGATGACAACGCCTGATTTACGAGTTCATGTGGCCGTTGCTGTTATTGTGAATCCACAACAAGAAGTCTTGCTTGCATTGCGTCAAGTGCATCAACATCAAGGCGATTTATGGGAATTTCCTGGCGGTAAAGTTGAATCAGGTGAGACGGTGTATGATGCTTTGGTGCGTGAGACGCAAGAAGAATTAGACGTAACCATTACCCAAGCCACACCGTTATTACAAATACAGCATGATTATGACGATAAATCAGTGCTATTAGATGTATGGCAAGTGAGTGATTATAATGGTTTGCCAGCAGGACAAGAAGGGCAGATCTTGCGTTGGTGTCCTGTACCAGAATTAAACCCAGATGATTTTCCGGCTGCTAATGTAGCGATCATCAAGGCACTAAAAGGTAAAATATACCCATGACACCTGAAAATGCAGAATTCAGAACGAAGCCTGGCAAGCCAGCGCGATGTTACAATATTGAGCAAGGGAGTGGCCATTGCTTAATATTGTGCCTTGTGCTGACTCGCCATCTTCATCCTGAAAAACTGCATTTCCAAGTATCACGGGTATAAAAAATGAGCCTCGCAGAAACAATTCCCCATCAGTTGCAATCTAGAATCGATACGATTATTGATAATGTCGCGCCGACACCGTGGCTCAATGATGCTGAAAAAGCCGATTATGAGGTTAAAATAAAAGCTTTACTCAAAGAAAAAAATGCCGTCTTGATTGCCCACTATTATGTGGAAGATGAACTACAAGCTTTAGCGGAATCTACGGGTGGTTATGTATCCGATTCCCTCGACATGGCGAACTTTGGCACCCAGCATGAGGCACAAACGCTGGTGGTATGTGGCGTACGCTTTATGGGCGAGACGTCCAAGATCCTCAGCCCCGAGAAAACGGTACTGATGCCAACCTTAGATGCGGAATGTTCTTTGGATTTAGGCTGCCCGATCGAGGAGTTTAGCCGGTTCTGCGATCAACACCCTGATCATGTGGTAGTTGTATATGCCAATACCAGCGTTGAAGTTAAAGCGCGGGCAGATTGGATTGTGACCTCAAGCAATGCGGTGCAAATTATTAACCACCTAATTGCCGATGGCAAAAAAATAATCTGGGGTCCCGATAAACACCTAGGCCAATATATTAATAATAAAACGGGTGCCAATATGATTCTCTGGCAGGGGAATTGTGTAGTGCATGATGAATTTAAACTGTACGAGCTTGAAGCGTTGATGGCGGAACACCCGCAAGCAATGGTCTTAGTGCACCCCGAATCACCAGAAGAGGTGATTGCGAAAGCAGATTTTGTGGGGTCCACCAAGCAGATTATTGCAGCAGGCTCGGCAAGCGATGCGGAGACCTTAATCATTGCAACCGATCATGGTTTATTTTATAAGATGAGCCAGCAGGTGCCCAATAAACGCCTTATCCCTGCCCCAACGGGAGGCAAGAGCGCGACCTGTAAAAGCTGTGCCCATTGTCCTTGGATGGCGATGAATACGCTAGTGAACCTTTATGAAACACTACGGGATGGTACGAATACGATCGAGGTGGATGAAGCGGTACGCCAACAGGCGTTGATTCCATTGAATCGGATGTTGGATTTCTCCTATCAGCAGGGAATCCTAACCGCAGGGGATGCATAAACTGGCATTCACCTAAATAGACAAGCTATCTTTAAATGTAAGTAATGAGTAGTTTGAGATGATGTTTTGTTTATTATATATCTTAGATAATAAGCCATCAAACGACAGGCTTATTATCATTTTTTAGAATCTGGAACGCGGGCGCGGGTATTTAGCAGTGTCTTTTGACCATGCAAGGCCAAACCAACCCCAGCCTCAGCATAAATATTGAAAACAGTATCTACACCATTTTGGCGTAATACCTCTTCTTCATCTGAGTAAATGGTAGCGGCGGTTATATTGCCTTTAAATCCCGAGTGCCGAATTGATTTTGCAGCCGCCTTATTTGTATCAATATTAGGTGTGCACAATAATATCCATTCAACAGTGCTGTTTTTAATATCTAGTTGAGACCAAAAATCTATACCGCTAATATTGGCGTAATATGTTTTTCGCCCTGTGCTTTGTTGGGCATGAATAATTTGTTTATCAAAGTCTAATCCGATAACATTATTATTTTTCTGCAATTGATCATATGCACCACCACCAATACGCCCCATGCCACAAACTAATATCTTAACGCCAGACAAGTTTATCCCTAGCTTTTTCTCTATTGCCAAAGGATGTTGGTATGCCTCCAATCGCTCCTGAAATTGGGAATAAAGTGCATCACTATATCTGTTTAATGCGGATGAAATAGTAAAAGAAACGGCGATTAATACAGCCATCACAACCAACCAATCATTGGATAACCATCCTTGAGACACTGCAATTACGGTTACAATTAATCCAAACTCACTATAGTTCCCTAATGCTAATGCTGCTTTGCTGGCGGAGAAAGTAGGCTCTTTAAATTTGGATAATAACCAGAAAAATAGCGCACTTTTAAATATTAACGGCAGTAATAAAATGAAAACAGCTATAAAGGTGACAAGATTGGGCACGCCAGCCATACCGATACTTAAAAAGAAGCCCACGAGGAATAATTCTTTAATACCGAATAATGCCTTGGATAGCTCATCAGATTTTGGTGTGTTTGCCAGCATCGCCCCGAATGCTAAAGCACCTAAGTCTGCTTTCATATCAACGGCTTCAAATAAAGCAGAACCACCTAAGGCCATCGATAGGCCGAATAGTAGTAGTAATTCATCATGGCCTACTTTGGTTGATAATTTGATTATCAAGGGGCGTACAGCAAATAAAAAAACAATGAGGCCTGTTGCCCAGATGGAAGGTATTTTTGCGGCAGAGATACCGATATATAAAACAGCAACGAGATCTTGCACAATTAAAATACCGATTGCAATTTGTCCGTGGCGTGACAGGAAGTCGCCTTGATCATCCAGCTCTTTAACGACAAAAACAGTGCTTGAAAAAGATAGGGCAAAGCTAATAATGGCCATATTCATCATGGAGAGTTGATTAAATAACGGTAAGCCAAGTTGTTTTAGCAGCGATAACACGACGATGGATACGAGGCTGAATATGAGCATATGGGACAGCGTGCTACCCCATATCCGGACTTTAAGTAGGTCTTGTAATTTTAATTTCAAGCCGATGGTGAAAAGCAGCAAGGTGATGCCAAGATCGGCCATTTCATTTAAAAAATGGCCACCCACTACACCAGAAAGATTAAGGATAAAACCAGCAATAAGAAACCCGACAAGAGGCGGAAATCCGAGGCCTCGACTCAGCGCACCAAATAAAAAAGCAATGGTAAGCCAAATAGGGTCTTTATAATCAATAGATGAAAGAATGGATTCCAATGCAGCCTCTTTAATTCTTAATGCTTGGCTTCTTAATTAGAGAATTCAGAAGAGGTCAATGTTTCTTTAAGCCAGCATTTTCGAAGAAATTCGTGTTGCTTGTGTTAATGATAGCACGGATGTTCCAGTCAATAAAAAAGGGAGTTAATGGCAAAAACGGGTGCTTTTTTAGCTGTTTTTCAGTGGTTTTCTAA
>CAZRAY010000040.1:0-16505 GCA_964598235.1 uncultured Piscirickettsiaceae bacterium
CACCGCATTTTCTGCTATAGATTGCCATGCTTCCTGTGGCGAAATCCCTTGTGTCCATAAGATCCCGATAATGCCTATCGCAATCATCCCTCCCCAACCAAAATACCGTCGCAAGCCACGATAGCCTGCACGGTAAATAATATAGCGGAAGAAATCGTTTAAGAATCGCCGCATAATCTAAAAATTTACTTACGCCTTCTATGATAAGGCGTGCTTAAATTATGCACCGCATCAATCAAGCAAGCCATATGCTCAGGATCAATCGTTGGATGGATGCCATGCCCCAAATTGAACACATGCCCCTCGCCCTCACCAAAGCTCGCCAACACACTCGCCACTTCCTGCTCAATCCGATTTTTGTTCGCATAGAGTACACATGGATCCATATTCCCCTGCAATGCCACTTTGCCGTTTACAGCCGCTCGCGCCACCGATAAATCAGTCGTCCAATCCACACCGACAGCATCACAGCCCGCCGCCGCAATCAATGGCAACCACTGGCCGCCGCCTTTCGTGAACACCGTCACGGGCACGATTCGGCCTTCGCTCTCACGCGTCAGCCCGCTGATAATTTGTTGCATATAAGCCAGTGAGAATTCTTGGTAATCGCGCGTGCTCAGCGTACCACCCCAGGTATCAAACAGCATCACAGACTGTGCGCCAGCCGCGATTTGGGCGTTCAAATATGCCGTTACCGACTGCGCCATAATATCCAGCAACTGATGCATCTGCTCAGGCGCATCAAACATCATGCCCTTCACCTTACCAAAATCTTTGCTCGCCCCGCCTTCCACCATATAACACGCCAATGTCCACGGGCTACCGCTAAAGCCAATCAGCGGCACATCGCCATTTAATTCACGCCGTGTCACACTAATCGCATCCATCACATAGCGCAATTCATTCGCCATATCCGGCACACCCAATTTCGCAATATCCGCAGCCGATTGAATTGGACTGTTAAACTTCGGCCCTTCGCCTGCCACAAAATGCAGCCCCAAACCCATCGCATCCGGAATCGTCAGAATATCTGAAAAGATAATCGCCGCATCCAAATCAAATCGACGCAATGGCTGCAAAGTGACTTCACACGCCAAATCCGGCGTACTGCAAAGCGTCATAAAATCACCCGCTTTCGCCCGCACCTCGCGGTACTCAGGCAAATAACGCCCCGCCTGCCGCATCACCCAAACCGGTGTTTTATCAACAGGTTCACGTAATAACGCACGAAGATAACGATCATTTTTTAATTCTGACACTATTTTTCCTTAATACAATAAATTCCAATTT
This sequence comes from uncultured Piscirickettsiaceae bacterium, assembly GCA_964598235.1. Taxonomy (GTDB): domain Bacteria; phylum Pseudomonadota; class Gammaproteobacteria; order Nitrosococcales; family Methylophagaceae; genus UBA652. Next base: position 1,291 of record CAZRAY010000040.1, read on the forward strand.
AGATACCATCTACGGGCTGTGCTAACAGACTTAGGCGTCACAAATAAGACTCAAATTAACGCTCAAACTTCTCCGATATTGACGTCAAATACATCATCGCAATAATTGCACCATCAGCAAGCCCAATAAGAGTAAATAGCACAGCCTCGTATGGTGTCACAACTTGCATCCCATAAAAGAGCTGTAAGACTGTCTCGATAATATAGAATAAAACAAAGGCTTTCCTGGAAAACTTATTATAGTAAAAAAGGCCGACCGATAAAATTAGCCAGATTACTAGTGGAACCCAGTAAGTAAAATAATTAACTGAGGGAAATAAACTTTCATAACCAGAATAACTCGCCAAAAGCAGTTGATTTTCTGATAACCACTGGTGGTCAAAGTAAGGCAAGCTCCAGACAACAATCGAAAGTACAACGGTTGTAATAATTAAAAAGCGAAATATTGATTCCACTGGTTTAACCTCGTTTTTTGAGCCCGTAGGTCCAGGTAAGCGACAGCGCCATCCGACACATACACCAAACCTAAACCTTTAAATAATCCAAAATACCTTCTGCAGCCTGACGCCCTTCCCATACAGCGGTGACCACGAGATCAGAACCCCGCACCATATCGCCACCGGCAAACACTTTCTCATTGGTAGTTTGGTAGGCAACCTTGCCATCTTCGGGGGCAATCACGCCGCCCCAGTTATTAATTTCGATGCCGAAATCAGCGAACCAGTCCGCTGGACTGGGGCGGAATCCGAAGGCGACGATAATGGCATCGGCTTCGATGATTTCTTCGCTGCCAGGAATCGCTTCAGGGCGGCTACGGCCATTTTCATCGGGCTCACCTAATGTCGTTGTGACCACCTTAATACCCGTTGCCTTACTATTTTCGCCAACCACTTCAATGGGTTGGCGATTCCACAAAAATTCAACACCTTCTTCTTTAGCGTTAGTGACTTCGCGGCGCGAGCCGGGCATATTTGCTTCATCACGGCGGTAGGCACATTGCACGCTGGCTGCATTTTGGCGAATCGCGGTGCGATTACAATCCATGGCAGTATCACCCCCGCCGAGTACGACGACTTTTTTACCTGCTAAATTGACATAATCATCTGGATTCAAATCCAGTTGGTGTTTATTATTGGCCACCAGATAGGTCAAGGCTTCATGCACACCCTCCAAATCTTCGCCCGGGAAACCGCCTTTCATATAGGTATAAGTACCCATCCCTAGGAACACGGCATCATAATCATCTAGCAAAGTTTGGAATTGGATGTCTTTACCAATTTCAACATTGAGTTTAAATTCAACGCCCATGCCTTCTAATATCTCGCGGCGTTGACGTACCACTGCTTTTTCCAGCTTGAATTCAGGGATCCCAAAGGTGAGCAAGCCGCCAATTTCAGGATGCTTATCAAACACAGTGGCATGCACACCATTTCGCGTCAATACATCCGCACAACCCAATCCCGCTGGGCCCGCACCAATAATAGCAACACGTTTTCCCGTGTCGGTCACATCAGACAAATCAGGCCGCCAGCCTTGTGCGACGGCGGTGTCAGTAATATATTTTTCAACCGAACCAATCGTAACCGCACCGAAGCCATCATTGAGCGTACAAGCGCCTTCGCATAAACGATCTTGTGGGCAAACACGGCCGCAAATTTCAGGCAAGGTATTGGTTTGATGCGCGAGTGCTGCCGCTTCAAACAAATTGCCTTCGCTGACGAGTTTAAGCCAGTTGGGAATATAGTTATGCACCGGGCATTTCCATTCGCAATAAGGATTACCACACTCTAAGCACCGCTCAGATTGGTCCGCCGCTGATTCTTTATCGAATTCGCCATAAATTTCACCAAAGTTTTTTACCCGTGTTTCAGCATCAAATTTTGCTGGGTCAGCCCGGTTAACTTCTATAAATTGAAATGTCTTTTTTGCCATAATCTTTTCGTATCTCTGTCTGTTATGCCGCTTTGCTTGATTCGACTTTCTGGGCTTTCGCCTTCTCTAAACCATCTAATAATCCACCCAAAGCAGATTCTTTTGGTTTCACTAGCCAGAATTGGCTCAAACGCTGCTCAAAAGTATCAAGCAATTGATTGCCCCATGTGCTGCTGGTTTCGCGCACATGATCTTCAATCATCGTTTTCAAATGCAAGGCATGATCCGATAAAATATCATCATCCATTCGCATCAGTTCGACTAACTCTTTGTTGTAACGATCTTCGAAGCCGCCATCTTGGTCGAGCACATAAGCGAAACCGCCTGTCATTCCCGCACCAAAGTTCAAGCCCGATTCACCGAGCACGACCACTACGCCGCCTGTCATATATTCACAACCATGGTCGCCGACGCCTTCAACAATCGCCGTTGCACCTGAATTACGAACAGCAAAACGTTCACCCGCACGACCCGCCGCATAAAGCTCACCACCGGTGGCACCATATAAACAGGTGTTACCCATGATGCTGGCTTCTTGGCTTTCGAAATTCGCTTCTGGGGAAGGATAAATCGTCAGCTTACCCGCCGCCATGCCTTTACCCACATAGTCATTCGCATCACCTTCAAGGCGCATTTCCAAACCGCCGGCATTCCATACGCCGAAGCTTTGACCAGCTGAACCAGTGAGTTGCAATAATAATGGCGCCGCAATCATGCCGTAGTTGCCATGACGACGTGCGATTTCGCCTGAAATCCGTGCACCCAATGAACGATGGATATTGCGGACATCGTAAGCAAAATGACCGCCTGTTTTATTGGTGATGGCGTCGATCATGTCAGCCACCATCTGCTCTGCCAATTCGCCTTTGTCATAAGGCTCATTTTTTGGCTCACTACAAAACATCGGTTTATCGTCAGACACGCCAGCCGTTGATAGCAAGGGTTTCAAATCGAGTTTGCGTTGCTTAGCCGTATTGCCTTCTATGACCTCTAATAAATCTGTTCGACCAATGAGCGCTTCCAAACTGGGTACACCGAGCACCGCTAACCACTCTTGTGTTTCACGTGCAACAAATTGGAAATAATTCATCACCATTTGCGGCAAGCCAATGAAATGCTTCTCGCGCAACACATTATTTTGCGTTGCAACACCGGTTGCACAGTTATTCAAATGACAAATTCGGAGGAATTTACAGCCTAATGCCACCATCGGGCCAGTTCCAAACGCGAAGCTTTCCGCGCCTAAAATCGCTGCTTTTACAATATCTAAACCTGTTTTTAAGCCACCATCTGTTTGCAAACGCACTTTATCGCGCAGATTATTCGCCCGCAATGTTTGATGCGCTTCGCTCAAGCCTAACTCCCATGGCCCACCAGCATATTTAACAGAGGTGAGTGGGCTGGCCGCTGTGCCGCCATCATAGCCAGAAATCGTAATCAAATCGGCATAGGCTTTCGCCACACCGGCTGCCACCGTGCCCACGCCCGCTTCCGATACGAGTTTCACCGAAATTAAGGCTTCAGGGTTCACTTGTTTCAAATCGAAAATCAGCTGGGCTAAATCTTCAATCGAATAAATATCATGATGCGGCGGCGGAGAAATCAAGGTCACACCCGGCACCGAATGGCGCAAAGTCGCAATCATTTGATTCACTTTTGCACCCGGTAACTGACCACCCTCACCCGGCTTCGCGCCTTGCGCAATTTTGATCTGCAACACTTCCGCATTCACTAAATAATGCGGGGTCACACCAAATCGGCCAGAAGCCACTTGTTTGATTTTAGACACACGTTCGGTACCAAAGCGGGCAGGATCCTCACCACCTTCGCCAGAGTTCGATCTGCCACCTAGCCGGTTCATCGCCGTTGCAAGCGCTTGATGTGCCTCTGGCGACAAGGCGCCCAAGGACATGCCCGCGCTATCAAATCGCGCCAAAATATGGGTGACATCTTCAACCTCATCCAAGGGCAAAGGCTTGTCTGCCAATTTTAATTTGAGCAAATCACGTAGTGTCGCAACCGGTCGTTCATTCACCAATGCGGCATATTCTTTATAGGCATCGTAGTCGGTATTTTGCACTGCCTTTTGCAGCGTACCGACTACATCAGGATTATACGCATGATATTCACCGCCATGGATATATTTCAGCAAACCACCTTGCTCGCGTGTTTTACGCTTATTCCATGCCCGCGCCAACACCGCTTCTTGGTCAACTTGCAATTCAGCAAAGCCCGCACCCTTGATGCGGCTGGTTGTGCCGTGGAAACATTTTTCCACCACCGGTACATCTAAGCCCACGATTTCAAAAAGCTGTGCGCCACGATAGCTGGCAATGGTCGAAATCCCCATTTTTGAGGTGACCTTAAATAAGCCTTTATCAATCCCTTTACGATAGTTTTTACACACGCTTGCATAATCGCTATCTTTGATGACATTGGTTTTCAGCATGTCATTTAATACAGCATAAGCTAGGTATGGATATACCGCCGTTGCACCATAACCGATCAATACAGCAAAGTGATGTGCGTCACGCGTCGTACCCGTTTCAACAACGATATTCGCATCACAACGCAAACCTTGTTTCACCAAACGATGATGCACCGCACCTGTCGCCATAACCGCATGAATGGTTAATTTATCTGCCGAGATCCCACGATCAGATAATACAATCACTACCGCGCCATCGCGCACCGCTTGTTCAGCCGCATCGGCTAACGCATCAACTGCGCCTTCTAAACCAGTCGTCACATCGTAATGCAATGGCAATACAACTGAACGATAATTATCATCGCTCGCGCCTTTTGCCACTAACTGCTCAAAACGATTTTCAGATAACACCGGCGAACTGACGACCAGGCGTTCTGCATGATCTGCACCTTCTTCAAATAAATTGTGTTCCCGACCAAAACACGTTTCCAGTGACATCACAATGCTTTCACGCAATGAATCAATCGGTGGATTGGTTACTTGGGCAAACTGTTGGCGGAAATAATCAAATAAAGACCGTTCTTGTCGAGACAACACAGGGAACGGGGTATCGTCACCCATCGAACCAGTGGCTTCCTGCCCCATTTCGCCGAGCACCCGGATCACCTGATCACGCTCTTCAAAGCTCACTTGAAATTGTTTCTCATGTGCCGCAAATTGATCGGCGCTAATTTCTGGTGCAACTTCTGCGGCCACATCATCCAAACGCTGTAAATTATCATCCACCCATTGCTTATAGGGGTGGGCTGATTTCAGCATATTATCAATGTCTTTCGGCAATAAGAATTCGCCTGTTTGCGTGTCCACCGCCAGCATTTCGCCGGGCTTCAAACGCCCCTTGGCAACCACGTCTTCTGGCTTATAGGGGTAAACACCCACTTCCGATGCAATCGTTATATGGCGGTCTTTTGTAATAATATATCGCGCAGGGCGCAGGCCATTTCTATCCAGCGTACACGCCGCATAACGACCATCGGTTAACACCACACCCGCAGGGCCATCCCATGGCTCCATATGCATCGAGTTAAAATCATAAAATGCACGCAATTCTGGATCCATTGTGTTCGCATGTTGCCATGCAGGTGGAATCAATAAACGCATCGCGCGAAACATGCTCACACCACCCGCCATCAAGGCTTCCAGCATATTATCCATGCTTGAAGAATCCGAGCCGGTTGTGCCCACTAATGGGCGTACATCCATCATATTTTCAATCAAAGGCGTAGAGAATTTTGCGCCCCGTGCTAACGCCCAATTGCGATTGCCTTCAACCGTATTGATTTCACCATTATGTGCCAAATAACGGAAAGGCTGTGCTAAACGCCATTGTGGTGTGGTGTTGGTTGAAAAGCGTTGATGAAACACACAAATCGCTGTTGTTAATCGTTCATCATGCAAATCTTGATAGAAAACCGGCAAATATTCCGGCATCACCAAGCCTTTATAAGACACCACGCTTTCTGACAAACTGGGGATATAAAACATCTCATCGCTGCTATCAACGGCTTTTTCAGCCAAGCGACGTGCAATATATAAATGCCGCTCAAAAGCAGCTGCATCCATATTGCTGCCCGCGTTCACAAATACTTGGCGAATCGTTGGCAACGTCACCAAGGCTTCTTCACCACACGCATTCTTAGGATCAAGCGGCACATCGCGCCAACCCAACACCTCTAAACCTTGCGCACTTAGCGCCGTAGATACAATATTTTGCGCCGCCACAGCCGCCGCATCATCTTGCGACAAAAACACCATGCCCACCGCATAATGCTCAGCTAGTTTGAACCCTAAATCAATCGCGACCGCTTTGAAAAAGCTATCCGGCTTTTGCATCAACAAGCCACAACCGTCGCCTGTTTTTCCATCTGCGCCAATCGCGCCACGATGCGTTAAATTGCCCAATGCTTCAATAGAGGTAGAAACCAGCCAATGGCTTGCTTTCCCATCCATTTGCGCCATCAAACCGAAGCCGCAATTATCTTTTTCAAATTTTGACCGATAGAGGCCCTGTTCGTTTGGCTGACCCATGTCATCCCCTTCAAATGCTATCCAACTCATATTGAGTCAGTTTAAATTCTGTTGTTATTTCGCCCATATAGATAAGGAATGGGCGAAGTGATACCGATCTAACATTATAGCGTCTGTAGCCGCCCTAGGCTAGCCATAATCATCGCCTCGCCCTGACATAATTTCCCTCTTACCACTAAAAGCGATACAATGGCTTGCTTTTCAACAAGATGGTTCCTTTATATGAGCATAAAAGTCGGAATCGTAATGGGCAGCAATAGTGATTGGCCTATTATGCAAAAAGCAGTCGAGCAGCTAGAAGCCTTTGGTGTGCCTTTTGAGGCTAAAGTTGTCTCCGCACATCGCACACCAGATTTACTAACAGACTATGCCCAAACTGCGGCAGATAAAGGTCTAGCCTGCATCATCGCAGGTGCTGGCGGTGCAGCGCACCTGCCTGGTATGCTCGCTGCGAACACCACCATTCCTGTGCTTGGCGTGCCTGTCCCATCTAAACATCTTCAAGGCCAAGACTCCTTGCTTTCTATCGTGCAAATGCCCAAAGGCATCCCTGTTGCCACCTTCGCAATCGGTGAAGCAGGCGCAGCCAATGCGGCATTATTTGCCATTGCCCAGCTGGCAATAACCGATAAAGCACTGGCAGCAAAGCTGGCGCAGTTTAGAAAAGACCAGCATCAAATGGTGTTAGATATGGCTTTACCGCCTGCGTAAATAGCCTTAAAACCGTTGTCATTCCGACCGCAGCGGAGGAATCTTTTTTCACATTAAGATCTCTCACTAGCGTTCGAGATGACACTTTAATTTCTTAGCAAACTTAAACATAAAAGACCACACTATGACAAACAACCCCATCCTCCCAGGCGCAACCCTCGGCATGCTTGGCGGCGGCCAACTCGGCAAAATGTTTACCACTGCCGCACAAACCATGGGCTATAAAGTCATCGTGGTTGAGCCTGATCCTAATTCGCCTGCGGCCGTGATTGCCGATCAACATATTTGCGCCAAATATGATGATGAGGCCGCATTGGCCCAGCTTGCTGACCTATGCGATGCGGTCACCACCGAGTTTGAAAATATTCCCGCCGCCGTGCTCTCTTATTTAGAAGCCAAAACCGTGGTGCATCCTTCATCAAAGGCATTATCCTCCACGCAAAATAGATTAGTTGAAAAAGCCTTTATCGAATCGCTCGGCATTCCCGTTGCACCCTATGCGCCGATTCGCACTATGAGCGACATTGATGCCCTTGCCGATAGCTTCACCTTCCCTGCCATTATCAAAGCCACCAGCTTTGGTTATGATGGCAAAGGCCAAGCGGTTTGCCACGATACTGACGATGTACGCACCGCCTTTACCGCATTGAAAGAAGTCGAATGCGTGCTCGAACAGCGCATCAATTTAGAACGCGAAATTTCGACAGTTTTAGCGCGTAGCCAGAAGGGTGACATCAGTAACTTCCCCGTGGCTGAGAATGTACATGTGAATGGTATTCTGCATAGCACCACTGTGCCCAGTAGTGTACCCGCCGCACAAGCCAACACCGCGATTGAAATGGCCGATAAGATTGCCGATGGCCTCAATTATGTGGGTACTATGGCGGTTGAATTCTTTATCTCAAAAGAAGGCGATATTCTCGCCAATGAAATCGCCCCACGCCCGCATAACTCAGGCCACTTCACATTGGATGCCTGCCCTACCTCACAATTTGAGCAACAAGTCCGTATGCTTTGCGGCCTACCCGCGGGTGATTGCGCACTCACAACGCCCGTTGTCATGATTAACCTATTAGGCGACGTTTGGGGTGGTTCGACACCAAACTGGGGCCAGTTACTGAAAAAATCGAACATCAAACTCCAGCTCTACGGTAAAAAAGAAGCCCGCGCTGGCCGCAAAATGGGGCATTTTAATGTGTTGGCCGAAACCACTGAACAGGCGGCAAAACTTGCAGGGAAGGTGTTTGAAAACTTACAGGGGAAATAACCATGAGTAACTTCATCACCTTTTCAATTATCGGCTCAATTATATTAACGGTGCTACTGAACCTCTTGCCGATACTGTTCCCCAATTCTGCGGCTAAAATGCAAAAAAAGATTGAAGAAAATGCACGGCAATCGCTTGAACAACATGAAGATTCAAACCGCCCACGGGTCAAAATCTTCTTTCCTTGGAAAGCAATGCTTATTGGATCTATCGTATTGACCGTACTCGTTAATCTTGTCAGTCTGTTTACGCGTTAAAATTCATTATGAATCAAGAAGAAATTGAACGCGAAAAGCTCAACCAAGAAACCTCTCAAATCACATGGAAAGAATTGCAACGTTTTTTTGCTACGGGCCAAGCGATTTCTGTTTCTACCGATCTCGATCTAATTGATGCCGCCTATGCCGTTTCGCAAGACAATGCCGCACAAGTGGAAAAATGGATGGTGGATGGCAAACTCAGCCCCGTTTCTGATAACCAAGCGATTGATTGGCTAAAAGCTGATGCCATGGTGTGGACAGTGGTGGTGAAGCCTTGGGTGTTGGTTCAGTTTAGAATGGAAAATAAATAATTATGGCCTCTCGGAAACTCTACCATTCTTATTAATTTGCTTGGCGCTCTATTTCTTACCTAGTTCCTATTTATTCGGAACTAACCAACTATTTTGAAATGCAATCAATGTTTTTTTCTTCAATTCCTGAAACCTACACTTGTTGAAATAAATTTGAGAGTTCTATATAATTACCAACCTATAATAAGACGCTAACGAGACACTTAAGTATAGGTTGTGATAATAAACAAACTTTAAGCTTAATATGCCTGAAACCTCATGGAGCGAGAAAATTAATACGATTTTTCAACTCTATGAGGTAACTAAATGATGCGCTTTAAAACAATATTCTTCACTGGTTTATGTTTTTTTCTCTTAGGAGGGATAGCCAATGCGGCTCCAATCCTTACCGAAGAATTTGAATCAGATGGTCTGGGAACACGCTATACTGCGGCTGGAGCAGGAAATGGAGGAGGTGGCTGTTGCCAAGTATGGGAACGTAACTCTCTCGATGGCGGAGGCAGCACTGCCTTACTTACAGGCTTTCAAGGTGCTGACTATTGGAAAGCAGACGATCTTGATGACGGCGGTCTGCCCGCAGGATTTAGTGCCGCGACGCCTCGCAACCTTGCGATGAATACTGTAAACATTGCTTCTTTTTCAAATATTATTCTAACCGTCTCTTTGTCAGCATCAACAGATTTGGATGCTGGGGAGGATTTTTTACGCGTTATCGCTATTGATAACGATACTTTAGTGGCGACTGTTCTTGATGAATTCGATGGCTCAACAGCAGGCTCTAATAGTGGCGTAACATTAGGAACGGCTTTCCAAGATATTAGCTATAATCTTTCCGCTCTGGGTATTACCAATTTAAATATTGTCTTTGAAGGATGGACAACATCAAACGATGAAGTTTTAGGTATTGATAATATACGGTTGACTGGAGATACTGCCCCTATAGGCGCAGTTGCAGTGCCCACCCTAAATAACGTACTACTCATATTAATGAGCGTATTATTGTTATTGCTCAGTAGCTTTGCTTGGAGAAAAAACTCTCATAACTAACCATAGGCGATTTAATGTCTGAACAACAAGCTAATAACCCTCTGCATAATATTACGCTGGAGAAAATTGTAAATAGCTTGGTTGAGCATTATGGCTGGGAACAGTTGGGAGAGCGCGTTGCTATTCGCTGTTTTACCAGCGAACCGTCTATTAAGTCTAGCCTAAAGTTCCTTCGCAAAACGCCATGGGCAAGAGAGAAAGTCGAAGCGCTATATATCACGACTCAAGCAAACCCTTATCAGTGAAGAAACACCAAAAAAGCCTATATCTTTTGGTGTTTCTTCTGAGCGGTTGTTCTCATAAAGCAAGCCACTTGCCTTCCATTCTCGAACTGCCAGGCGCCGTTGTCGGCTCTGCTATTGACAATACAATTTATAACAACAAACGAAAAAAAGTCGAAGATTATGTTGCCGAGCATTATCTGGCGCTTCGCAAAGATGTTGCACAGCAATCCGGCACGGCGCTTGAAGGCGCACTAAATCATGCCGGACTAAAGGGCGAACCGCGACGCCAAGCTAAGCAGGATTTGATCAACAATCAGGCCCTTTATTTCTATAATTCCGAATCCGTTGTTGATAATCTCATTTACCCCTTCACCGCTTTATACACCGCCACCAGCAGCGAAAAAGACAAACGTATCAATGGATTTACACACCTAGCGGCCCGAGAGACCATCCATCGCTTTGCGGCGCAACATTTTGAAGCCTTACGCCAAGCCATTGCACAAGGCGGCGGCGCGACACTAGATGCATTATCATCTGAACTTCATATCCAAACTGCCACCCAGCGCCAAGCTTTTTATGCGAAAGCGCAGTCGCGTTATGCTGCTATTTATTTAGACCCCATTGTGGTGGTTTTGATGGTACATAGCCGCTAAAAATGCTACGCTTTAAGCTCTTAAACTTGGGATCTGCCTGTGACTAATAACGATGTTTTACGCCGCCTTCGCTATACTTTTGATTTTACCGATTCAAAAGTGATCGCATTATTTGCGTTGGCAGAGATGACGGTATCGCGAGAAGAAATCAGCAATTGGCTCAAAAAAGAAGAAGATGAGGCCTACGTTAATTGCTCAGATAAACAAATGGCAACCTTTCTAAATGGCTTAATTATTGATCGCCGAGGTAAAAAAGACGGACCGCAACCCATCGCTGAAAGCAACTTAAACAATAATATTATTTTTCGAAAACTCAAAATTGCTTTTGACTTAAAAGATACCGATATTTTAGACTTAATGGCGCTATCTAATTTTTCAATTAGCAAACATGAATTGAGTGCTTTTTTCCGTAAGGCAGATCATAAACATTTTCGTAAATGCAAAGATCAGGTATTGCGTAATTTCTTACATGGTTTGCAGCTCAAACATCGCCCTCAAGATAATTTTGAGTCGCAAGGCGAAAACAGCACCCCAGACTTCAAATGGCCTGGCGCTTAACATATTTTTTTATTCTGCTGCTGGCTTGCTCAACGGGCAATGCTGCTAACGATAATCTCAATCGCTTTCCTGAGCTTCGTGATGCTGGTGTGTTATTTCTTAATACCCAAGGCACTCCCACTATTTCAAGCCAAGCGAATACACCGTTCATTCCTGCCTCAACCACCAAACTCGTTACGGCATGGTTAGCGCTTAATCATTGGGGCGAAGATCATCGCTTTAAAACACACTTTTACCTCGATCCCGCCAGCAAAATATTATGGGTAAAAGGCAGCGGCGATCCTTTTTTAATTTCTGAAGAAATTCAACGTATTGCAAAAAACCTTGTGAATAATGGGATCACACAGCTGGCCGGTATCGGCTTAGATACCCACACTTTCCAAGCCGACCTACTTGTGCCTGGTGCAGGCAAATCTAATAACCCTTATGACGCCACCCCTTCGGCTCTCGCCGCCAATTTCAATACGATTTCAGTCAAAAAAATCAGCGGCCGCGTTGTTTCTGCTGAAGCGGAAACCCCTATTACACCTTTCTCAAGCGTCTTTGGCCAATCTATAGCCGGCAAGGTGACACGGATAAATTTAGGCCGCAACGCACATGATGCCGAACGCTATTTTGCAGAATTGCTCACCGCTTTTTTACGCCAGCAGGGTGCGCTTGTTCGTAATCATGTCGTCTGGGGGCAGGCACCAGAAAAAACGCCTATTTACACCCATGAAAATAGCAAAACGCTGGGTGAAATTGTGCGGCCCATGATGAAATATTCAACCAATTTCATTGCCAACCAACTGGTGCTAATGCTGAGCGCAGAATATTCACAACAGCCGGCTAATTTTGTCGACGTACAAATTTATATGGAAACGACCTTAACGCAACAATTTGGATGGCAAAATTTCACCCTGAAAGAAGGTGCGGGTCTCTCGCGCGACAATCAATTGTCGCCGCAACAGCTGATCGAGCTATTACAAAGATTTCGGCCTTGGCGCCATTTATTGCCCGAAGTGACCAATGCCATCTATGCCAAATCGGGCACGCTTAATCATGTCAGCACCCTTGCTGGCTATGTGGTTGACAGCCAACAGCAATGGCAACCTTTCGCGTTAATGATGGCGCGGTCTGTTCCCCATCGCCGCAGAAATAAAATTGCCCAAGCACTCGCGGACTATTAAGCTGCAACAATGACAATTAACCCGCCTGTTTTTACCCTGTTATTTATACTCTTTGTTGCCCTAAGCGTACTTTCTATCGCGCTGCTTTTTTTATCGTTCACACCACTTGGTCAAACACTAATTAAATATCGCTTCTCGTTGCTGTCGCTTGCTTTAGGCTGCTTGGCAAGCTACCTCATCTCGTTGATGAGTATTTTTATTGATCCCTATTGGATAGATAATAGATCGCGAGAAACAATCGTTTTTCCAGCACACTTCGGCTTTGCTTTATTCACAGCCCCTCTCTTTCAACTACTTATTACGCCCACTGTATTTATTGCTATGAAATTTGTCCGCCACTTGAAACAGCGCTAAACCCGAACTATTTTAGAAAATCGCGTTCCTAAAAGGTATGAATCCGATTACGTTATCTAAGTTGTTGTTTACCTGCCTGCTCTTTATCTCGCTTGGGGCTCAAGCAGAAACAGCCATCGACGAATGCTTGCTCGGCAATTGGAAAACCGATCCTGCCCACCAGAAAAAATCTTTTGAGCATCTTACAGGCCAGCATATCAGCAATATCAAGGGCGCCGTATTCATGCGGATAAATGCAAATGGCAATGGCAAATATCAACTCAAAAAGATACAGATAACAGCCACTGCCGCTGAATCCGGCGAGATCTCCGTGCAGCTGAACGGTATTAGTCACTTTACTTGGCGCACGGTTAACAATAATTTTTCTGCGGAAAGCACCGATGCCGCGATTCAAGCTTCTGCCACCGCTAAAATTGGCGAGATGGTGATCCCCTTACCTAGCGTGCCGTTTAATAATGGCCAATGGCCTGCAGGTCGTGGTCAAGCGCGCTATGTCTGCACACCAAAACAATTACAGTTTAACCTTGAACATAACGATCAATTAATCAATATTCTGTGGCAACGAATATGATGCCTGGCTTCCGCGATTGAAGCTAAATATTTCCAACCCGGTCAACGAATCAACTTTACTTACTAAAATGGATTTGAATAATGAAACCTAATACGCTTACCTTTGTTTTTTCTTTTTTATGGCTCTTTGCTTGTAACTTACAGGCTAATGATGATCTCATTCTAGAGCTCCCTATCACCCTTCTTTCTGGCGAAACGATTACGCTCAGTCAATATAAAAATGATAAGCCGATCTATCTCAAATTTTGGGCAACATGGTGTCAGCCCTGTATGGCAGAAATGCCACATTTACAGCAATCTTACGAACAATTCGGCGACAAAATTCAGTTCATTGCCATTAATTTAGATGTGAATGATGATGCGGAGGCTGTCGAAACCGTAAAACAAACATTCGGACTCACCATGCCTATTGCCGTCGACGCCTCTGGCGCCTTATCGCAAGCTGTTGACTTGGTTGGTACGCCCTTTCATGTTCTGATCGATCGGGATGGCGATATTGTTCACACAGGCCATGAAGCTTCCGGCGAATTAGATAAAAAGCTCACCTTGCTCTCTGCCGCCGCACCTGCTGACCTACCCAATATCACGCTTTCTAGTGAAAGCAGTAATCCCATTACCTTAATAGGCGATTCAAAGGAAACAACGGCTTTGCTCTTTGTCGCTACATGGTGCGATGATTACTTTGAAACCTCCCGCCCCGCTATGAGCCAGAATTGTATCCAGGCCCAACAAACGGTCAACATGCTTTCTCAACGCTTTTCAGATATTAACTGGATCGGCATTATTTCTAGGTTGTGGACTGGCGATGCGGAAATGGCCGCTTACCAAGAAAAATATAATGTGCCTTATCCTCTGCAAATCGATAGCACCAATGATGCTTTTTTCGGCTATGGCATCAAGGATTTTCCTACCTTATTGCTGATTAAAGAAGGCAAAGAAGTCTTGCGCGTAGATAACTTTGAAAATGCAGCGGCGCTCTCAACTAAATTACAATCTTATATTGAATAAAACCAAGGTGCCGCTATACTTGGCCTCATGGAAATATCTTTACAATTAGAGCTTGCGGACTGGCAGCGCTTTCAAAAACATGTCGAGAGAAAACTCTCCATATCGAATAGAGCGTCCATTAATAACCCTTTTATCTCAGGCATTTTCTGGATAAGCTTTGGTGCGCTTGCAATGATGTTGTATCGCCGTATTGATGTTTTTCACGCGCCTACCGCTATTTTTGTGAGTCTGTTTTTTATCTTATTTATCGTTCTTTTTATTTCCAACTTAGTGAATATGAAGAAAAAACTTTCTCCTTTAGAATCGGGAGTTTTTATCGGTCGACATAGCTTCACTTTTAATGAAGCTGGATTCATTGCCATCGGCAAGGACTACGAAACCAAGCATGATTGGTCAATCATTAAAAAAGTTGATCGTGGCAATGGTCTTATCCTGCTGTATCTAGATTCATATTATGCCTATATTTTTCCTGAAGAAAAGCTCGCAGACCCCGACGCGTTTTATGACTACATCACCGTGCAACATTTAAGGGTGCATCCATCATGAAAATATGGGTTGATGCCGATGCCTGCCCAGGGGTGATTAAAGAGATTTTATTCCGCGTCGCAGAGCGTACAAAATTACAGATGACCTTGG
>CAZRAY010000041.1:0-16232 GCA_964598235.1 uncultured Piscirickettsiaceae bacterium
CTAGGAGAGAATAAAAGTATAGAGATACAATTAATTAGCGCGGATAGCTAGAATAAAACTTGATTAGTATGTGTTATTGTATGATTATAAGCTTATCCACTCGTGCTTTGAGATGTTCTCTGCGAGGAATATAAATAGATTGTGAGGGTTACCACGATGTTACGTCGTCTTTATTTTGCGTTGTTTTTGTTGTTATCGAGCGTGGGTTTTTCGGTGGCTGCCGCTGTTGAATTAAATGCGAATCATCCGATGCAACATGTCGTTGTGAAAGGCGATACCCTTTGGGATATTTCAGGGCGTTTTTTACGACATCCTTGGGAATGGCCCAAAATTTGGCATGCCAATTCGCAAATTAAAAATCCACATTTAATTTATCCGGGAGATATTATTAGCTTGGTCTACCGGGATGGTCAGCCGATGCTAGAGTTGTCACGGGGTCCGACAACTATAAAATTGTCACCAGAGGTTAGAGAGATACAGTTAGATCAGGCCATTTCTACAATTCCACTGTCAGCAATAGAGCCTTTTTTAGCGCGGCCAGAAGTTGTGGGCGAAGAGGCTTTAACATCGGCACCATATGTTGTGGCGATGGCGGGCGAACACGTGATCTCTGGTGTGGGAGACCTCATTTACGTTCGTGGTTTAAAGGATGAGGATGTAGTGGAGGATTATAGTGTTTTCCGCCCAGGAAAAGCTTACTTAGATCAGGATACGAAAGAAATTTTGGGCTATGAGGCCTTTTATGGTGGGGCCGCTTCTGTGTTGGAGACAGGAGATCCCGCGACATTGAGGCTGAATGAGACGACTCGAGAGATCGTTGTGGGAGATAGGCTTTTTCCAATTAAGGAAGGGGGCTACGAAGCAACCTTTTTCCCTCGAACACTGAAGACAGAATTGAACGGGCATATTATTTCGGTTTATGATGGCGTATCGCAAGTGGGGCAATACCAAGTTGTAGTGCTAGATCGCGGTGGGCGAAATGGTCTTGAAGTCGGTCATCTTTTATCGGTTTATCAAACAGGTGAAACAATTCGTGATTTGGTGACAGAAGAGCGAGGAGATACCGTTACTTTGCCTGATGAATATGCAGGAATCGCAATGGTATTTAAGATCTTTGAAAAGGTAAGTTATGCAATTTTAATGGAAACAAAGCTTCCCGTTCATGTGGGAGA
Source organism: uncultured Piscirickettsiaceae bacterium (assembly GCA_964598235.1). GTDB lineage: Bacteria > Pseudomonadota > Gammaproteobacteria > Nitrosococcales > Methylophagaceae > UBA652. Next base: position 1,173 of record CAZRAY010000041.1, read on the forward strand.
CAAGGTACAGGGACATTAGCGGTATTGAGTTTAGATTCTTTTCCCGCGGCACAGCGAGAAATAGCAAGTTGGCTGGCCCTGCATCGTGTTCCTGGTGTGGGGCCAGCCACGTTTCAGCGGCTGTTAACGCAATTTGATTCACCGGAGGCAGTGCTTGCCCATGTGGGGCAGGCAACAGAGGTCTCAGCGCGCACTCGCGCGGGGCTAAACGCGCCAGGCTGGGCGCAAGTGGCCGAAGATATCGCTTGGTTTTCAGCGCCTAATCGATATATCGTGACTTTGCATGATGAACGCTACCCACCATTATTAAAAGAGCTGCCCGATCCGCCAAGTATTTTATTTTTGGAAGGTAATCCAGACTTTCTGTCGCACTGGCAGCTAGCGATTGTTGGTAGTCGTAATCCCTCTGCGTCGGGGAGAGAATCTGCCTTTGAGTTTGCGCGCTATTTAGCGGGAAATGGCATTGCAATTACCAGCGGCCTTGCCTTAGGAATTGATGCTGCCGCACATGAGGGCGCGCTTGCTGCGAAAGGGCCTACGATTGCGGTGGTTGGGACAGGGTTGGATGTTGTGTATCCTGCGCGGCATGGCGCACTTGCACAAGCCATTGCGCAAACAGGCTTGCTGGTCTCAGAATTTCCATTAGGTGTAACACCACGACCAGAAAATTTCCCACGGCGGAATCGTCTGATCAGTGGCTTATCATTAGGCACCTTAGTAGTAGAAGCGGCATTGCGCAGCGGATCTCTGATCACGGCACGGATGGCCATGGAGCAAGGCCGAGAGGTGTTCGCCATTCCGGGATCGATTCATAATCCGTTGGTGCGTGGTTGCCATCGCCTGATCCGTGAGGGCGCGAAACTGGTTGAGACAGCAGCAGATATTGTTGAAGAACTCGGTGCGCTGGCAGGGGTCTTAGTAGAACATGAGGCGGCAATGGCTGCGAATGATAAGGAAAATGACGGATCGAAAATGGATGTCGAAGCGGAAGAATATACGGTGCTTATGGCGCATTTAGGCTTTGATCCCATGCCAATTGATCTGTTAGTGGAAAAAAGTGGATTGACGGCGGAAGCGGTTTCCTCCATGCTATTATTATTAGAGCTACAAGGTCATGTAGAATCATTAGCAGGTGGCCGTTACGCACGTATAAAATGATTTAAATGTAAACGCATAAATATTGGAGGCAGGCAAATGAAAGAAAATATAATTGATGTGTTGCTTTACCTGTTTGAATATTATATTGATACAAGTGCTGAGTCGGAGTCAGGGATATCCACGGCCACGGAAGAAATAGACAAAACCACGCTAGAGACAGAGCTGGAACAAGCTGGCTTTCAACCCAAGCAAATTAGTAAAGCGCTGGAGTGGTTGGAAAATATTACGATTATTCCCGAAGAAACAGCTGTTCAAGCGGCGTTGCCTGCGCTTTCGATGCGCGTTTATAGTGTGCAAGAACAAGCGCGCTTAAATGCAGAATGTCGTGGTTATTTATTGTTTCTTGAACAAGCGGGTTTGCTAGATGATGTTACTCGTGAAGTGGTGATTGAGCGCACATTAGCGCTGGATGCAGAAGAAATTGATCTTGAACAGTTAAAAAGCGTTGTGTTGATGGTGATGTTCTATCAACCGGGCCAAGAAGTGGCGTATGCCTGGGTGGAAGATTTGGTGTTTGACGATTTAATTGCCGATATACATTGAACTCTCAGATAAATAATTTAAGAATATAAATTTTAAGGTTGTTAAATACAGATGGGTAAAAGATTAGTTATTGTTGAATCGCCAGCAAAAGCGAAAACGATAAAAAAATATCTTGGGAAAGATACCGAAGTGTTGGCCTCTTATGGTCACGTGCGTGATTTGCTACCGAAAGAAGGGGCGGTTGATCCGAGCAATAATTTTGCGATGAAATATCAAATTATTGATCGTAATAGTAAGCATGTTGATGCAATCTCAAAGGCAATGAAAAAAGCCGACATCCTCTATCTTGCAACAGATCCGGACCGTGAAGGAGAGGCGATTTCATGGCATTTATTGGAGCTGCTTAAAAAACGTGGCGCAATGAAAAATAAAGAAGTTTATCGTGTTGTTTTCCATGAAATTACAAAAACAGCAGTGAATGATGCGGTGGATAATCCACGGGATATTTCAATGGATATGGTCAATGCGCAGCAAGCACGTCGCGCCTTAGACTATTTGGTGGGCTTTACCTTGTCTCCCCTTCTATGGAAAAAAATTCGCCGCGGCTTGTCTGCAGGTCGGGTGCAAAGCCCTGCTTTGCGAATGATTGTTGAACGTGAGCTTGAAATAGAAGCCTTCCAACCTAAAGAATATTGGACTTTAGAGGCGGATGTAGCGGTTAAAAAAGATGCATTTGAAGCGAAATTAACCCACTATGAGAACGAAAAGCTATCACAGTTTACGGTGAATAACGCCGCTCAATCCAATGAGATTGTGGCACATCTCGTCAAGCTCGCTGATGGCAAGCTGTTGGTCTCAAAGGTAGATAAGAAAAAGCGCAAGCGGAACCCTGCTGCGCCGTTTACAACATCTACTCTACAACAAGAAGCCTCACGCAAGTTAGGTTATGGTGCACAACGCACGATGAGTGTTGCGCAGCAATTGTATGAAGGTGTAGATACGGGCGAAGGTGCGGAGGGTTTGATTACTTATATGCGTACGGACTCGGTCACTTTGGCGGATGAAGCGGTTGAGGAACTACGAGGATTTATCGGGGAGAAATATGGTACTGATTCAGTGCCAGCCAAACCGCAAACCTATAAAACAAAATCTAAAAATGCGCAAGAGGCGCATGAAGCGATTCGCCCAACGTCGGCATTGCGTACACCAGAGAGCATGAAATCATACCTCTCAACGGATCAACTGAAGTTATATCGTTTGATCTGGCAGCGGACCGTGGCCAGCCAAATGATTCATGCTTTGATGAATACGGTTGCTGTTGATTTGGCTTGTGGGCCAGGCAATACTTTCCGGGCCACAGGCTCTACAGTGGTGCACCCTGGCTTTATGGCAGTCTACCAGGAAGGTAAGGATGATAGTAACGCCAGCGACAAAGACGAGCGTTTGCTGCCCCCTATGGAAGTGGGTGATGTGGTTGATTTGAAGAAAATTCGTCCAGAACAACATTTTACCGAACCGCCACCGCGTTTTAGTGAGGCAAGCTTGATTCGTAATTTAGAAGAATACGATATTGGGCGGCCATCGACGTATGCCAATATTATTTCGACTTTATTACAGCGTGAGTATGTTGAATTAGAGAAAAAACGCTTCCATCCAACCGATGTGGGTCGCGTTGTTGGCAAGTTTTTAGTGAATCATTTTACCAAATATGTGGATTATGATTTCACAGCAAAGCTAGAAGACGAGCTGGATGCGGTGGCGCGAGGTGAGAAAGAGTGGGTGCCTCTGATGGAGAAGTTTTGGGCGCCGTTTAAGCAGCAGGTGGAAACCAAAGATAAAGAAGTGCAACGCAGCGATGTAACGCAAGAAGATATTGGCGAAGATTGTCCAAAATGTGGCAAACCGCTGTCTAGTCGTTTAGGCCGTAGTGGACGATTTATTGGGTGTACGGCTTACCCAGAATGTGATTACACACGTAATGTTGATGGTGAAGAAACCACTGCTAGCGAGCCTGAAGTGGTTGCCGATAGGAAGTGTCCTAAATGCGAATCAGATCTCTGGGTGCGCACGGGTAAATATGGGAAATTTATCGGTTGTTCAAGCTATCCGAAATGTAAGCATATCGAGCCTTTAGAGCAGCCTGAAAAAACAGGGGTAGATTGCCCCGAATGCAAAAAAGGCGAGATTTTGATGCGGAAATCTCGGCGAGGGAAGGTGTTTTACTCCTGTGGACGTTACCCAGACTGTAGTTATGCGATTTGGAATTTACCGGTTGATGAGCCCTGCCCTGACTGTAATTGGCCGATTTTATCGATCAAAACAACTAAAAGCAAAGGCACGGAAAAAGTCTGTCCGCAAAAAGAATGTGGCTATTCGGTTAAAGTTGAAGACGCTTAAGCGACAAGGGAAGAGGCTAACATGATTAAATATATTCTCATTTTTGCGATTACCTTAATTGTGCTTTTTACACTTGAATTGTTGCAACCTGTGCAGGCGGCAATTGTCATTCCTTTTACCACCTTTATTGCTAAAATAAGCGCGGGCTTGATGGGTTTTTTTGATGATTCTGTCATTTCTTTTGGCAAGGTTATTCAAAGCAAAACCAATGGTTTTGCTGTGTCGATTGAGCCAGGCTGTAATGGCGTCGAGGCCGTGATTGTATTGGCGGCAGCGATGTTAGGATTTCCGGCCACATGGAAGCAAAAAACAGTAGCATTGGTACTGGGCTTCTTTGCGATTCAAATTATGAACCTCGCTCGGATCATTACCTTATTTTATCTTGGGCAGTGGAATCATGCCGTGTTTGAATGGTTTCACCTCTATATTTGGCCTATATTGATTATGATAGATGTGTTGCTTGTTTTCTGGCTGTGGATCCGCTATCTCAGCAAACAAGCCCCAGCACAAAAGGCTGCGGGGTGATTCCTCAAGGGGAAGTTCAACCCCTCGAGTCGGGGAAGTTTGTGCTTCACGTTGTGCTCTGGCTGACGTTGACGTTTGTACTGTGGTATTTTTTTAATGATTGGCTAGTGGCGCCTATTCTTTGGCTGGCAGACCCGATTGTCAGTTGGCTTGCACCGCATACATTTGCAGCGCTTGCGCAACAAGGTGACATGGCGAGAGTACTGACCCAAGTTGGCGAAGTTAACGGACAATTTTTGAGCGCCAAAGAAGCTGGGCACCAACTTGCTTTTGATTTTAACACCTTCATTTTGACCTATTCGGTCCCCTTTTTAGGTGCGCTCATCATGGCAACGCCATTTAAGTCTCACGGCACCGTTTTATTAAAGGCTTTCTTAGCGTTATTACCGGCTATCTTGTGGTGTGTGGTATTTGTCAGCTTAAAACAGCTTATGGGCGGTTTGGGGGCTTATTTCACACAGGTGGAAGGCCTACAGCAATGGATGCTAGAGGCGATTGCCTTGGGCTATCAATTGAGCACCATTATTATCCCAACCATTATGCCTGTTATTATTTGGGCGGTCTTAGCGCGTAAGCAGATTGGTGCCTTATTGCAGTCCGTACAAAAATAAGGTTTACTCGCGATAAAAAAATCGCCATTAAAAAAGCCAGCGCCTGATAGCGCTGGCTTTTTTTGCTAAAAGTATGATGTTCTTATTTTGTAATGTTCAAGGCATCAAGCTGTTGCGTTGCAGGATTAAATCCAAGCCGAAGATTATAAGTTTGTCCATCAAACACCCCGCCGTTGATAGTAAATACGTCGCTGATGGAGGGGTCTGCTCCTATGGGTTGGAAGGTACAGCTTGCGGCCGTTAAGTCAACATCAGTAAAGCTTGGGATAAAGGCGTTATCAAAGGCCTGAACCGTAAAGGTTGAGGAGTCTTCATCCATATTACCCACGCTATCATAAGCGATTACTTTGGCAACGTGAGAGCCTGCAGAAAGATTACTATAGCCGTATGCCATAGAAAAGCCACTTTTATTGGCATTAGGATACGCTGGAAAGACGCCTCCGACTAAAGGACGGTCCCCCCCAGAAGGGATGTCAAATTGATAGGTACCATCCAGATAAAAGGCAACACGCTGGATAGGGTTCGTACCGATCACCCAACCACGGAGGTTAGCAATACCATTACTAACACCGTTTTTTATAGGCTCTTCTAAGTTGATTTTAATGGGGCTAATACCCGTATTCGGCAGGGGTAAGGCAATCCAGTTGGCGACAATGCCTGTAAAGTGTTTTGGTTTTAAAAAAATGCCGTCTCTGGTTTGGGCAACGTTACTGATATTATCAATGCCCCAGCTAGACACCACGGTGCCATTTGAGTCCATTACTGGCGCTGAAGAGGTGTCAAACCAATCTGCACTGACAGCAGAAACATCCCCTGCAGCATTAGTTTGAATGGTACCACTTGGGCTAACCAATGTTGGATTGAGAATATTAATTGCATAGCGAGGGCCTGCAGCAAAGTTAACAGAAACAATATCACCGGAATCCCATGTTTGATTGGCTTGGCTGCTTCCACCATTATCGACGACAACATTAATGATCAAGGGATCACCAAGTGTGACGCCTGCGGGTGCTGGGTTGCTGACTACCGTAGAGGTAAAGCGCAGTGTGTAGGGGTCAGCAGATGCAGAATTGATTGTTAAAATAAAACCAAGACTGGCAAGAAATAAAAACTTTTTCATAATGAACTTTTCCTTGTCAATAATTTAAGTAACGCTAAGGTGTGGTTTGTTTTACTACAAATGCTTGTGCGGCGGGTTCCCATTCAAGTTGGAACGAAAAAGCCTGTCCGTTTAGGAGGGCATTATCAATTTTAATTTGATTAGCGAAGGGAAAGGATGCCGTTGCACCTTGTACATTGACGCCACTTTTCTCAATAAACTCCGATGCGGTTTGATTAAACCGAACAACATTAAAAATAGCAGACGCTTCTTGGGTATTATTATTGAGGTCTGTCGCCCTCACGAGAACGGTATGCGATCCTGGCGCAAGGGAATAATAAGGAAAGGCCATTGAAAAGCCGGCGTTTCCAGAATCTGGATATTGGGGGAAAAGGCTTGCAACATCTGCCCGAGCGCTTCCGACGGGCACATTGGAATAGAAATTATTATCAACGAACAACTCCACTTTTTGAATACTCGCTAATCCAACAACCCAGCCGCGGAGATTAGAAATCCCATTACTAATACCAGAAACGGCCGGCTCTTCAAGTGCAATTACAATAGGCGCATCGCCAGGAGGCGGTTCCGTGATAGGCCCGCCATAATGGGCGGCAACGCCATTAAAATCATCCGCAGTTGGGATATCGAGATCACTAATGAATGCGGCCATAATAGCGGAAGCCGTTTCCTCGTGATCTAGGCCAAGCGCATGCCCGAGTTCATGCACGGCAACACGACGAAAATCAATAGACTCAATAACCAATGGGCCTCGATAGACGTCCCAAGCAATTGCAGAATTAAATAATATATCGGTTTTTACTATTTCGGTAGTCGCCCCTGTAGTCGGTGTAAAAATCAGAGTTACCGCTAAAGTAGAATCACCAAAGGCAGTATCACAAGTGTCAGAAGAAAAATCAACAAAATTGCGGAGATCTGTTTGTGAGCAACGCGGGACCCCCGTATTTGATAGCAAAAAATCAAATTTAGAGTTATTACGCCAAGAGGCTGCTGCTTGAGTAAATGCATTCTTCCAAGTGATACCGTTGGGTGATGTGCCAGTCATAGGGCCAATGTACATGGTCGTGGATGGTTGGGGCCATTTTGCTGGAATCAATACAAAAGCATATGCAGCCATAGAAGAGAAAAACAGAAAGAGGCCCAGAATAAGAGCGGATTTTTTCATGGCTTATTGGCCCTCTGCTAATCTGTTACGTAAGGTGGATTTAAATTGCTCAAGGGTATAAGGGGCAGAAAGTTCGGATGCGCGCATCACTTGGATTCCAGCGGCAATACCATTGCTAATACCGTTCACTTCTGGTGCATCATTAGGGAGGAACTCAATTTGCGTAATAGTTTGTTTTTGTGCTGTTTTAACAATTTTTTCTCCAGAAGCACTATCCATTTCGACTACAAAAATTCCCTGTTCCCAGCCATAAATTGGATTGACTTGGCGGCGAGATGGATTTTCGATAAAGAAAACACCTTCTTGTCCCAGGGCCGGAATATGTTGACCGCCGACACGGAGCGCAAGGCCATTAAGAGAGCCGCCCAGAAAGCTAATGTCAATAGTGGGTTGACCCCAGCTGCCTTTAACAATATCAGTGATATTGATCGTTAGAATAGTATGGATATGTTTGCCTTCACCTGGTTCAACACGTTGACCGGTAACGGTGCCTTGAATAATCAATGCACTACCTTCTAGCATACGATCCATGTGTACTTTTTCAGCGGCAGCGAAAGAAAAGCTGCTAGTCAAAGCAAGGCCAAATATAAATCCTAGTTTTATTAGTAAAGGGGCTAAGCGTTTAATCATAATTTCTCCAATTTCTTGCTTTGCAAGTTAATATTCTCAGTTGAGTAAAGATTATTGTTTAATAATCTCTTGAATCTCAAACTGTTGCGTGGCTGTTTGCCATTGTAACCTTAATGTGTAAGATTTGCCATCGGCAACAAAACTTGAGATCAAAATCTGTTCATTATTGATTTGTACCGTAGCAGAATTCAGCGTGACAGCATTGAGATCAGAAATGAAAGCATTATCGAAGCGCGCTGTATTAAATAGGGCGCTACTATCTTGCGTTAAACCATTTATATCGTGGGCGCGGACCAATGCGGTATGGCTTCCTGCGGTAAGCTCAGAGTAGGCAAAGGCCATAGAAAAGCCAGACTTATCTGCATTAGGATATTGTGGGAAGGCGTTGCCTACATCGCCTCGTGAGCCGCCAGAAGGCACATCAGTAACATACTGGCCGTCAATAAATAATTCAATCTTGCTAATGGCAGCAAGGCCTACTACCCAACCGCGTAAGTTGGCAATACCATTGCTGGTGAACAAGGCGGCAGGTTCTTCCAAAGTTAGAATAATCGGCGCATCAACAGGGGAGGTTGAGGTGATAAACGGCGTCAATTCTTTTTCTGTTGAACCGTCATTAAAGAAGGGAGATACATTGCCTAATAAGGAGACCGATGTCATTTCAAACTGTTGGGTGGCCACGCGCCAACTTAAGTCAATATTATAGGTTTTTCCATCGGCTTTTAAATTGGAAATGATAATGTTTTGTCCAGAAATTGCGGCACTGGCATTAGACAAGGTAACGGTGTTTGGATCAGAAATAAATTCATTTTCTAACCGTGCAACTCGGAATGTTGTGCTGGCATCTTGGGTGAGGCCATTGACATTATGTGCACGGATTAACGCCGTATGATTGCCAGTAGAGAGGCCCGTATAAGCAAAAGCCATTGAAAATCCAGCGGCGGCAGAATTTGGATATTGTGGGAAGGCATTGGCCACATCGAGCCGTGAGGCGCCAGAAGGGATATCTGTAATATATTGGCCATCAATAAATAATTCAATTTTGCTAATGGCGGCAAGGCCCACCACCCAGCCGCGTAAATTGGCGATACCTGTGCTGGTATCGCTGACAGAGGGCTCTTCCAAGGTTGCAATAATAGCAGGATCATTCCCGCCGCCTTCCGTGACATCGCTTACGGAAATAGAGAACGCTTGACTATCCGTTAGCCCACCATTATCGGTGACGGTAACCGTTACGTTATACACATTATTTGCGCCACTATCGCTGGGGATTTCGAAATCAGGGGCTGAGATAAAGGCGAGATTGCCAGAAGTAGATCCTATCGTAAATTTCGAGGCATCTGCACCACCTGTGATGGTAAACGTTTTAGTGCCCCCTTCAGCGTCTGAGACCGTGATCGGCGTATAAACAGCGATCGTGTTTTCAGCAATGTTGCGAGAGGGATTACTGGTGATATTCGGCGCCGTATTGCCGCCGCCTTCCGTGACATCGCTTACGGAAATAGAGAACGCTTGGCTATCCGTTAGCCCACCATTATCGGTCACAGTGATGGTCACGTTATATACATTATTTGCACCGCTATCGCTTGGGATCTCAAAATCAGGTGCGGAGGTGAAAACGAGGTTGCCAGAGGCGGAACCCAGTGTGAATTTTGAGGAATCTGCGCCGCCAGTAATGGCGAAGGTCATTGCGCCTCCCTCGGCATCGGTCACGGTGATGGGTGTGTAAACGGTGATTGTGTTTTCAGCGACAGTACGCGCTGCACTACTGGTAATATTAGGTGGGGTGTTGGCAACTACTAGGCCATAGATAGCAGCAACACCTGCGATATCATCGGCCTGTGGTATCTCAGTGCCACCAATGTTTGGCAGCATAATGGCGGGGAAAACACCAGAGTGATCCAAGCCTAGCGCATGGCCCATTTCATGCACTGCAACACGGCGAAAATCGAACCCAGTACCACTTGTGCCTGAATAAACTCCCCAGCTTTTACCTGAATTAAAAATGATATTACTTTCGACTGCCGTGCCTACTGTGGCAGGGGGCACGGCGGCAAAAAAGCTGGTGAAGGTAACCGCAAGGGTCGATGCACCAAATGCGGAACCACAAAAATTAGGATGAAAAACGGCTTGATTGCCGCCGATGGCACAGGGATCAACAACTTCATTACCTAGGGAGCTAACATTAAAGGTAAAACCTGCGCTATTCCAACGACTCCCTGCTTGAGAGAGTGCGCCATCCCAATTGGCGCCGGTTGGTGTGTCTGGATCGCTAGTGGTAAAGTGGCCTTGCATCGAGGTCGCCGCGGACGGCCATTTGAAAGGCGACTCTTGGAAAGCATAAGCGTTGGAGTTCAATAGGGTGAAGATGCCAATAAGCAAGAAAGACAAATTTTTCATTAGAATTTTTAGGCGCTTTAAAAGTAAAGTATGGCGTTAAATCATAGCATGCTTAATTTGTGAAGGTGAAAATATAGGCAACAATTCAAGTGTGGCCGAGATTCATGGCTTGGTCTCTTCGCCGGAGAGCAGGCGTTTTATATTGCTGTGATGGCGTGCGATAAGGAGCAATGCCATAATTAAAATAATCCAGCGCACTATCGGATTATCAATAAGCCAGAGGCTATAAATGGGTGTCATGGCGGCTGCGATGAGGGCGGAGAGAGAGGAGGTGCGAGTAAGCAGAAATACAGCGATCCAAGTGACGATAGTGGCCAGCGCGAGCACGGGCGATAGTGCAAGGAAGGCGCCAATTGCGGTGGCCACGCCTTTACCGCCTTTAAATTGGAAAAAAACAGGGTAGAGATGGCCGATAAAAGCAAAAAAGGCGGTGGCGGCGATCCAAATAGGATGGAGGCCGAGCATTTTTGCAATAAGCACGGGAATAATACCTTTTAATACATCAAAGAATAAGACTGTGGCAGCAAGTTTTTTGCCACCGATGCGCAAAACATTGGTGGCGCCTGGATTGCCGGAGCCTTCATCACGGGGATCAGGTAGGCCGGCGAGTTTGCAGAGGATGATAGCGCTGGATAAAGAGCCGATTAAGTAGGCGCCGAGCAGGATAAGACCGGTTAAAAGTGACAATTCGGACATGGTATGATGACCTCTCTAAAGAACCATATAAAGTAACGCAATGGATAAAATATACCTTAACGACCTGAAAATAGACACTATTATTGGTGTGTTTGATTGGGAGCGGGAAATTAAGCAAACGCTGCAATTTGATTTAGAAATGGATTGGGATATTGCTAAAGCGGCAGAATCGGATGATTTAGATGATACGCTTGATTACGGCACCATTGCGAAACACTTGGTGGCCCTCGTTGAGGCGAGTCGTTATGCTTTGATAGAAACGTTGGCAGAAAAAGCATGTGAGATGTTATTGGCGAAGTTTCTGATGCCGAAAGTGACGTTAACGCTTACGAAGCCAGTAAAGCTGCATGGCGACAATTTTGCGAAAATTGTGATTACACGGTCGCGTTAATGAGCAATAGAAGCGTTTTCATGAAAAGTATTTTTTGCCAGGGCAAGGCAGAAATAGTTGAAAAAGCGGAGTTTACGAATGGTAAATGAGCATTTTGATGCTATTTCTGACGCCGCTATGGCAGAAAAGACGAATCATGAAGGCGCTTCTGACGGTTATTTACTGGGTATTGGCAGCAACATCGATCCTGATCGACATATTCCACTCATTATTGCGGCGTTATTGCTTGAATTTCCTTATCTGCATCTTAGCCGTGTGATACGTATTCCGCCGGTGGGGATGAATTCGAATCAGTGTTTTTTAAACGTGGTGGTGAGTGTTGAAACGGCTTTAACGCAGCAGGCGCTCAAAGAAAAATGTAATGCGATTGAGGAATCTTTAGGTCGAGATCGCGAGGATGAAACGCGAAAAATCAAGGATCGCACCGCCGATATTGATATCCTAATGCCGTTTTGTCGCGAAGTCGTGTCAGATGTTATTCCTTCCGAGGTGACGGGAGAATATTTTTTATATCCTTTAATAACAGAGTTATTTGCTTTCTTAACGGGAGAAGCAGTGCCGGAGATCTTACAAGAAGGAGTGTGCTTACAGGCCCGTGGTTCAACGTTTGGAGAGGCGGCGACCACCATCTACCGGGATGCTGACACCTGTTATGAACGGGTTGTCGAGTAAGGCTTTTACAGCGAGGTAAACAGGCTCGGCACCGCCTTCCCCATTAGCCTCTTCGCCTGCATTCCCTCGCAAATAGGTTTCAGCTAGCATCGCTTGGCGAGTGGCTTCGCTATGTTGCGGGGCAAATAATACAGGCCCAGGCGCAATGGCGTTTACTTTGATATTCGGCGCATATTGCTTGGCCAAGCCGAGCGTTAGATTCTGCAAACCGGCTTTGGTTGAGCTATAAATATCGAATTTTGCGGTCGGATTATCGGCATTGATATCGGTGATATGGATAATATCCGCGGGACTGCCCGCATTGCCGACAAGCTTTGGCTGTAAATGCTGATTAATAAGGTAGGGCGCGAGCATATGAATCGTGAAAAACTGGTGATATTGCGCTGCTGCTCGTTTGGGATCGGGATCGGTAGGTGCAAAGGCAGAGGCATTATGGATGATGGCGCGAAAATCCATGCTGAGGCTTTCTAGCTGATTGAGAAAATTGAAAATGGCATCGCTATTATTCAAGTCCGCCTGCAAAGTCTGAACGCCTTGTTTTGCCAATGCCTCAATTTCTGCTGTTGGCGTGCGATAATGAGCGATAACGGCATGGCCATCTTGGTGTAATCGCGTTGCAATATGCAGCCCAATGCGACGACCAGCGCCAGTCACTAAAATAACAGGATCAGACATGAGCAACCTTCATTTTGGATGATAATACATCCATTATTGCACACGAAGTGCAAACAACACTATGCGAGCAGATCGCGCAAGCGATTCAAGATGCGGGCGGACAGATCACTTTTGCTGATTATATGGCGCGTTGTTTATATACACCGGCGCTAGGCTATTACAGTAGCGGCAAAACTAAGCTGGGTGAGGCCGGTGATTTCACCACCGCGCCCGAGCAAAGCAATTTATTTTCACGGACCTTGGCGCGGCAGATTATCCCCGTGTTGGATCAGATTGATAAAGCATGCATATTAGAGTTCGGTGCGGGCAGTGGGAAAATGGCAGCGGTTATATTAAAAGAACTAAATAGAAGTGAGCGCTTACCTCGGAAGTATTTTATCCTAGAAACTAGCCCGAGTTTGCAGCAGCGGCAGCGGGAAACGTTGGATAAATTAGCACCGGGTTTATTATCTTGTGTGGCATGGATTTCAAGCGTGCCAGAAAAATTCAATGGTGTGATCTTAGCCAATGAAGTGTGTGATGCGATGCCCGTGCATTGCCTGCAATTAGATGGCGATAGCGTTTCTGAATTGTACGTAAAGCAAACGGAAACAGGCCTTTTTGATTGGCAATTGAATGAGGTGAGCGATACGAGCTTAACGGCGCGGGCAGAGAACATTCGCACCTTAATTGACGGCGTAGCGGGCTATCGCACAGAAGTGAATTTGGCGGCCGAAGGTTGGTTAGCGAGTGTGGCGGATTGTTTGGTGCGCGGCGCTATTTTTATCATTGATTATGGCTATCCGCAAGCGACGTATTATCATCCAGAGCGCAACCAAGGCACCTTAATGTGTTATTTCCAACATCAAGGCCATGCTGATCCTTTTATTAATCAAGGCTTGCAGGATATTACAGCGCATGTGGATTTCACTGCGCTGGCAGAAGTGGCATTGCAAAATTATTTAGAGGTGGCTGGCTTTCAATCACAAGCTGATTTTTTGCTGGCGGGCGGATTGCTGGACTTGGCCAGTGAGGCTGAGTCAGTGGCAGTAGAAGAGATGATGCAGCTTGCCACAGAAATCAAACAACTCACCTTGCCCAGTGAAATGGGTGAATCGTTTAAAGTGCTCACTTTAACAAAGGGCTTGGACGTATTATTGCAAGGCATTTCTCAGGGAGATAGGCGATATAGTCTTTAGATGGATTCATCACAGAGGTACAGAGCGCACAGAGAAAAAATAAGCCTATTACTCCGTTTGCTCTGAGGCCCTCGAAGGGCAGATAAACGCCCAAACAAAACGCAGCGTCATCCCGAATACCTTCCGCTTCCTTCGACAAGCTCAGGACGAACGGACGTCGCGCGCGTTGTCGGGTGACGCTACACTTACCCAAGCTACATTAAATGAGGGTGGCTGGCGTTGACACCCTGCGACACGTTATCTTACATTACACCCTTCGAGGGTCTCAGGGCGAACGGAGTTTATTCTCTGCGGTGAAAATCAATCATTGAGCATCCGCAACACTTCATCTTCGCCTAATGGTTGTTTGCCTTTGATACGTAGGCTATTGGCCCATTCTTGGGCAAAATCGCGTTGTAAGGCGCGATTAATCGCCAGCGCAATCAGCATGGCAATGAGCGCGCCGAGGCTAGCAAGTGCCATATCTTTATGGGCATCCCAGACATCGCCTTGGGTGCCAAGATAGGCCATACCCAGCTCACCACCGAATACTTCTGCTACGCCCCATTCTACGAGCTCATAGAGCATAGAGGTAGACATGGTGAGGTCGAGCGGCAAGAGATAGCCCCAAGCGCCTTTAACGTTAACAATGCGCAGGAAAACTTCGCGGATGGGATAGGCGAGCAGGAGGCCATAGCAAAAATGCACGAGTCTATCAAAGTGATTGCGTTCCCAGCCCATCCATTCATTAATGGAGATCCCAAATAAGTTACGAGACCAGACATTGTAGGGCACTTCGGCATAGGTATAGTGTGCGCCGATAGTGTGCAGACAGAGGAAGATAAAAATCAGGGTGTATGAAACACGGGAAAGCGGGAAGGATTTGAAAGTGACAGCAAGGATGATAACGGCAACAAGGGTGAGCACATTTTCGAGTTAATGGTAAAAACGGGTGCTTTTTTTCAGCTAAGAATCATGTAGGA
>CAZRAY010000042.1:0-11489 GCA_964598235.1 uncultured Piscirickettsiaceae bacterium
GCGCGGCGTTACAATATTGAGCAAGGGTGTGGCCATTCCTCAATATTGTGCCTTGCGCTGACTCGCCATCTTCATCCTGAAAAACTGCATTTCCAAATATCATGGGTATTTTCCGAATAAAAAATAAGGGCGGAATAATTATTCCGCCCTTATTTTGTTTAACGCAATGATTGAAACTTAATAAGATAACAACATATTAAGTGTTGCAGGATCTAAACGGCCTGTTGGATTCATGCCATTATCAGATTGGAATGCTGAAACTGCTTTGCGGGTATTGGCGCCGACCTTACCATCAGGTGTGCCTGCGTTATATCCCAAGCTATTTAATGTCGCTTGCGCTTTTCTGATTTTAGCTTGAAGGCTCATGCCAGCTGTTGCGGCAGGCGCCGCTGCGGGTGCAGGAGATGCACCATCGACACCTAACGAGCCACCTGTTCCAAGTCCATTAGGGCTATCAACAGTCTGCGCTTTGTAGTTTCTAGTTGATCTCACTAGTGTGTTAAATGCATCCATCATGGCGCCGACAATCACCTTGCCTTCTGGTGTTTTTGTATAGCCACCAAAACCACCGCCACCGCCACCGCCAAACAAGCCAATACCCGCTCTGATGTTGGTCGCGCGCGCACTACCTTCTGCAGCTGCAACTTGAACGCCAGAACGATTTTCAACCAACGTCATCACACTTTGCGCATCAGCAAAGCTGAGGCTACCACCAATTAAGGCACCAATAGAGCCACCGAGCAATCCACCTAAAAGACCACCGACACCACCCGTATCATCATCACTGAAAATAAGGCTAGGGATAATTGTATAATCTGCGGCCACTAATTGGCCTTTGCCAAAGTTGCTTGAGCTGCGGAGCTCACCCGAATCTTCTAATGCACGTTCACGCTCAATATGCGCTAAACCGCGTCGGCTACGCTCAACCACAATAAAACAGTTACTTTGTTGTGCCATTAAACGTAAAATAGGCACAGTCGAATCGACACCATAACGACCCATGCGGTTATACCAAGGAGAAGAGGTGTCCTCATCAATGGCCACTGTACCAAGGGCGCGGTCACATTTCTCTAAATCAGAACTTGCATCCTCAGAATTGGCACCACCGGTACCGCCACTAACAGAGGATTCTGCTTTTTTAGAGCCCATTTGAACACCTGTACTCACACAGCCTGCGAGTAGAAGTGAGAGTGCTGTTGTTACGAGTATGTTTGATACAAGATTGGATTTCATCAATATCTCCATGAAAGATTTAGTTAATTAGTTCGAAGCTGATTCTACTAGGGATCTGATGGTTAAATCAAGATGGTATTGCTTATTCAGACACCTTTCCACGCAGAGATTTGACTTTACCACGGCGGGTTTTGTTATCTACCCGTTTTTTCTTGGCGTTTCTGCTGGGTTTGGTCGCATGTCGTGTTTTTTGAATGACGGCAGCGCTTTGGATTAAACCTTGTAATCTCGCCAAGGCATCATCTCTATTTTTACTTTGGGTGCGAAATTTCTGCGCTTTGATGATTAAGATCCCTTCTTTGCTGATTCGCCTATCTTGTAAGCGCATCAAGCGAGATTTATAAAAATCAGGGAGGGAAGAGCGATTGATATCAAACCGCAAGTGAATCGCAGAGGAAACTTTATTCACATTTTGACCGCCGGCACCTTGTGCTCGAATCGCAGTAAGCTCGATTTCATCATCGGGGAGGGTGACGGTTGAGGAAATAGTGAGCATGGTGTGTTCTAGTCTTGTGGGTACTGGTTAAACACGCTTAACTTGCCATCTTGTTTGAAGCTAAACACGGTGTAAGGATCAACACGCTCACCATATTCCATACCGGGGGAACCAACAGGCATATCAGGCACGGCAAGACCATTAACTTTGGGTTGTTCAAGTAATAAGCGCTTAATATCATCCGCGGGGACATGGCCTTCGATAATATAGTCGCCAATGAGCGCGGTGTGGCAGGAGGTCATTTTATTGGGGATCTGCAATTGATCTTTAATGTCTGCGAGATTCATACTGATTTTATCGGCCACAATAAAACCATTTTGTTCTAAATGATCCATCCATTTAGTGCAGCATTCGCAAGTGGGGCTACGATAGACTGTGATTTCCTGTATTGCAGCTTGCACATCTACCACTTCCTCACCTTGATTACAGGCAATAAGAAGCGGTAGGCATAAAAATAGCGAGAGAATAAAACGCATTATTCGGTTAAAAACTCTTGCATATAGTTACTTTCTAGCCCTGAGTCCGAGGGATGTTGTTGACGAAATGTTTGATAGGCTTGGTAAACACGGGCAAATTTTGGATCGGCAGCCGCACCTTCAGCCAATGTTTCATCAGTGAGTTTTTTGAAGATAGCCAATACATCCTCTGGAAAACGGTGGATCTGGATATTTTTAAGTGCTTTAAGTTCAACTAACGCAGCACGGTTATTGCTATCCATATCAGCCAGCATTTGTAGATTTTCTTTTTTCGCTTCATCACGAACAATCGCTTGTAAATCGGCAGATAAAGATTCCCAAGCGCGTTGATTAATACCGAGCTCTAACACAGTGCCTGGCTCATGCCAGCCAGGATAATAATAATGTTTTGCTGCGCGATAGAGGCCGAGGCGTTGATCGTGGAAAGGGCCGATCCATTCGGTGGCATCGATGGTGTTACGTTCGAGCGCGGTATACACTTCGCTGCCCGCGAGCAACACAGGATTACCGCCCGCTTTGGCGAACACTTTTCCACCCAAGCCAGGGATCCGCATTTTGAGGCCTTGAATATCATCTAGGCTATTTATTTCTTTATTAAACCAGCCGCCCATTTGCGGGCCAGTATTGCCCAGTGGGAAGGGGATAACATGGAACGGCTGATACATTTCGCGCCAAAGCTCAAGGCCACCACCTTCATATAACCATGTATTCATGCCTTCTGCGGTCATGCCAAAAGGCACCCCAGAAAAAAACTGGGCTTCAGGCACCTTACCTGCCCAGTAATAAGCCGAGCCGTGGCTCATTTCAACGGTACCTTGTGAAACCGCATCAAAGGCTTGCAAAGCAGGAATCAGTTCACCACCCGCGAACACTTTTATTTTGATACGACCTTCGCTGGCCGCTTCAACATTTTTAGCGAAGCGCTCAGCGCCTTCTTGCAATACGGGAAAATTAGGCGGCCAAGTGGTGACCATTTTCCAGTTGTATTGGTCTTTATTTGCAGAACCGCCTGACTTGCTACCATCACCGCAGGCGGTAAGGAGGGAGAATAGGGCGATAAGCAAAATGGGTGAAAATCGTATATTCATGTTGTTTCCAATAACTAAGTTGTTTCAAGATTAGCATAAGCCAACACCAACCATTTGGTCCCTGCATGGGTAAAGTTGACTTGGATGCGAGCACTTTTACCAGAACCTTCATTATCGATTACGGTGCCCCCGCCAAATTTTTGGTGATGGACTTGTTGGCCGATGGTATAACCTGTTTCATTTAAGGTGCTGGTGCGTGAGCTGGTGGTGCTACTCGCTTGTGCAATATAGCCTTTGCGGGCGCGAATTTCTTCGGTGTGTTCTTCGGGAATTTCACGTAAGAAACGCGAAGGCGTAGGGTACATTTCTTGTCCGTAAAGCCGTCTAAATTCAGTATGGAGCAAGAATAATTTTTGTCGCGCGCGAGTCATGCCGACATAACAAAGCCGACGTTCTTCCGCTAAGCGAACAGGATCATCGCTGCTTTTCTGACCGGGGAATAAGCCTTCTTCCATGCCGACGATAAATACGGTGGGGAATTCTAAGCCTTTGGCTGCGTGTAGCGTCATCAGTTGTACACAATCTTCCCAGCGGTCACCTTGGTCTTCGCCCGCTTCAAGCGCAGCATGGGATAAGAAAGCGGCGAGCAAAGGCATGTCTTTGGTTTCTTCGGTGTGGGTGAATTGGCGGGAGGCATTGATCAATTCATCCAAGTTTTCGATCCGGCCTTGGCCTTTTTCAGATTGATCTTTTTCAAAATGGGTGCGTAAACTTGTTTCATCAATTACTAAGGTGGTGAGTTCATGCAATGGGAAATCAGGTTCTTCAGGTGTGAGTGAATCAACCAGATTCAAAAATCCAATCAAGGCATTGCCTGCGCGGGCAGTGAATACTTCTGCAGCTAATAGGGCTTTGGTGGCTTCCCACATGGTAAGCTGTTGCTCTCTTGCGTATTGACGCACTTCAGTAAGTGTTCGCGCACCAATGCCGCGTGTGGGTGTATTCACCACGCGCTCGAAAGCGGCATCATCATCGCGATTGGCAACTAAGCGTAAATAAGCGAGCACATCTTTAATCTCAGCGCGTTCAAAAAAGCGCAAACCGCCATACACGCGATAGGGCACTTGGGCTTGGAATAAGGCTTCTTCAATCACCCGAGATTGGGCATTGGAGCGATAGAGCACAGCATGATCGGCGCGCGGAGAACCTGCTTCATTTTGTTCTCTAACGATATTAACCAAAAAACGGGCTTCATCGCGCTCATCAAAGGCTTGATAAATTTGCACCGGATCGCCAGCGGCATCATCTGTCCAAAGTTTTTTGCCCAAGCGATCGGTATTATTTGAAATCACCGCATTGGCAACCGCCAGAATATTGCCCGTAGAGCGATAGTTTTGCTCGAGGCGAACCGTATTCTCGGTAGGATAATCAACATGAAATTGCTGGATATTTTCAATCTTAGCACCACGCCAACCATAGATCGACTGATCATCATCGCCCACGATAAATAAACAGCCTGTTTCACCTGCCAGCAAACGTAGCCATGCATATTGAATAGTATTGGTATCTTGGAATTCATCGACTAAGATTTGCTTAAAGCGTTTTTGATAATGCAATAAGATATCAGGCCGTTTTAGCCAGAGCTCATGCGAGCGTAGAATGAGTTCCCCAAAATCAACGACACCTGCACGCTGGCAAGTGGCTTCATAAGCTTCATAGATCGCTAACATTTTTTGTGAATAGAGATCATTGTCGACTTGGATATTCTTGGGCCGTAATCCTTCATCTTTTTGGCCATTGATAAACCATTGCGCTTGCTTGGGCGGCCACTGCGCTTCATCTAATTCCATACCGCGAATAATACGTTTGATCATCCGGAGCTGATCATCACTATCTAGGATCTGAAAGCTTTGCGGCAAATCGGCATCTTGCCAATGCGCACGCAATAATCGATGGGCGAGGCCATGAAATGTGCCTACCCACATACCACCAAGCGGATAACCCAATAAATCTTCAATCCGACCGCGCATTTCAGCCGCGGCTTTATTGGTAAAGGTGACCGATAGAATTTCAGCAGGGGAATATTCTTCCACCTCGATTAACCACGCAATGCGATGCACTAAAACACGGGTTTTACCACTGCCCGCACCTGCCAAAATACGTGCATGACCTGGCGGCGCAGACACGGCTTCGCGTTGCGGTTTATTCAGTTCATCTAATAATCGGGAGACATCTTCCATAGCGGCTATTTTACAGGGTAAAAATGGGCTTATGCACCTTTATCTGACCAAACAGCAAATTCATTTCCACTGGGTTCAGAGAAGTGGAAACGGCGACCACCCGGGAAAGGAAAGGTCGGTTCTATGATGATGCCATTTGCTTGAGTGATTTTATCTTGTGTTGATTCCAAATCATGGCTATAAAACACAATTAGAGCAGCGCCATGATTAGTCGAGGGGTGTAAGTCGGAATGAAAGAACCCACCATTTAGTCCTGCTCCAGAGAAAGCAATATAGGCATCCCCAAATGCTTGGAATGACCAGCCGAAGACGTGCTCAAAAAATGCTTGAGTGGCTGGGATATCTTTTGCTGGAAATTCGACATAGTTTATTTTTTCATGTTGATTCATCTATTATTTCCTTGAGCTGAAACGAAAATAGGCTGAATGGTTGCCCATTCAGCCTATTCGCTTGATAACTAAAATTGACTCGTTTAGATATTACTATCTAAAAATGCCGTCAATTGTGATTTAGTGAGCGCGCCGACCTTAGTCGCTTCTACTTCACCATTTTTGAATAGCATCAACGTTGGGATGCCGCGAATGCCGTAGCGCGGCGGTGTTTCTGAATTTTCATCAATATTTAATTTACAGACGTTGATTTTACCTGCGTATTCCGCACCAATTTCATCCAAAATTGGGGCAATCATTTTGCAAGGGCCACACCATTCTGCCCAGTAATCTACTAATACAGGCAATTCAGATTGCAGAACTTGGCTATCAAATGTGCCATCGGTTACTGCGGTGACGTGTTCACTCATGTTTCTTCTCCAGTGTTTATAAAGTATTGAATGGCAGATGTTGTTATACTCATGCCCAATTCAATTAGTAGTATTTTTTACGATCAGCGAAGGTAATGCAAGTATTTCTATGAGTACACATCTAACGGAGCAAGCTTTTTCAGCATTGCCTTTACACGAAACCTTACAGCAGGGATTAAAATCAGCGGGATTTACCCATTGCACACCGATTCAAGCGGAGTCCTTGCCTATCTTGTTGGCAGGGCGAGATGTGGCGGGGCAAGCGCAAACGGGAACAGGCAAAACCATTGCCTTTTTATTGGCGACATTCCAGCGATTATTGGATGAACCACAACCCAAAGACTGGGATGGAAAACAACCTCGCGCATTGATTTTAGCACCGACACGAGAGCTGGCAATTCAGATTGCGAAAGATGCAAATTTACTGAATTCTGCGGCAGGTTTGCGCATTGCTTTAGCACATGGTGGTAAGGATTACGATAAACAGCGGGATGCGATTAAAGCCGGTTGCGATATTTTAGTGGGTACACCTGGGCGGTTATTGGATTATCACAAAAGCCGTGTATTCCACCTTCGCCAAGCGCAGGCGATGGTGTTGGATGAAGCCGATCGCATGTTTGATTTGGGCTTTATTAAAGATGTGCGGTATTTCTTGCGCCGCATTCCGAAACCTGAAGAACGCTTGGGCATGCTATTTTCAGCAACACTCAGCTTTAAAGTGCTAGAGCTGGCGTATGAACATATGAATAATCCTGAGAAGGTGTTGATTGAGCCTGAGAAGGTATCGGTTGATCGGATTGAAGAAAGCGTATTTTATCCTGCGAATGCAGAAAAAATACCGCTGTTATTAGCGTTGATTAAGCGTTTAGCACCTAAGCGTAGTATTGTGTTCGTGAATACCAAACGCGCTGCAGATCGGGTGTGGGGATTTTTGGAAGGCAATGGCCATAAGGCAGCGTTACTATCGGGTGATGTGCCTCAGAAGAAGCGCGAAAGTCTATTAAAGCATTTTCAGGATGGTGAATATGCATTTTTAGTGGCAACTGATGTTGCTGCGCGGGGATTGCATATTCCTGAAGTAAGCCATATATTTAACTATGATTTACCGCAAGATCAGGAAGATTATGTGCACCGTATTGGTCGGACTGCACGAGCAGGGGCAAGCGGCGTAGCAGTGAGCTTCGCTTGTGAGGATTATGCTTTTTCTTTACCTGATATTGAAACTTATATTAAACATAAATTGCCTGTATTATCGACAGGTGATGAGGTGCTAGAAACCCCTGCTCCGGCAGCGAAAACAAAATATTCTAGCCCGCCACCGCGTCGGAAGCCGCAGGGGAACAAGGGCAATAATCAAAATAACCGACATAGACGGCATAGTTAAAACAACAATTAGAAAAGTAAGGAAAAGTCATGACATCACGTAGCGTATTTTTAGTTATCTTTATTGCTTGTGCAGCAATGTTGGGCGTTGCTGCCTATTTTCAATTTGTTGAAGGTATGGAGCCTTGCCCATTATGTATTTTCCAGCGGGTAGTTATGTTTGCAGTGGGTGTTGTGGCTTTGCTAGCCGTGTTGCATGGTCCGTATGGGTTCGGCAATCGGGTATATGGTTTTCTTGTGGGCACGTTGGCCGTCATTGGTGGCTTAATTTCAGCGCGCCATGTATGGATACAAAATTTACCGGAAGACCAAGTGCCAACGTGTGGCCCAGGTTTAAGTTTTATGCTAGATAACTTTCCGCTGATGGATGCTTTGAAAACGGTATTAACAGGATCAGGTGAGTGCGCAGAAGTCTTATGGAAATTTGCGGGATTAACGGTGCCAGGTTGGACGTTGGTGGCGTTTGTGATACTTGCGAGCTTGGGTTGGTGGCAGGTATTCCGCTCTCAGTATCGACGTGGTATTGGCCTTAATGTTGCTAAGTTTTAGGCCGATAGCGCAGACAAGCGCCTAGTGCATATTAACGCGCGCGGTAAGTAATACGACCCTTTGATAGATCGTAAGGGGTAAGTTGTACAGTCACGGCATCGCCAGTCAAAATACGAATATAGTTTTTACGCATTTTGCCAGAAATGTGGGCAGTCACAACGTGACCATTTTCTAACTCGACTTTAAAAGTCGTGTTTGGCATCGTATCAATCACAGTGCCTTCTAGTTCAATAGAGTCTTCTTTAGCCATAATTTCCTACATGGATAATAATAAAATCACCACACAATAAAGTGCAGTAACTCGACATTATACAACATTTTAGGGTTTTACTACTAATTCCCATTGAGAACCATTAAAACCCTCTAAAGCAGAGAAGCTTGTTTTATAACTCATTTTCTGGGATTGGGCGATCCAATATCCTAGATAAAGATGAGGTAAGTCTTGTGCCTGAATGATTTCAAGCTGTTTTAAAATGGCATAGGTGCCCAGGCTGCGTTTTGATTCGTTAGGGTCAAAAAATGTGTAAAAAGCGGAGCCACCATCGTGTACGAGATCGGTCACAATCACCGCAAGCAGCTTTAAATCCGATTGTGTGCGCAGTTCGATAAATCGAGTTTTGCTCCAGCTGCTAATGAGAAAACGGGTATAAATTTCTTCGCTGGTTTCGTCCATGCCAGCACCAAGGTGACGCGCCTTTAAATAACGACAATAGAGATCATAATGCTCATCACTAAATTCAGCTGGGCGTTGAATTACGATTAAATCATCATTTCGTTTGAGGCAACGGCGTTGGCTACGACTGGGTTTGAAATCAGCAATCTTAATCCGAACGGGGACACAAGCAGAACAGTGTTCGCAATGCGGGCGATAAGCTTGTTCACCACTGCGCCGAAAACCATTTCGAATAAGCTGACTATATAAGGCATTGCTCATCGGCAGATTGGGATCGGGGAAAATATTACGTGATTGCTCTTTGGGCAAATAACTACAGGGGCTTTCAGTGCCGAGATAAAGTGCTAATGATTCAGCCATTGAGAGTCTCCCAAGGTGTGTTGCTAGGCTGAGTCTGGCTTAGTAATGACATTTTCGCAATGAAGTCTTGGCGGGGTATATTTTCGGCTCCTAAACTCATAAGGTGCGGCGAACTGACTTGGCAATCAATCAAGGGAAAGCCACATTGAGAAAGCTGTTGGCAGAGATGAACAAAGGCAATTTTAGAGGCATTATTTTGGCGGCTAAACATGGATTCGCCAAAAAACATACTGCCGAGTGCGATGCCATATAGCCCGCCGACGAGTTCATTATCTTGCCAGCATTCAACACTATGCGCGAATCCTTGCTGGTGTAGAACCGTATAGGCGGCAATCATATCGTGGTTGATCCAGGTATTCTGTTCGGCGGGGCGGGGTGCGGCGCATGCCGTCATTACATCTAGAAAGGCGTGATCAAAAGTAATTGTAAACCGATTTTGGCGCAGTGTTTTTTGTAGGCTGCGGCTAATATGGATTGCATTGGTGGCAATCACTAACCGCGGATCCGGTGACCACCATAAAATAGGTTCGCCTTCATTAAACCACGGAAAGATTCCTTGTTGATAAGCGGCAATTAGGCGGGCAGGTGATAAATCGCCACCAGCAGCAAGCAAACCATCTGGTGTGGCGCTATCGAGTTCAGGGAAAAGAGCAGGTGCATCATCAAGCAGCCACGGTAAAGGCGGTTCCATTAGATTGTTGAACGGCCAGTGAAGGCATGAGAGAGCGTACCGCTATCAATAAATTCTAGCTCACCGCCCAGTGGAATACCGTGTGCCAAGCGGGTTACTTTGATATCGTACGCATGTGCGAGTTCGCCAATATAGTGTGCGGTGGCTTCGCCTTCAACCGTCGGATTAGTCGCCAAGATAACCTCTTGAATCTTATTTTCTGCAAATTGGGCAATAAGCTTTGGGATCCCTAAGGCTTCGGGACCAATGCCATCTAAAGGCGATAAATGGCCTGATAATACGAAGTATTGACCTTGATAATGCGTTGCTTGCTCAATGGCTAAAACATCACTCGGCATTTCAACAATACACAGCTGATCTGTTTGTCTACGCGTATCGGTACAACGTGGGCATAATGCTGTTTCGCTTAAAATACGGCAACGCTCACAATGCCGCACATTATCCAACGCTTGCCGCAAAGCCTTAGCGAGCAAATCGCCACCATCACGTTGACGTTCAAGTAAGTGGAACGTCATTCGCTGTGCAGATTTCGGCCCTACGCCAGGCAAACAGCGCAATGCTTCCATCAGTTGGTCTATGCTAGGGCCGAGGCTTGCCATGCGGTATCAGATGTTAAGTGAGGTAGGTTGATAGTTATGCATGAGATAGATTTTTTGTCAGGGCAAGGCAAAAATATTCTAAAAAGCGCAATGTACATGGAGTACATGAGCATTTTTATAATGTTTTTAACACCGCCATGGCGAAAAATATGAGTCATGGAAAGGTATCAATTTAGAAGGGGAAGTTCATGCCCGCTGGCATCATGCCAGACATCTGCTCTTGCGAGGTTTTTTCAACCTGACGCACGGCATCATTCACGGCAGCAGCGATTAAGTCTTCCAGCATATCTTTATCATCTTCGAGCAAGGCATCCTCAATAGAAACACGTTTCACATCATGTTTGCCTGTCATGACAACTTGTACCATTCCGCCACCCGACTTTCCTGTGACTTCCATCAGTGCGAGATCTTGTTGCGCTTTTTCCATTTTGGCCTGCATTTGTTGGGCCTGTTTCATGAGATTTCCCATTCCACCTTTCATATTGTGCTCCTAATTGGGTTTTATTGAGTTTTCTATCACTTCTGCGCCGAAGGCTTGCTGCAACTCATCAATTGTTGGATCGTTATGAATGGCATCGTGCGCTTGTTTTTGTTGTGTTTCTTTAGAAGTCTGTTTTTTCTTTGCAATCGTTTGTTTATCGCCGCTTAGCGCCTCATTGGAGGTTATAATCAAGGTAATATTGCTGCCAAGATATTTGCTTAATTCTTCTGCTATCTTATTTTTCGTTTTCTCACTGTTCACATGCTCATGTTTAGATTCAATTTCAAGATTAAGCTTTGAACCATTAAAGTCAGTAAAAACAGCATTATCCGCTAACTCACGGGCAAACCCTTTGAGCGGCAATTTTGCTGCGATAGGGTGCCATGTGTCTGTAGTGAGCTCTAAAGCGGCTGCGGGTGCAGGGTCCGTGGAGGATGTTTCTATAATAGGCTCAGCTGCACTTTCTTCGGCAATGGTTGGC
>CAZRAY010000042.1:11589-16158 GCA_964598235.1 uncultured Piscirickettsiaceae bacterium
CAGGTGTGTATTTGCATCACGCGGCTGAAATTGCAACATCCGGAGCAATGTCATTTCAAAACCACTTTGAGGATCAGCAGCGAAGGGTAAATCGCGCTTACCATGCAAGGCTATTTGATAAAACAGCTGAATATTCTCAGAGGCAAATTGCGTGCTTAATTCGCGATAAGCGGATAAATCAGCGCTATCATTATCTTCCATTTCGGGCACCGCTTGCAATGTCGCCAATCGGGTTAGCGCACTGAGCAAGGCATCTAGAGAATAAGTGAAATCTCGGCCTTGTGCAGCGAGTTCTGATGCTTGTGCTAATAGGGCGGAACCATCTTGATTTTTTAAGGCTTCTAAAATATGTAGCACTTGCTGTTGATTCAATGTGCCTAACATTTCATGCACATGGTCTGTATTCACCGTGCCTTCGCCAAAAGAAATCGCTTGGTCAAGCAGGCTTAATGCATCTCGCATACTGCCATCAGCCGCCCGCGCAATTTCAACCAATGCAGGCACTTCAAATTTTATTTTTTCTTGTTTTAGAATTGTTGCTAAATAATCAGAGATTTGTAATGGTTCTAACCGGCGCAGGGTAAATTGTAAACAACGCGAGAGAATCGTAACCGGCAGCTTTTCTGGATCCGTTGTCGCAAATAAGAATTTCACATGTGGTGGCGGTTCTTCTAGTGTTTTTAATAAGGCATTAAAGCTATGTGTAGATAGCATATGAACTTCATCGATGAGATAGACTTTATAACGGCCGCGGCTAGGCGCATATTGCACATTATCAAGCAATTCCCGCGTATCTTCGACCTTGGTGCGCGATGCGGCATCTACTTCGATTAAATCAACAAATCGGCCTGCATCAATTTCATTACAGCTATCGCATTCACCGCATGGTGTAGCGCTAACGCCTTGTTCACAATTGAGAGATTTCGCAAAGATCCGCGCAAGCGTTGTTTTGCCGACACCGCGTGTGCCCGTAAATAAAAAGGCATGGTGAAGCCGGTCTTGTTCCAAACCGTTAATCAGTGCGCGTAGGACATGTTGCTGCCCGATGACTTCTGAGAATGTTTTGGGGCGCCACTTACGGGCAAGAACCAAATAACTCATATTGCGAAAGCTCTACTTTAGAGATTGGAGGTGAACCCGTACCAGCCTGATCTCGGCACACGAGTCGGAAGGCCCCGCTGCTCCCTTCCAGGCCTGACGGATTAACCAACGTATCGTTGCGAGGAGACCAGCACAGGCCACCATAGAACCCATCATTTTAAGGCTTTTTCAAAATTAATGCCATGTTATTTGATGGTTAAATGGGAAGAATAGACGTTTGCGAGGAAGCCGTTGTTAAAAAGTGAGTCTGGCTATTTTTAAAATAGGCATGTGATAATATACTGCTTTGTCTGATATCAGCATAAATGATATTTTGACGCACCATAATGGTAAAGAGAATTTAATGATGGTATCTAGATGGTTGGGCGGTATGATTCTGCTGTTTGGCATGCAAGGCGTCCATTCCGCAGGGCTTATTGTGAATGAGTTATCAAATGGTACCAGTGGATCAAAAGAGTTTTTCGAGTTGATCGTAGTGGGAGATAACGGCGCGCCATTAGCGCCGGTGAATCTAGATGGCTGGATTATTGATGACAATAATGGTGACTGGTCTGGAGCGGGAATTTCGAGTGGTTACTTAAAATTCAATGCAACGGCATGTCCTGCCCTTGCAGCGGTCCCGCCAGGTGCGATTATCGTTGTTTATAATGGCACTTCTGCCGCGACAAAAAATGATGCACTTGTTGCCGTAGATGATCTAGACGATACGGCGCCTGCAGATGGCGTATATATTATCCCGAATACCAGCGCGTGTATTGATGGTTATAACAATCCTAGGTACACAGGTGCATTAGGCAGTAGTAACTGGGGTAAAGCAGCACTTCGCAATGGGGGAGATGTTGGCCAGATTAGAGACCCGGCGGGTATATTGTTTCATGGGTTTTCGTATGGCGATGTCGGTGATGCGACGACACCCGGTAACGGATTTGATATTAATGATGGCAATGCGGCGGGTGGCGGGCAGCACTATTCATTCTCCTGTGGTGATTGGTTGGATAATACAAATTTTACAGCCGCGGCGGCGGCAGGGGATAGCCCGGGAATAGCCAATGATCCAAATAATACGATTTTGATTAGCAATATAACAACGGGTAACTTTGATTATTTAGATTTGGTTAATCCCGCTAACTGTATTTTGCCGATTGCAATCCCAGCCATTGCAGTGCCAGTCATGCATCCTTATTTATTAGGATTGCTAATTTTGATGATGTCGGGGTGGATTGCGAGGGTTTATCTCAGGGAATATAAATTTACCCCCTAAACAGAAACACCCAACCGAGGGTTGGGTGTTATTTGTTTGGCGGAGAGAGAGGGATTCGAACCCTCGGTACCTTACGGTACACACGCTTTCCAAGCGAGCTCATTCGGCCGCTCTGACATCTCTCCAAATAAGGCGCATGAGATTACAGCAGTTTGGGATGTTTAGCAATTTGAATGTCGCCAAATTTTATTTTTGGTGGTGATGCTTCCAGAGTCGAAAAAAGATAATCGTGGCTGCAAAAAAGAAGGTAAGGCCGGCTAAGATAAATACAATAATGGCTTGTTCGTGGAACACGATGCCGGTTCCGGCATCAAAATATCGCCCTGCTGAATTGAAGGGGAGGTGAGAGTAAGCAATCGCTAAATAGCCAAAAGCAACACTGAGCATGATGGAGAGGGCGCCGATAATTAATTTTGTGATGGGTGCATTCATTATTTAAGCGATACGATTAACCCACCGAGAACGAGGTGGGGAAAATATTCCATATAATCAGGCAGCAGCGGTAATAATTTTTCGGCATCGCCACCGGTGATAAGATAATGAATCTCGGTGTCTGAATCTGCATCAAGATCGTCGACTAGTTGATTGAGGCTGGCTGTAATGGTATAAAACGCACCGGCTTGGACGGCATGGTGGGTATTGGTGGCAAGACGTTGGAGCGTTGATGGATCAGGTTTTGTTGGCTCGATACCCTCTGTATTACTAATCAAGCTGCTTTGCATCAGTTGCAAGCCAGGTAGGATGAGGCCGCCTTGGTGTTGGCCATTGTCGATAAGATCAATCGTGATAGCGGTGCCACAATCGATAATGCAACTAATGGATTTGGGATTTAGCTGGTGGGCAGCGATCAGCGTTAACCAGCGGTCAACGCCGAGTTGTTCTGGTTTATCATAGCCATTCCTTACGCCAAAATTTTCAGCTTCACTTTGAACGAAGGTTGGAGTGAGCTGCCATTTCTTTTCGCTCCAGTCTGCAAGTTGTTCAGCGATTTTATCGCCAGCAACGTTACTGACATAGAGCGCTTCAATATCTGATAAGGTGTTCCAGTGCTTCTTAAAGGCAGTTTTCATACCTGTTTTTGTACGTGGGAAGGCATCATTACTTGAGAGGTGTTCGCCATCAAATAGTGCCCATTTTATTCGGCTATTACCGATATCTACTAGTAATTTCATGTTGTCCTTGAAGAATATTGTTTGGTGCTAGTTTGAGTGCGCATCTACAAACAGTATTGATATAAATATTAAGCTAATTTTATACTGTAATCACTGCTGGAGATACTCTGAATATCCATTTCTTTATCTCGTTGATAGCGAAAACTGCCATCTGAATTGATACCTTGCCCGATAGCGCTAATTTTTTCTTCACCACGCGTAATAAAAATAGGTTGCTGGAAGCAGGCATCATATTGCACCCATTGCTGGGTGAAAGGCACAACACCAGATTGTTCAAATTGGTCGAGTGCACCCATCAGGTTGTTAATAAGCGTGCCAGCAAGCGTGTTTCGGCAAGGTGGGGTGGGGTGTAATTCTGCGAGGGTGGTGATGGCTTGTGGGATCTGTTGTTGCGCGGCAGGAGGAAGATGATAATTCACGCCAATGCCAATGACCAGATGCTGCTGATTGCCGATCCGAGATTCAACGAGAATGCCGCCGAGCTTTTGCTGTTTGTAAAAGAGATCATTGGGCCATTTTAATTGCAGATCTTTAATACCATGCGCTGCTAGCGATTGAATCAGTGCGATGCCTGCGAGAATACTGATACCGTTAATATTGGTGGGTGTGTCTAAACGCCAGCGTAAGGAAAGGTAGAGATTACCACTGTCTGGTGATTGCCAGCGGTCACCGCGTCGACCACGCCCTGCCGTTTGGCTATTGGCTATACAAACACTGACTTGGCTGGATGAATTGCTGAGGTGTTGCCAGAGATAGTCGTTGGTGGAATCTACACTCTCGAGTAAATGTAGCGTATCTAGTCTATGATGATTTTTATCAGATAAAGCCGCTAAAATAGAGGCTTTAGAAAGCGGCAAAACGGTCATTTTTTGGCGTTAAATTTAATATAGTAAAGCGCGCTAATAAAGAGCAGGGTGCTAAAGAACACTTCCAACCATGCAAATAGGCTGGCTTGCATTGTCTCGGCAGTATAGATTTCTCCAATGCCATGAGCAAAATAAAATAGCATCATAAAGCCGACCCAATAATGGGTGT
>CAZRAY010000043.1:0-15231 GCA_964598235.1 uncultured Piscirickettsiaceae bacterium
TTAGAAAACCACTGAAAAACAGCTAAAAAAGCACCCGTTTTTGCCATTAACTCTGGATTGTTGATTTTTTTTGTTGGGGTGCGTGCCTTACCCCAACCTACCAAGATCGGGAATACGGTTAATTTTGTACTTTGTCATCTCGACCGCTCCATGCATCCTTGCATCGCGGCATTTGTGCTTCCTGCACTTCACCGGTAGTGGAGAGATCTTGGTTTTATGCTTAAGATCCCTCCACTACGGTCGGGATGACAGGCTATTTGAGGTCGGGATGACGGTTAGCTAATATTTATTTTACCATTGCTGATGGATAGTTGATCATCGCCGTCTAAAAAAGCTTTGAGTTTGCTACCGATGATGTCATGGCGCCAGCCTTGTAGTAGGGGAATATTGGTTTCGCCGATAACGAGTTTGTCGATGTCTTTTCTGGTGGCGATGGCGGCGGGGGAGATATTGTGTTCGCCGCTATACTTACGCAGCAAGCCCATGAGAATATCGGAGGTGGCATCTTGTTCGCTGGTGAGCATTTGTGTTTTTTTGAGCACAGGCCAGCTATCTTGTGGGCTGGCTTTGGCAGTTTTGATAAGGTCTAACCAAGTATCGCCATGGCGTTTGATAGCGCCTTCTTCTAGGCTGCGGATTTGTGTGAGTTGGTCTGGCGAATCGGGTTTGATGCGAGCGAGATCGAGCAGGATGTCATCTTTTAAGATCCAACGGCGCGGACGATCACTGTCGATAGCGCGATTTTCGCGCCATTCGCAGAGGGTTTGCAAGATGGCGAGTTGTACGCCTTTTAACCTGCCAGCGCCACGGAGTTTGCGCCAGATATTGGCGGGATCGGGGCTATATTTTGCGGGATCGGTGAGGTGGTCGAATTCTTCTTTTAGCCAGTCTGTGCGGCCTTGATCAGCCAGTTCTTGCACGAGCTGGTGATACACTTGGCGCAGATAGCGCACATCATCGGCGGCATAGCTGATTTGCCCTTCGCTGAGCGGGCGACGCGCCCAGTCGGTGCGTGAATGTGCTTTATCCAAGCTGACATCGAGGCATTGTTTGACGAGGTTGGCATAGCCAATTTGTTCGCCATAGCCGAGCACCGTGGCGGCGAGTTGGGTATCGAATATGGGGGTGGGCAGGGTATCGCGCAGCAAGTGAAAGATTTCGAGATCTTGGCTGGCGGCATGGAAGACGATGGTGATGTCTTCTCGATACAGTACGTCGAGCAGCGGATCGATATTATCCAGCGCAATGGGATCAACGCAAGCAATGATATCTGCGGTGGCCACTTGAATCAGGCAAAGCTGTGGGCGATAGGTTTTTTCACGAATAAATTCGGTATCTAAGGCTATCCAATTGCTTTTGGCGAGCGTGGTGCAGAGTGTGTTGAGTTCGGCTGCGGTATCTATATAGAGTACGGTCATGCGTTTTCACTTATAAATTGGGTTAATTTGGCTTCGGTAAATGGCCAATCGAGGGTGTTGCCACTTTTGGCTGCCACCACGGGGATGCGGATGCCATATTCTGCAACAAGCGCATCATTATCACCGATTTCAGTGGCGATGTAATCTTGATTGATACTATGCAGTAATTCAGCTGCTTGGTCGCAGAGGTGGCAGCCAGCAGTAACGTATAAAATCACTTTTCTAGCAACCGAGGCATCAGTTCGACAAAATTGCAGGGACGATGGCGAATATCGAGCTGGTCTTTGAGAATATCATCCCAGCCTGTTTTGCAGGCGCCTGAGGAACCCGGTAGGCAGAAGATATAGGTGCCATTCGCAACACCGGCAATGGCGCGAGATTGAACGGTGGAGGTTTTAATCGTTTGATAAGAAATCTGACGGAAAAGCTCACCAAAGCCGACAATTTCTTTATCGAGCAAAACATTTACCGCTTCGGGTGTGCCATCTCTACCGGTTACGCCGGTGCCGCCAGTGGTGATAATAGCTTGAATATCGGGGTTGGCAATCCATTGGGAGAGCATCGCGCGGATTTGGTAAATATCATCACGCACGATTTGCTGATCAGCAAGCTTATGGCCCGCGTCGAGCACACGTTCACGTAATACTTGGCCAGAGGTGTCATCATCAACGGTGCGCGAATCAGAGATGGTGAGTAGCGCAATATTAACGGGGATGAAGGATGTTGCCATAGTTTAATTCCAATTTCTTAACATCGATAAATATCGAAAAAAGGGTGTCCTATCTGTAGAGAGGGTTATTCAGCCTATGTTCATTTTGTTATGCGAACATGGGAACAACACAACAATTATTAAATGGTTTTAAAGACAAGTATAGCCATTGGTTTAAGTAAGAGGAAATAATAATGAGAAAATTAATTTTAGTCGTTGCTATCGCAGCCACATTAACAGCGTGTGTGACAGCAGATGATCCGAATAGACGATTGAAAGCGGGGGCTGCGGTGGGTGCAGTAGTCGGCGCAGTGATTGGGCATGCGGTTGATAACGATAAAGGTGGATTGTTAACAGGCGCTGCGGTAGGCGCAGCTGCAGGTGCGGGCGTGGGTTATTACATGGATAACCAGCAAAAAGAGATGGAAGCGGTATTAGCAGAGGAACAAGCTAACCATGATTTAGAAGTGCAACGCTTAGAAGATGAGACCTTGAAGATTGATATATCAAACGAGGTGTCT
Organism: uncultured Piscirickettsiaceae bacterium; assembly: GCA_964598235.1. Lineage (GTDB taxonomy): Bacteria > Pseudomonadota > Gammaproteobacteria > Nitrosococcales > Methylophagaceae > UBA652. Next base: position 2,649 of record CAZRAY010000043.1, read on the forward strand.
TTTGATTTTAATAGCAGCGCATTGAAGCCAGCCTTCCTTGCAACGCTTGATAAAGTGGCCGGTATTTTAGAGCGATATCCGCATACGGTGATTCATGTGGTTGGACATACTGATAGTGTTGGCTCGGAAGCGTATAATATGACGCTTTCAAGACAACGCGCAGAATCAGTGGTTAGTTATTTTACTGCTCAGGGCATTGCGGCATCGCGACTCGTTACATTGGGTCGGGGTGAATTAGCGCCGAGAGCAACAAATGATACCGAAGCGGGTCGTCAATTAAATCGACGAGTAGAAATTTATGTCAAACCGATTGTCGAAGGACAAGAATCATCAGCATACCAAACGCCGACAGGCTACTAAATCTGAGCGCAACGCCAATGTTCGAAGTGATTTAATTTTTGGGTTTCACGCTATTCAGGCTGCTTTAGAGCTGCCTGATACGCGTGTGCTTGAAATCTGGCTAGCGCAAGGGCGACAAGATGCGCGGGCGACAGACATGTTGGCTGCGGCTGAAACACAACAAATCCGAGTACAGCAGATTGAACGGCAAGAATTAGATGATATGTTGCCGGAAGCGCAACACCAGGGTGTGATTGCGCGTTGTCGACCGTTGGCGGCGGGGGATGAAGTTCAATTGTTCCAAGTATTAGACGCGCTGGATGTACCACCCTTTTTATTGATTTTAGATGGAGTGCAAGATCCGCATAATTTAGGTGCCTGTTTGCGGACAGCAGAAGCCGCCGGCGTACATGCCGTGATTGCGCCGAAGGATCGGGCGACGGGCTTAACGAATACGGTTTTAAAAGTATCAAGTGGTGCAGCGGAGCGCTTGCCATTTATTCAAGTGACTAATTTGGCGCGCGTTTTGCGCGAATTGCAAGATCGCGGCATTTGGATCGTGGGTACTTCTGGCGATAGTGAAGGACCGGTGTTTGATGCCAGTTTAACGGGGCCATTGGCCATTGTATTAGGCGCGGAAGGGCGCGGTATACGGCGTTTAACACGAGAGCATTGCGATCATGTGGTGGATATTCCGATGCAGGGTGGTGCAGAGAGTTTGAATGTGTCGGTGGCGGCGGGTGTGTGTTTATTTGAAGCAGTAAGGCAACGCGGTTTGTGATCAGAGTTTAAAGTAACGTATAATTGCGGATTACCCGTCGTTCTATTCGGTAGTGCGGCTAAGGGTAAAACTCCTTGCTTCGACAAACTATTTTGATGAAGCTTTTTAATCCGTAAGGAGATGTTAATTGAGACATTATGAAATCGTGTTTCTGGTCCACCCTGATCAGAGTGAACAAGTGCCTGCTATGGTTGAAAAATACCAGCAGATGTTAACCAGCGACGGCGGTAAAATACACCGTTTTGAAGACTGGGGACGTCGTCAACTGGCTTATCCAATCAATAAAGTACACAAAGCACACTATGTGATGATCAACGTCGAATGTGATGTTGCACAACTGAACGAAGTGACCACTGCTTTCCGTTTCAACGATGCGGTTATCCGTAGTCTTGTTGTGAACTGTGATGAGGCGATTACTGAGCCTTCGCCGCAAATGCGCAAAGATGACGAAAAACCAAGCAGATTTGCTGACAAAGGGAGAGGATAAGAAGATGGCACGTTTTTTTAGACGCAGAAAGTTTTGTCGTTTTACGGCAGAAAATGTAAAACAAATCGATTATAAAGATATTACCTTGTTGAAAAACTACGTTACTGAAACAGGTAAAATCGTACCAAGCCGTATTACTGGCACTAAGGCGCGTTATCAGCGTCAGCTAGCGACTTGTGTGAAGCGTGCGCGCTATTTAGCGTTGCTTCCTTATTGCGATATGCATAAATAATAGGGGATAGACAATGCAAGTTATTTTATTAGAAAAAATGCAAAAATTGGGTGATCTCGGTGATGAAGTTGCCGTGAAATCTGGCTTCGGTCGTAATTTCTTGATCCCACAAGGCAAGGCATTAACAGCGAACAAAGCAAACCGCGAAGTGTTTGAAACACGTCGTGTTGAATTAGAAGCGGCAGCAGCAGATGCATTAACATCAGCACAAGGCCGGATGAAGAAGGTTGAAGCAGCAGGCGATCTCGCATTGCTTGCGAATGCGGGTATTGAAGGTAAATTGTTTGGTTCAATTGGTGCGCAAGATATTGCGGATGCATTGAATGAAAAAGGCGCCGATGTACAACGCAGCGAAGTGCGTTTACCAACCGGCGCATTACGTCATACAGGCGAATATGAAATTGATATTCAAATGCATGCCGATGTTGTGGGTATCGTGAAACTAAACATCTCTTCAGAAGCGGAGCTTGAAGCAAAAGCAGCAGCAGTAGAAGCGAAAAAAGCGAAAGCGAAAGCATTAGCTGAAGCAGAGAAAATCGCAAAAGAACAAGACGACGAATAAAACTTATTCACGCGTCGTCTTTAAGTACACTAGGCCTGCGTTAAGAATTATCTCAAAATGCCCACGTACTCGTTGTACATTGCGCTTTTTCGACAATTCTCGCCTTGTCCTAGCGAAAAATACTTAGCGTGAATATAGTTTTATAGTATTAAATTTAGTTCTTAAGAAAGGCATGGTATTCGATCAGAATATCGTGCCTTTTTTTGTGGGCGCGACATGATATGATCACCCTCTACTTTGAAAATTAATATGGTAAGAGAAAACAAATAGTGGCTGAAATTCTATACCCTGATTCCTATGCGGATGCTGATACCGAGGCATTAAAGGTACCGCCACATTCTGTCGAAGCAGAGCAATCTGTTTTGGGCGGTTTGATGTTGGATAATACGGCATGGGAAAAGGTCGCTGATTTGTTAGTGGAGGCTGATTTTTATCAGCGTAGCCATCAACTTATTTTCCGCGGCATCGCGGATTTGCGCGAGCAAGATAAGCCTGTGGATGTGGTAACGCTGGCAGAATGGCATGAGTCTCGAGGGGAATTGGATGCAATCGGTGAGCTCGCTTATCTTGGTATGCTGGCCCGGAACACGCCTAGTGCCGCCAATATTGTGGCTTATGCCAATATTGTGCGTGAGCGTTCGGTGTGGCGGAAACTGATCCATGTGGGCACCCAAATTTCGGCGACGGCCTTTAATTCTGAAGGGATGACCAGCGAAGATATGATCGACCAAGCCGAGCGGATGGTATTTGAAATCGCTGAGCAAGGTGCGCGTCGGGGCGGTGGCTTCCATCCGATTAAAAATGTGATCGCGAAGGTAGTCGATCGTATTGATACCTTATTCGAACAAGATGATCCGATTACAGGCTTGGCGACAGGCTTTACTGATTTTGATCGTGATACATCGGGTTTACAGCCAGCTGATTTAGTCATTGTTGCGGGTCGCCCATCGATGGGTAAAACGACCTTTGCGATGAATCTCGCAGAACATGCTGCGATACAAAGCAAGAAGGCGGTTGCCGTGTTCAGTATGGAAATGCCGGCGGATTCATTGGTGATGCGGATGTTGTCATCACTGGGACAGATTGATCAAACGCGTTTACGTTCAGGTCGGATGCAAGATGATGATTGGCCGCGATTAACCTCGGCACTCTCTCTATTACAGGAAGCGCCTTTATTTATTGATGATACACCTGCACTGACGGTGACGGAGCTGCGTGCACGTGCTCGCCGATTAAAACGGGAGCATGGTGAGTTAGGGTTAATCGTGATCGATTATATCCAATTGATGCAGGGTTCGGCTGGGCGAAACAATGAAAATAGAGCAACAGAAATCTCTGAGATTTCACGTTCATTGAAGGCCCTTGCAAAAGAATTAGAGGTACCCATCGTGGCCTTATCGCAGCTGAACCGTAGCTTGGAGAATAGACCCAATAAGCGGCCGATCATGTCTGACTTGCGGGAATCAGGCGCGATTGAGCAGGATGCGGATTTGATTGTGTTTATCTATCGAGATGAAGTGTATAACGAAGAGAGCACCGAAAAAGGTAAAGCAGAAATCATTATTAGTAAACAACGGAACGGCCCAATTGGTACGGTGAATCTGACTTTCAGAGGGCAATATACCCGATTTGAGAATTTTGCACGAGACAGCTATGGCTATGATGATGACATGCCACCCCCATTTCATTAATTATTAGTGATGATGGAGAACGCATCACCTAACGCACAGATTAACCTAACTGCACTCAAACATAATCTGGCAGTGGTAAAGCAACACGCGCCACATAGCAGCGTGATGTCAGTGATCAAATCTAATGCCTATGGTCATGGCCTGCTTGAAATAGCGGCGGCATTACAGGATAGCGATGCGTTTGCTGTGGCACGTCTGGCGGAAGGTTTACAATTACGTGAAGCTGGTGAAAGCAGGCCAATTCTCTTGCTGGAAGGCGTGACCAACATATCCGATCTACAACAAGCGGCAGCAGCGGATCTATCCCTTGTTTTCCATACGCATGAACAATTGATGATGTTGATGACGGCATCATTAGCGAAGCCACTGACCTTTTGCTGGGTGAAAGTGGATACGGGCATGCATCGCCTTGGGTTTTCACCTGATCACGCTTTATCTGCTTGGAAGATATTAAATAAAAGCCATCAGGTAACGGGCGATATTGGCATGATGAGCCATTTTGCCAATGCCGATATTTTGGATGATGAGAAGAATACACGACAGCAGGATTTATTTTCAGGGTTGATTGCACAAGATGCTGATTTAGCGGCTGCACCGAAAAGCATGGCCAATTCAGCAGCTATTTTGAGCCGGCCAGAGAGCCATTTAGATTGGGTGCGACCCGGTTTGATGCTCTATGGGGTCTCGCCTATTGTGGGTAAAACAGCTGCAGAATTGGGATTGAAACCGGTGATGACGGTGTCGGCTGAACTGATTTCAATTCAAAGCTTACTGGCGGGTGAAACCGTGGGTTATGGCAGCACATGGGCTTGCCCTACCGATATGCGAGTAGGTTTAATCAATATTGGCTATGGTGATGGTTATCCGCGCCAGTTGCCGACGGGAAGTAGTGTGTTGGTCAATGGTGAGGTGGTGGCGTTAGTTGGGCGCGTGTCGATGGATATGATATGTGTTGATTTACGTAACCAGCCCGATGCAAAAATGGGTGATGGTGTTGTGTTATGGGGCGAAGGTTTACCTGCGGATATTATCGCGCAACAAGCGGATACAATCGGCTATGAATTGGTGTGTCAACTGACACAGCGCGTACCACGTTGTTATGGAGAAAATAATGGCGAAGCCTAAACGATTATTTCGATGCCAACAATGTGATGCGCAGGCACCGCAGTGGGGCGGGCAATGCAATGAGTGTGGGGCATGGAATAGCTTAGTTGAAGAAGTGCAACAGGCAAGCACCGCCGCAGGCCAAGAAATGATCAGCAAACATGCGACTTATGCGGGAGAGCAGAAGAGCAGCGTACAATCTTTGGCAGAAATAACGTCAGAGCAATCTGTACGGTGGAGCACGGGCTTACCCGAATTGGATCGGGCATTGGGTGGCGGTTTGGTGACGGGGTCGGTTGTGTTGATTGGCGGTGATCCCGGTATTGGTAAATCAACCTTGCTGTTGCAAGCGATGGCGGCTATGGCTGAGAAAAGTGGGGTGAATCCGCTTTATGTCAGTGGTGAAGAATCGATGCAACAAATTCGCCTACGGGCCGAACGATTAGGGTTAGAAAATGCGCCTGTTGATTTACTCTCGGAAACGCATGCGGAGCAAATGATTGCGGTCGCAAAAAAACGTAAGCCACAGGTCATGGTGGTGGATTCAATCCAAACGGTGTTCACAGAATTGCTGACGTCGGCACCGGGCACTGTGGCACAAGTACGCGAGAGCGCTGCGCAACTCGTGCGCTTTGCAAAATCCAGCGGTGTAACGATGATTTTAGTGGGCCATGTGACGAAGCAAGGCGCGATAGCAGGGCCGCGCGTGTTAGAACATATGGTGGATACGGTTTTGTATTTTGAAGGTGATAGCACCACGCGGTTTCGGATCTTACGCGCCGTTAAAAATCGCTTTGGTGCCGTGAATGAATTAGGTGTGTTCGGGATGACCGAACTAGGCTTAAAAGAAGTCAGCAATCCGTCGGCGATATTTTTATCGCGTGGCGAGCAAGCCGTCGCGGGCAGTGTGGTCACCGTGATCCGAGAAGGGAGCCGCCCGATGATGGTGGAAGTGCAAGCCTTAGTGGATGAAACCTCCTTGGGTAACCCACGGCGCGTATCGGTGGGTATGGAACAAAACCGCCTCGCAATGTTATTAGCCATTTTGCATCGCCACGGTGGGATTACTTGTAGCGATCAAGATGTATTTATTAATGTAGTAGGCGGGGTGAAACTCAGCGAGACAGGGGCGGATTTGGCCATCATCGCCGCAGTGATTTCTAGCTTACGCAATAAAGCGATTCCCCGAGATTGGGTATTATTTGGTGAAGTGGGGTTAACAGGGGAGATTCGCCCTGTGCAAGCTGGTGAAGAACGGATCCAAGATGCCAGCAAACATGGTTTTAGCCATGCGATAGTGCCGGCAGCAAATGCACCTAGAAAAGCAGTGAAAGGCATTAAAGTGATTGCAGTGAAACATTTATCAGAAGTGATTGCAGCATTAAAGGAGGCAGAATAATGCTTTGGTTAAAGGCTTTTCATCTCATTTCAGTGATTACCTGGTTTGCGGCATTATTTTATCTACCCCGCTTATTTGTCTATCATGCCATGTGCGAAGATGAAGCAGGCAATGCCCGCTTCAAAATTATGGAAAGAAAACTCTATCGCGGGATCATGACGCCGAGTGCGATTATGACCTTGGTATTTGGCATTGGTTTGCTCAGCCAATATAGCGGCGAAGCGATTGCTAGCATGCATTGGTTGCATGCTAAGTTGTTGCTGGTTGTGCTGTTGTTTGCCTACCATGGCTATTGTGGGAAATTACTCAAACAGTTCGCTGAAGATAAGAACCAACGCAGCCATGTGTTTTATCGTTGGCTTAATGAATTACCTGTGTTCATCTTGATTGCGGTGGTGATTTTGGTGGTGGTAAAGCCGTTTTAGCCTTCTCGTTCTTCTAGCATGTATCGACGGAGCGCACGCTCCCCACGCATCACATAAACGACATACACATCGTTGTCATTTTCGATACGGTAGAAAACTCGGCAAGGCCCAACAATAATTTCGCGATATTTTGAATCAATCAATTCGGCTGGAACACGGCCAGACTCTGGGAATTGTTCAAGACGTTCGATAGAAGAAAATAAGTTGCGTACTAATTTTTTAGCGGCACTTTCTTTATCCAGTGCAATATATTCGGCGATATCATTTAGGTCAGATAGCGCAGAATCAGACCATATTATTTTAGCCATTTACGCATAATCTGTTTTGCATCTGTATGTGAATGAACACGATCTTCCAAAATTGCGGCTTCACCACGCGCGATACCTTCAAGAATTCGCATACGTTCTTGCATCAATTCATAATCTCCAACATCAACCAAATAGGCAGATGGGCGACCATGTTCAGTAATTAATACAGGCTCTTTTGATTCATGTAGATCGGCTAATATCTTTGTTGCTTGTCTTTTTAACGTGGTGACGAGTTCTGTTTTCATAATAAGTGATACTAAACTGATACATTAAAAGATGCAATGTTTTTGTCTTGAATTATAAACTCGGATGACGCTATTGCTCACCCGAGCTACGGGCTTGATTGATGACTTGAATCCATTTGTTCCTGTTATAAATTACGAACTTAAATAAACCATTAGATGTGGAGATTGAAATTGAGTTTGGAATTAAAGGAACAATGCCTAGAAATTTTGTCCATCCTTTTTCGATGGTATCGATGTCTGAAAGTTGGATTTCAGTTGTACCACGCTGAAGGTTAAAGGTAGAGGCGCTAAATATAAGGCTTGTGGGAGTAAGCGTTAATTTGCCGCCAACGGTTTCAATATTCTTTTGGAGGTTGGCAGTGCCTTCCTTTATTATTTTTGTAGATTGATTCATTCTAGGTGCTCTTTCTGAAGCCTTTGCACGTTAAGTATCTTTCGTCATGGCAAGGCAAAAATAGCCGAAAAACCGCAGCTTACAGTTGTAAGTGAGTATTTTGAGACTATTTTTAACGAAGCCATGGCGAAAAAGATGACTCGTGCTAAGGGATCAACGGTATTCGAAAAGTTTGATGACTTTGACAACTCCCTTAGTTTGTCTTGCCAATAACACAGATTTAGCTGCTTCTGTCTTCGTTACAATGCCCATCAGGTAAACGATTTTACGTTCGGTCACCACTTTAATCCGTGTTGGGTCTAAACCTTTTTCGGCAGTGATTTTAGACTTTACTTTGGTGGTGATCCAGGTATCGCTGCTGCGTGATTTTAAGCCGCTCGAGGGCGAAATGACCAGTTCATTATAAACTTGATTTACATTATTGGTCGATTTCCCCATGGCGCCAATTTGCTCTTTAATTGCGGCGGTGGTGGCTTCTCCTGTGATCAACAAAGCACCATTATAGCTGGTGAAATTAACATGGGATTGTTGATAGGCAACAGGGTCACTATTAAGGGTGTCACCCACTTTAAGTTCGACGCCTTGATCATCAATAACGCGACCTGCGGAGCGATGATCGTGTGCGGTGGAGGCGCCGGCAGCAACGCCGGTGGCAACAACGGGTACGCAGGCTTGGAGGAGCGCGCTGCTTAGAATGAGGGCAAGAATTGGGTAATAACGCATGATTGAGGTTCCTTTATTATTTGGGTTTATCATTAATAGCGGTCGCGTGAAGATTCAGGATTATCAGGTGTGTTGCCTGTCATAAGGGCAGTGGCACAGCCTTGCAATAGTGTGCTGATAATAAATAGTAAGACGACAGCGAGATGTTTCATAAAATATTGCTCATGTAGTTTGACCTCTCTCCATTCTAGTAGACTTGATTGTTCAGTGATAGTTCTTTTTGTTTTGGTGGTGGTAGTAAACAAGCAAGCTTAGTCGAGGCGAAAGGCATCGGGGATCCAATCAAGGCTATTGCTGCTAATTGCAACAACATCAAAACGATAGGCGGAGGCGGTTTGGTGTTGGTGTTGGATATAGTGTTGCGCGGTGGTAATAATACGCTGTTGTTTACGGAAATCAACGCTGGCAGCAGCACCACCAAACTGGTCATTTTTACGATACCGAACTTCAATAAAAATAAGGGTATCTTGGTCACGCATAATTAGATCAATTTCACCATAGCGGCAGCGATAGTTGCTCACGATATGTTGCAGCCCAGCCTTTTCTAAGTATGCCCGCGCTTGTTGTTCTGCTTGTTGGCCAATATGTTGGGTGTTAGCCATATGTGTTGTTTAGTGCACGATTACTCATATACGGTGCGCGTGAGTAGTGGTGTCAGGATGCCTTTTTTAAATTGACCAGTAATCGTTTTACGGCGCACATGACCGACTTCATTCACAGATAATTGGCCTGAAGCACCATTAAAGACACTATTAGGATATTGGCTCAGTTCGTTTAGTTGTGGGATGAGCCGGTATGCATCAACGCCCAGTGCGTAGAAGCGTTTTAGGGTGTTGAGGTTCTCTGGGTTAAGCGACATGAGCTGTTGATAGGCAGGATCATTCTCGGCAACGCCTTTAAAGATCCACGGCATATCGGTGGTGAAGATAGGATTCAGGTCAATATCTTGACGGGGATTTTCTTGGCCGTTATACACATGGGAGGTGGCGACTACAGGCATTTGTTTCAGGTAATGAAATCGGAGTTGTGGCATCAGTTGGCGAGCAAGTTGCGGACGGGCCACGAGGAAGACAAAATCGGCCTCATGTCGATGCTGCATTAACGGTCGAATCACGGATGCGAAATCATTTTCCTTGGTGTCATACCAAGCAGTATCAATAACATCGCCACCGGCCATCCGCCATTGGTCATTAAAGGCGCTCACGATTCTGCTGCCCCAGTCATTTTCAGGTGCGAGAATAAGTGTACGATAATAACCGCGGCTCTGGGCGAAATCAGAGACAGAACGGGCTTCATCTTCTGGCGACAGGCCAAATTGATAAAGATTATCAACATAGACATCACCCGTAAGACGATTAAGCGCTAGCACAGGTACTGGGAAGGCGCTAGATTGGGATAAAATTTCGAGCGCAGTTTTATTAAGTGGACCCACGACAATGCTTGCGCCTTCATCTATGGCTTGTTGATAGCGTTCTGCGACATTACTGCTGCCCGATGCGGCATCCGTGTTAACGGCATAGAAATTAAGTTGGGCATTGGCGTTTTCTGCATAATAGGCCGCTGTGAACCCCTGGCGAATAGCATTGGCGACGGCAGCATAAGGCCCAGATTCGGGTAGCAATAGCGCAATGCTGCTGCCATCAACATCGCTCGTATTAAAGCTACCTGACTCATTTGAGGTGCCCGCAAAGGCACTATTATATAAATTTGTATCAGCAGGATGATTGGGATAGTCACGCTGCCAGTGGGCAATTGCAGCTTTCAGTGAATGGGCATTACCACTATTACTTTTGACGATATAGGCCAATGCAAACCAACCACTACCAATGGCAGGGGCGTTGCCAGGTCTAAATGCACCTAATGCATCTGGCTCGAGCATCATCAAAGATTGCCAGAGGGCATTATCATTCTGTTGGGTGGCACTGTCATCGTTGCGAATGAAACGTGCAAGGGTGATATGACTATTGGCTTTATCCACCCAATTTTCAGTTATATCATAGGCATTTATTTTGACTTGCAATGCGGCTTTCTGCTGAGAAGAGAGGGCGCGGGACAAGTCATAGGGTGATAAAACACGTAGTGCTTGCGCTGCTTGATTGGCCGACACCAGTAAACTGGCTTCCAAAATAGCCGCATCCACTTGTTGCACATAGCTTAATTGATCACGATCTATTTGCCCTAGAATATCGAGGGCTTTTTGTGTTTGATTTGCTTGGGTATAGGCATAGGCAGCGCGCAAGGTGATTTCTTCTTTTTGAGGAGAATTCAAGGTGGCGGCATGCAATAAATATTGTTGACCTGCGGTGCTGAAATTACCCGTTCTTTCTGCTTCGATGGCGCGTGATTGATGATTTCCTTGCGGTGTTTTAGGTGTAGAAGGGAAGGGTGTGGAGGTACACGCAGAAAAACTGAACATGGCAAGACAGCTTAGAGAAATTAAAACAATACGATTGAACATAAAATACCGACACCTGCCAAAAATAAAACTCTATGTTACCTGCTCAGGTAAACGGCGACCAGTCATCACAATTAAAAATCTAAAATGAATGCGAGAAAAGAGGGGTTTTGGTCAAAAAGAGACATGCATTTTTTTAAGGACAAGGAAAGCGATCTAAGTCATCGGCAAATTTAATCGGGCCTGTGTAGTGGGTCGAAATATGGCGTTTGGTATCTTGCTCTTTGCCTAAGGTACGATTCATACGATGAGAAATAATGAGGTGTTTCACATTCGCTTGTTGGGCAATTTGACCAATCGTGCTGGGACGCATATGAAGTTGTGCGGCCACCCCTTTAGCGGATTCTGGCACTGCATTATGCGCGACGAATAGTTCGGAATCTTTGGCTAAGCCGGCTAATGTTTGATATTGGTTATTCATATCGCCGGACACCGTTATTGCGCAACCCAGCACATCGACTCGCCAAGCAAGCGCAGGCAGCGAACCATGATGCACAGGAATAGTACGCAACTGAATCTCATCTGAGATCTGATAGTGGGTTATTTTTCGTGGTTCAAGCGCCACATCTTCAGCTTGAATTTGATAGTCTCTGGTGGGTGAAGCGCTTAGATAATTGCTTAAATAGCGAAAGGCACCCTGTTCCCCAAGCAGATTTTGCACAAATTCAGTTGTGGCAGGCATCAGTGAATTTCCCGCGGGGCCATAGATGTGGAGGTTTTGTTGTCTAGGGGTAAAAAAAGAGCCCTTAATATAGCTGGGTAAATCAGCGCTGTGATCAACATGGAGGTGGGTGAATAAAATAGCCTCAATATCTTCAAATTTAGCGCCCGCACGTTCAAAATTAGCGCTGCTACCTGCGCCCGTATCAATTAGGATAGTGGCTTTATCATCTACCCAGATAAGATAACTCGTTGATGCGCGTTGATCATCTAATTCAGGGCCACCAGAACCGAGCACTTGTAAGCTAACGCGGTTCGCTTGGCAGTGGGGTTCTGCGTGTAAGGGAAATGATAGCGCGAGCAAGCTTATTAATAGATATTTCATCAAGGATTTCTCCATAAAGTTAAATGACCATTGTCAGTGATGCATAATATTGTTTCAATATACTATACCCAAGCTACTTGAAGATACGCTTCTAAGTAGTATTGGTTATAGACCCATTAAGATGAGAAAGGTTTATGTCAGCACAACAAACGGCACATTTATATATTGTTTCAACTCCCATTGGTAACTTGGGAGACATGACCACGCGCGCCATTGAAATATTGCAAACCGTTGATGTGATCGCAGCAGAAGATACACGCCATAGTGGTCGGCTATTACAATATTTTGCGATCAACACCCCAACCATTTCACTACACGAACACAACGAAGAACAGCGCAGTGCGACATTGTTAGCGCGATTACAACAAGGTGAATCGGTTGCCTTAATCAGTG
>CAZRAY010000044.1:0-15111 GCA_964598235.1 uncultured Piscirickettsiaceae bacterium
TTATAAAAATCGCATTGAGAGATCTAAGGCGCGTACATCTTTAGTCAGCGCCCCAATTGAAATACGGTCGACACCTGTTTCAGCAATACAGCGAATCGTATCGAGGTTAATACCGCCAGAGGCTTCGAGCAAGGCTTTTTTCTGAGTAAGGGAGACGGCTTGTTTCAGCGCAGGCACGCCGAAATTATCCAATAAAATAATATCGGCCTTCGCAGCGAGTGCTTGTTTTAGCTCATTTTCATTCTCGACCTCTACTTCAACCGGAATACCTGTATTCAATGCTTGTGCGGCATGAATAGCGGCCTGAATACTGCCAGCGGCGAGAATGTGATTTTCTTTGATTAAGATGCCGTCATAGAGCCCTACACGATGATTTACGCCACCGCCACAGGTGACAGCGTACTTTTGTGCGATGCGTAGGCCTGGAATTGTTTTACGCGTATCTAGGATCTGCACATCAATCCCAGCCACTGCATCGGTATATTGGCGTACTAATGTTGCCGTACCAGACAGGGTTTGTAAGAAGTTTAGCGCAGTGCGTTCGCCGATCAATAGATTCCGGGCGTTACCGATAAGTGTACAAAGCAGCATATCGGGGCAGACTTTATCACCATCTTCTATTTCCCAATCGCACTGAATACTAGCATCAATTTGCTCGAATACAGCATTAACCCAAGGCACACCGCTAATCGTTGCCGATTCTCGGCTGATAATGGTGGCGGTTGCAATGGCATCTTCAGGAATTAAGCTGGCAGTGAGATCGCCTGTGCCAACGTCTTCAATAAGGGCGCGGCGCACATCGGCATCAACAACTGAAAAATCTGGTTTAATAGGTGTCATAATCTAGTCATAAACTCTGGTTAAAGTAGAAGGTATACCCATGATACTTCAATCTGCAGGTTTTCAGGGCAAAAACAGGAAGTGAGTGCAAGGCGTAATGAGTAGGTAATGGCTAGCCCTTATCAAGCATTACAACACAGCAATCGCTTTCTATTTTTCGTGCTGAGAGTCTGCAGATTGAGGTAACATGGGTACATATATCAATATAGGATAGGGTAGCGGGTGAAATCACAATTTTCTAGTTTTTTTAAGCATTTTCTAAACAGCGCCCGTGATCTGTCGGCGATTGTGGTGGTGATTGCTTTTTTCCAGCTAGTGATTTTGCAGGAACCGATTCCCAATTTGGCTGAGATACTGGTGGGTGTATTCCTAGTCATGCTTGGCTTGACCTTCTTTATCCGTGGTTTAGAAATGGGCTTATTCCCCATTGGCGAGAGTATGGCGTATGCCTTTGCGCGAAAAGGCAGTGTGTTTTGGTTGCTAGCGTTTGCTTTCTGTTTGGGCTTTGGCACAACGATTGCCGAGCCTGCTTTAATTGCCGTTGCGCAAGAAGCGGCGAATGTCGCGGCAGTCGGGGAGATGATTGCGCACACGGATGCAGCGATGAATAGCTATGCGACAGGCTTGCGCTATACCGTGGCATTATCGGTTGGCTTTGCCTTAGTCGTCGGTGTATTGCGGATATTAAAAGGCTGGCCGATTCACTATGTGATTATTGGTGGGTATATTATGGTGATGGTGATAACTTTTTTCGCGCCAGCTGAAATAGTCGGTATTGCTTATGATTCAGGAGGGGTAACGACATCAACGATTACGGTGCCATTAGTGGCTGCATTGGGCGTGGGATTAGCTTCCAGTATTAAAGGGCGAAACCCAATGTTGGATGGTTTTGGATTGATCGCTTTTGCGTCATTAACGCCGATTATTTTTGTGATGATCTACGGCATGGTGATGTTGTAATGGAATTATTATTATCGCTTGCCAACGGCTTATTGGGCACGTTGAAAGACGTGATTCCCATCGCGGTGGTGCTGTTCGGTTTTCAATTATTAGTGATTCGACGATCGATCCCTAACCTTAAAAAAGTGTTGATTGGCTTTGCCTATGTATTAGTAGGCTTGGTACTTTTTTTACAGGGATTAGAACAGGCTTTATTTCCATTGGGAAAATTAATGGCGATGCAACTGACGGCACCTGAATTTCTCTTTAGAGAATTGGCCGTAATACCAAGCCAAATTCATTGGAAAGATTATATGTGGGTGTATATTTTTGCGGCGTCGATTGGTTTTGCAACCACGATTGCAGAGCCAGCTTTAATTGCGGTGGCAATGAAAGCGCAGGAAGTGTCGGGCGGGGCCATTTCAGTATGGGGTTTACGTATTGCGGTGGCATTAGGTGTGTCTTTTGGGTTGACCTTAGGGGTGTTTCGAATCATTACAGGAACCCCATTGCAATATTATATTATGGCGGGATATGCGGTTGTGATCGTTCAAACATTTTTTGCACCTAAAATGATTATCGCGCTCGCCTATGATTTGGGTGGGGTGACAACTTCAACGGTGACCGTGCCTTTGGTGGCCGCACTCGGTTTAGGCTTGGCATCTACTGTGCCAGGAAGGAGTCCTGCATTAGATGGTTTTGGCTTAATTGCGTTTGCTTGTTTATTCCCGATTATCAGCGTGATGAGTTATGCCCAATTAGCCGAATGGCGAGAGAAAAAACATCAGAGGAGAAAATAAGATGCACTTTAAATTAATTATTTGTTTTGTTGAAGATAGTAAAACAGACGAGATTATGAAGGCCGCACGAAAGGCGGGCGCAACTGGTGCGACTGTGATTAATAATGCGCGAGGTGAGGGGGTGGCACAAAGTAAAACCTTTTTTGGCCTGAACCTTGAAACGCAGCGTGATGTGGTGCTGTTCTTGGTGGAAGAACATTTATGTCGCCATATTTTGGAGCAAATAGAAAGTATAGGTGAATTTGATACCAAGCCGGGTACAGGCATTGCGATTCAGATTGATGTCGAAGATGCGGTCGGGGTATCGCACCAAATCAAAGAATTACACATGAAGGTGGAGGATGAGATATGAGTAAGAAAGAGATAATACGCGTACGCGATGTGATGCGGCATGATGTGGATATCGTCGATGGGATGACCACAGTGCATGATGCGTTGAAAGAAATGAAACATCTAAAAAATAAGATGCTCATTATTGATAAGCGGCATGAAGATGATGAATATGGCGTGGTGATGATTTCGGATATTGCCTACCATGTATTGGCGCGCAATAAAGCACCAGAGCGCACCAATGTCTATGAAATTATGAGTAAACCCGTTGTATCGGTCGATGCGGATATGGATATTCGTTATTGTGCGCGCTTATTTGAACGCTTGAAGTTATCACGCGCACCAGTGATTGAAAAGGGGAAATTGGTGGGGGTAGTAAGTTTGACGAGAATGGTATTAGAAGGCGTGCGTAAGTAAGGTGACGTGTTTTCTAAACACCGTTCGCCTTGAGGCCTTCGAAGGGTTGTTATTAAAATGAACCTAACCATTAACCAAGGCATACTCCAGCAAGCAGACTTCACCTTGTCGCCGAACTGTGATGAGCGGCCAGAAGGCGTGATTGCGGATGGTATTGTGATCCATAATATCAGCTTGCCGCCGAATGAATTTGGGGGTGACTGGATAACAGACTTGTTTTTAAACCGCCTTGATCCAACAGCGCACCCTTATTTTGCCGAGATAGCCGGCTTTCATGTGTCGGCGCATTTGCTGATTAAACGCGATGGCTCAGTCAAACAATATGTACCCTTCCATCAACGCGCATGGCATGCAGGGCAATCCTGCTGGGATGGACGAGAGACATGCAATGATTTCACCATCGGCATTGAATTAGAAGGCTGTGATGATCAACCATTTGAAGTGGCGCAATATATTAAGTTAACTGCCGTGGTTCAGGTTTTGTTATCAAGCTATCCAGCGCTATCCAAAGAACGCATAACAGGCCATAGTGATATAGCACCCGGTCGAAAAACAGATCCTGGGCCTTATTTTGATTGGGTTCGGTTTAGGAACTTGCTTAAAAAGCTCGGGTGACGCTATCGCTTATCCAAGCTACGGACTAACTAACTTTGCTGCTGCCCTTGTAAAGATGTAAAGGTTGTCGCCGTTAGAGTTGAAGTCGTGCCGGAGTAGACCATATTCAATGAGTATTTGCAGATCGTCTTCAACAAAACGTTGTTCATTTATTTCTAAACTACCACTAACATCGAAAAAAACATACTCAGAGGCTCCCATCGTCTCTACCTCTTGCACCTTGGTTGCGCCTGATTCTTGGATCTGCTTTAGAATGTTTATTGCTTGTGGTGAAAGAATTTTATCTGGATTTATAGCTTGTGCTAAAGAAGAGAAATCCTCAAGAGTACTGGCAAAAGCAGTTACAGCGGCATCAATTTTATCTAGCTTTTCTTTAAATATTTCATGATCTTGATTCAAAAGAGCTTTAATGTAGATAGTTGCATTTGTATTTAATTCAAGCAGATCTTTTACTGCAGTATGATTTGCATTGGCAAGCCATTCCATAAAGTCATTATATTCAAGTTGAGACTGATTGCTTCTTTCCGATCGGTACTGTCCAATCAGTCCAACAATCACTGCAAAGGATTCAGCTAGCAAAGTAATATCTCCATGTGTAGTAATAATGATAATTATATATCGTTATCTAACTTAAGACTCGGAGTGAGATATTTATTAAATCCTTCTCACCCGAAAAGAGCGCCCTTTAAGCTGGCCTTGCTCTAGCTTTCTTAACGCATCTTGGGCAACCGAACGGCTCACGGCCACATAAGCGGCATTATCAAATAGGTTGATTTTACCGACATCGCTACCTGCGATGCCATTTTCGCCTGTGAGCGCGCCGAGGATGTCGCCAGCGCGGACTTTTTGTTTTTTCCCACCTCCGATCTGCAATGTGGCCATGGGCGGCTGATAGGTGGGTTGATCGAGCAGGCTATTGGCTGGTAGCGGGGCGGTATCAATTTTATGGCCGAGATAGTCTGTTAGGCGTTCTACTTTGTAGTTTTCTTTATCGCTATAGAGCGTGCAGGCGATGCCTTTGCTGCCTGCGCGACCTGTTCTGCCAATGCGATGCACATGCACTTCGATATCGCGCGGGATATGGTAGTTAATCACCATATCGAGGTTATCAATATCCAAACCGCGAGCGGCAACATCGGTGGCGACTAAAACAGACACGCTTTTATTGGAGAATCGAATCAAGGCCTGATCACGATCACGTTGCTCTAAATCACCATGCAAGGCAATAGCACTAAAGCCATATTGATAAAGCGAATTGGCAACTTCTTTGGCTTCTATTTTGGTGTTGCAAAATACAACGGTCGATTCTGGGCGATTATCAAGCAATAGTAGGCGTAGTGCGGTGAGGCGTTGCGGTTCGTAGTCTATTTTATATAAATGTTGTTGGATGCTATTACTATCATGCGTTGAGGCGACCTGAATCATGGTTGGGTTTTGCATGATGCGATTTGAAATAGACTCAATTTGGTCGGGGAAAGTGGCGCTAAATAATAAGGTTTGGCGCTGTGTGGGTGCGAAGGCGATAATCGCATCTAAGGTCTCTTGAAAGCCCATATCCAGCATACGATCGGCCTCATCCAATACCAATGTTGTTAGGTCATCTAGCTTTAGTGTTCCTTTTCGGAGATGTTCTTCAATTCGCCCGGGTGTGCCAACGATAATATGCGCGCCATGCTCTAGTGAACCGATTTGTGGGCCAAAAGCTTTGCCGCCACATAAGGTGAGCACTTTTATATTATGAATGCCACGACCTAAACGACGGATTTCTGTGGCGACTTGATCGGCCAATTCGCGGGTGGGGCAGAGCACTAAGGATTGCACTCGGAAGCGCTTTACATCGAGTTGGTTGAGCAAACCTAGCCCAAACGCGGCTGTTTTCCCCGAGCCTGTTTTCCCCTGACCGATCACATCATTCCCTGCCAAAATAACGGGCAAGCTTTGGGCTTGGATCGGTGTCATTTCTTGATAATTCAGCGAGGCTAAGTTTTCAAGCAAACCCGGCTTGAGGGATAGGGAGGCGAAATCAGTTTGGCTCAAAGGAAATCCTAGAATAATTATGTCAGTTAAGTGTTTTTTGCCAAAATAAGGCCTGTCCCGCTTCGGGATCAAGTTCATAAACATCAAAACCGAAGGTATTATACGATGATTTGGCAATTTCATTGCCTGCTAATACTTCCAAGGTGAGTTTGCAGCAGCCTTTTTTAATCGCAATACGCTCCACTTCAGCCAACATCTTGTGGCTGAGCCCTTGCCCACGGAAATCTTGATGCACAATTACATCATGGATATTGACTAATGGCTTACCTTGAAAGGTCGAGAAAGCTTCAAAGCAATTGATTAACCCTACAGGTTTATTATCGATATAAGCTAACACACTAAACGCATGTGGTAGTTTGGTGAGATTAGTCGCAAGGTTCTCTGCGATACCGATAGCTAAGGGTTTGCCGCCGCCCATGGGATCATTGGCATAATGATTGAGTAGTATGGCCATGTCAATCGCATGCTGCGTGTTAGCATAATCAGCTTGAAAAATATCGAGGGACATATTTTAAGGAAGGGTTAGGCTTCTTAACCAGGCATTAGCGAGCGGATGCGGGTCAAATTGTGTTTGTGTATTTAAGCTATTTAATAATTGCTCAAAAGTGGCGTCGTTACCACGATATTGACGATAAAAACCACCTAATGCATCAAGCAAATTCTCTCTACCGATTATTTGTTCTAGATCACGAAAGAAGAAGGCGCCTTTCATATAAGGGATATCTGTGAATATATCTAAAATATCAATTACATTACAGCTATCAGGCCAAGCGATATGATTGTTGCTTTGGGTCGCGGATTGCAGACGTTGTTGGTAACCTTGCCAAATCAAATCCTCTTCACTTGCACCATAAGCCGCCCCGATAGCCGCAGCAGCGAGATAACTTGCCACCCCTTCAGAGAGCACAAAATCTTCCCAACAGCTTAGCCGCGCCCCATTACCAAACCAACCATGCGTTGCTTCATGAATATGGACCTCTGGATTATTAAGCGAGGCGGTTTCTATATGCCAATAGGGGTGATGTTCTATTCCGCCACCCGCTGTGTTGGGCCAATTGACATCAACCGATGCCACATCATTTCCAAAGGGATAAGAGCCCAGTTTTTTTTCTAACCAGTCAAACATGAATGCTAGCTTAGCTGTTCCGGTTTCAGCAGCGGCTTGATGGTTAGGTAATGTCCAAAGACCAACCCGCGTGCCGGCATCTGTGACCCCTAGTTGTCGGTAGGTGTAGTCTCCCGTTACCCAACCTAATTGATATGCGGGCGATTTATGATTTAACCGAGAAGGATAGATGGCTGTTTTGCCATTTTCAACGCCGGTTAATTGTAGTTGATAGGGAAAGCCCACGGCAGGGTCGCTAATACAAGGAAAGAGGTTTTCGCAATAATAAGGCCATGTGTAGCTTGAAGCACCATTACTGAAAAGCCCTTCAAAAGGCACCGAAAAAGCGAAGCTATAGTTGATCAGTAGGCGTTCGCGTATCGTGGGTAATGTTAATTCTAGATCCCCATTATTCAGGTTATAGGCTAAGGGATTATTGTCTAAAGAGACATTGAGAATCGTTAATCCCGCTGTTTCTAAACTCAGACTATTACCTCCAGCAGGTGATAACAGGTATTCTGCTTGTCCTGTTAATTGAGACACATCAATTGAAAGACGCACCTCTGTAATGGGATGACTGGCTTGTGCAATGCTTTGGAAATCGCTGATAACGAAATTCTGATGTGTTTGCGACCAAGTTAAAGTGAGTTGGTCGCCTATTTCAGGGAAATTATTAAGAGGGAGTTCACGTTGTGCACCCGTTAAAAACTCATCGTTTAGAGGGTTAACTTGGAAGTTAATATCTGAGATCAGTAGATCGTCAAGATAGGTACGCATACGATGTTGACCCGGAGAGAGTAGGTTCCAATTAAACGTTGCCCCATAACCGTTATCACTATCACCACAGATGGCTTGGGTATCTGCTCTACTCGTGCCATAGGCAAGTTCGAGATTAATGGCATCATCAATGGTTATTTTAACGGTCGTGGCATCGCATGCCCAACCTCGAATAATACCGATGCCACTTTCAATGGAACCTGCAGATGGGCTTTCATGGCTGGCTTGTGATGCTGCCTGCACACTATAGTTGGCGAACAGCCCTAGCCAAATAGAAATAATCAGGAATATTTTTTTAAACATCATGTTGTTTAGTTTACCAGTTTGTGGCGTAAATAGAGCACCATTAAAATAAAGATTAGCCCGACACCACCTGAGGCTGCGGGGAATAAAACGGTAGTCAGTGAATAACTTTCTAATGCGAGGATGGAAATAAAGTTTCTGATAGTGATTAGACTGAAAAAGCTGAGCTTTTCTTCAAAGGGAGAATGATAGGATTTTCTAAAGGTGGGACCGAATCCGAGTAGGTCAGTGATTGTTAATATCACCACTGCCCATAGCGGATTAGCGGTTAAATACCAAAAAGGCAAAGCGGATATGGCTGCAATCAGAAAAAACCAATCGATTCGCGTAATCGAATCATCAGATTGTTTAATATAAGCTAAATAAGCAACGTAGAGTGTAATTAAACCAGAGATACCAATAGGCCATGCACCCACGCCGCCTTTTGCTGAAAGTTGGGCGAGGAATACAATAAATGTTGTACTCCCCCAAATTATCCAAGAGAAAAGGTGGGGTTTGGTTTTGCCTTGATGAATTGAACGGATATAGGGCCAGAAGGCGATAAAGGTGAGGACAATGGCAACAATACTGAGGAGATATTTAATTGTCATTTTGAAGCTGGAATTTAGTGTGTAGCCAGTAGGAGAAGATCGAAAAAATGAAAATACCAAGGCTGTCTGCAGCAAGATCTTGTATATCAAACGTACGTGTTGGTATGAAATGTTGGCTTAATTCTTCGATGATCACAAAAATTATAACCAGTAGCGTGCCTAAGAATATGCGGCGATTTAAATACAGTATGGTTTTGAACTTAAAGGCGATGTTAGCCGTTAATGTGAGTAGACCAAATAAGCAAAGGTGACTGATTTTATCGCCATAGGGCACATCCACTAGGAGATCAAAGAATAGACTCTGTTGTCCTGTATTAGCGAGATATAAAATCCAGAGGATGAAGCCAAAAAATCCTGTGGAGATTAATATAATAAGTTTATGGTTATTTAACATTTAGTACATGATGTGTTGGCAATAAAAATCCCCGTTACCAAAATGATAACGGGGATTTTATTTTATCAGCTACACCTAATATAGCGTGAACCTTATTTTGCTGGGTTTATTCAGCCGGTGCAGCGGGTGCTTTTTCGGTTGCTGCTGTGATGGCTACCAATTCAATCTCAAATTTTAATGTTTCATTTGGACCGATAAGTTGACCTGCGCCGCGTGGGCCATAAGCTAGGTCAGCAGGGATAACAAGCTCCCATTTTGCACCTTCTTTCATTAACACTAATGCTTCTTGCCAGCCTTTGATAACGCCTTGAACTGGGAAGGTGGCCGGTTCGCCACGATCATAAGAGCTATCGAATACGGTGCCATCTAACAATGTGCCTTTGTAGTGGGCGATAACTTTTTCTTCTGGCTTAGGTGTTGCACCATCGCCTGCTTTAATGATTTTGTATTGCAAGCCGCTGTCAGTTGTTACAACGCCTTCTTTTTTAGCATTTTCTGCCAGATATACTTTTGCAATTTCTTGCTGCTTGTTCATTTCTTCAGCTAACGCTTTTGCTTTACGTTGTTGGAATTCGCCAATCACGCGTTCTGCTTCAGGTTGTTCAATTTGAGGTGGCGTTTGGGCAAACATATCTTTTACGCCAGCAGTGAATGCATCCATATCAAGCTCAACGCCTTCTTGCATCATATTTTGGCCAACTTGGATACCAAAGATATAGCTGAGTTTTTGCTTGTCATTTTCTAGTTTTGCTGCATCGTGTCCATCTGCCATTGCGATTTGGCCTCCAAGCATCAGGGCGGGAATAAGGGCGAGTGTTTTTAATTTCATTTTGTATTCTCGTTTGGTTAGTCAATAAAAAAAGTGTCGTCGTTTTAGTCAATAGAAAAAACTAAAAGTTCATTTATACCCGTGGTGCCTGAAAATGCAGAACCCAAAATAAAGCCTAGCAAGCCAGCGCGGCGTTACAATATTTGGCAAGGGTGCGGCCATTGCCAAATATTGTGCCTTGCTCTGACTTACTATCTTCATCCTGAAAAACTGCATTTCCAAGCATCACGAGTATATGCGAACAGCCGGTTATTTTCCCATACATTAGCATAAAGATCACCGAAAATTTATGGCGGCGACCATTAGTCCATCACATTAACGAGTGAATTAACTTGGTTACTGATTTAAATAGGACTATAATAGTCTTAATTGCAAATAGGCGATGAAGGCGACAACATGCTGCGAATGGGAAAGTTAACTGATTATAGTATTGTGCTGATGCGCCATTTGGCGCTAGAGCCGCGTGCGCAGCATAACGCACAAGTATTATCAGATGCGGTACAGATACCGTTGCCGACAGTGCGTAAGGTATTAAAAAGCTTATCGCAAGCAGGATTATTAACGTCTGAACGGGGTGCACAGGGTGGTTATAGTTTATCTCGTGCGGCATCTGCGATCTCTGTTGCGGAGATTATCACTGCGCTAGAAGGGCCGATTACGCTCACGGAATGTGTAGGCGATGATAGCCATTGTGAGCAGGAGGCGCATTGTGATGTGCAAGATAGTTGGGCGAAAATTAATGATGCGGTTTTTCAGGCATTAGATGAAGTGAAGCTGTCGGATATGTTGATTCCACAGCGTGAGAATACCGTACGATTTTATGCCTCTCGCGACGCAGTAAAGGAAAAAAGGTTACATGGCTGAGCAAACAATTAGTAGAGAGCAGGGGCTTGATGGCGTTGTTGCCAGCGAATATAGCGCTGGTTTTGTAACGGATATCGAATCAGAAAGCTTACCACCAGGTTTGAGCGAAGAGACCGTTCGCCAAATTTCGGCGATTAAGGGCGAGCCTGAATTTTTACTGGAATGGCGGTTGGAAGCATTTCGACATTGGTTGACATTGGAAACACCAGAATGGGCACATGTGAATTATCCAGAAATTGATTATCAAGCGATTAGCTATTATTCAGCGCCAAAACAAAATACAGATGGGCCGAAAAGCTTGGATGAGGTCGATCCAGAGTTATTACGCACCTATGAGAAATTAGGTGTGCCGCTAGATGAGCGTGCACGATTGGCAGGTGTGGCGGTGGATGCGGTGTTTGATAGTGTGTCGGTGGCCAATACATTCCAAGATACGTTGGCTGAAAAAGGCATTCTTTTCATGCCGTTTTCGAAAGCGGTGCACGCGCATCCTGAGTTGATTAAGCAATATTTGGGTTCCGTTGTTTCATACCGTGATAATTTCTATGCGGCGTTGAATTCAGCGGTATTTAGTGATGGCTCTTTTGTGTATATTCCGAAAGGGGTACGTTGCCCAATGGAATTATCAACTTATTTCCGAATCAATGCAGCGAATACGGGGCAATTTGAGCGTACGTTAATTATTGCCGATGATGATTCATATGTGAGCTATTTGGAAGGATGCACTGCACCGATGCGGGATGAAAATCAGCTGCATGCGGCGGTGGTGGAGCTGGTGGCGCATGATCGCGCTGAGATTAAATATTCAACGGTGCAGAATTGGTATCCCGGCGATGAGAATGGCGTGGGTGGGATCTTTAACTTTGTGACCAAGCGGGCGATATGTAAGGGTGAATCATCCAAAGTATCGTGGACGCAGGTGGAAACAGGTTCGGCGATTACTTGGAAATACCCAAGCGTGGTGTTGCAAGGCGATAATTCGGTGGCTGAGTTCTATTCCGTTGCCGTGACTAATAATATGCAACAAGCGGATACCGGCACCAAAATGATTCATTTGGGCAAAAATACCAGCTCAACGATTATCTCAAAAGGGATTTCGGCGGGCAGATCATCAAATGCCTACAGAGGATTAGTAAAAATCGGCCCGAATGCAGAGAATGCACGGAATTATAGCGAATGTGATTCCTTATTGATGGGTGATCAATGTGCGGCGCATACCTATCCGTATATTGAGGTGAAGAACCCAACGGCACAAGTGGAGCATGAAGCCTCAACGTCTAAAATTAGCGAAGACCAATTATTTTATTGCCGTCAACGTGGTTTGGATATTGAAGATGCGGTATCGATGATTGTGAATGGGTTTTGTAAGCAAGTGATGCGTGAATTACCGATGGAATTTGCGGTAGAGGCTCAGAATTTATTGGGGCTATCGCTCGAAGGCAGTGTTGGGTGAATTTACAGGGATGGATATAACATGAGGCAAATTTTTTACTCCTTGATATTTATCATTTTATCCGTTTTTATATTGTCTCTACTTTGTACCGGCAACTTATTTGGATTTTTCGTTGTTTTTTTGGGGGCAACATATGGAGTTGCTGTAGCTGTTACATCTCAGACCTCAATGATAGTAACTTTTGCATATATTTTAGGATTATTGATGTCGATCAGTGCTGTGATTATAGGGTTTGAAAATCATGACAAAGTTATAGGGCAAGCAAGTGCAGTATTGGGTTTTGTAGGGTGGTTCTTTTTAGGAACTATGGCGTTATTGATTGCGCTTCCAAGCTCGTAGGCCGGATAAGCGATGGCGTCATCCGACTAGTATATGAATATTTTAGAGAATAAATAAATAAATGAAAATGTTAGAAATTAAAAGCCTCCATGCCAGCATTAATGGCACTGAAATTTTACGTGGTATTAACTTAACAGTGAATGCCGGTGAAGTGCATGCGATTATGGGGCCGAATGGGGCGGGTAAAAGTACGCTATCAAATGTTTTAGCGGGACGCGCCGACTATGATATTACCCAAGGTGAGGTGTTGTATAAAGGCGAAAACCTGCTTGATTTCGAACCTGAGGAACGCGCTCAACGGGGGGTGTTTTTAGCCTTTCAATATCCGGTTGAAATTCCGGGCGTGAGTAATATCTATTTATTAAAAGCAGCATTGAACGCGGTGCGTAAACATCAAGGGCTGGATGAGCTGGATGCGATTGATTTCTTATCGCTGGTGCGGAGCAAAATGGAATTGGTGCAGATGGATGAAGAATTCTTGCATCGCGGGGTGAATGAAGGCTTTTCAGGTGGTGAGAAAAAGCGCAATGAGATTTTACAGATGGCGCTGCTTGAGCCTGCCTTGGCGATTTTGGATGAAACCGATTCAGGCTTGGATATTGATGCAATGAAAATCGTATCGGATGGCGTGAATGCGCTGCGTTCTGATGATCGTGCGATTATTATGATCACGCATTATCAGCGTTTATTAGATTATATTGTGCCTGATTTTGTGCATGTGTTGGCGGATGGTCAGATTGTGAAATCAGGTGATAAGTCGCTGGCATTAGAATTAGAAGCCAAGGGCTATAGCTGGGTGAACGAGGATGCGGGCGCATGAAGCGTGTAACCGAACTTGCAACGGCTTTTGAGGCAGTGCCGGTTGGCTTGGGGCTGGATGTTGCCTGGTTGCAAGCGCTACGCTCGCAAGCGACGGACCATTTTAAACAACAGGGTTTACCCGCGAAGAAAGAAGAAGATTGGAAATACACTAGTTTGTGGGGGTTGGGGCAGGTTGAATGGGTGCATACGCCTGTTTCTTCGACAGTAACTTCTGCTGAGATTGTAGCGGCGAAGCAGCTTAAGGATGCGTATCATTTAGTGTTTGTTGATGGTGTGTATATTGCTGAGCATTCAAATATCGAGGGCATACCTGCCAGTGCAACGGTGAAGCCCTTATCTGAATCACTTACATTGCCAGCAGTCGCTGCCCATTTTGGTCAACAAGCGCTTATTGATGCGCCTGGGTTAACAGCATTGAATACGATGCTAGTGAGTGAAGGTGCGGTGATTATCCTGGATGAGAATGTGGCCGTGGATAAGCCAATTGAATTGGTGTTTATCAATACGGGTAATACCGAGAATTTAGCTACACACCTGCATAATTTGGTGGTAGTAGGCGAAGGCAGTGCCGCAGAATTGGTTGAAACGCATATTGGCTTAACGAACGAGACCTATTTTGCCAATCAAATAACCGAAGTGGTGCTGGGAGCAGATAGCTATTTGAAACATTATGTGATGCAAAACGCGTCTAAATCAGCCTTTCAAATTACGCA
Source organism: uncultured Piscirickettsiaceae bacterium (assembly GCA_964598235.1). Taxonomy (GTDB): domain Bacteria; phylum Pseudomonadota; class Gammaproteobacteria; order Nitrosococcales; family Methylophagaceae; genus UBA652. The sequence continues at coordinate 14,168 of CAZRAY010000044.1, forward strand.
CTTGAGTGGTAAACAAGCTGAGAACAGTATTTGGCAAACACATAGCGTGGCGCTCGGTGGCAAGCTTGCACGCCAAGATTTGCATGCCCAGCTATTAGGTGAGGCCGCACATTGTGTGATGGATGGTTTATATTTGCCGCGGGGTGAGCAGCATATTGATAACCATACACGAGTCGATCATGCGGTACCGAATACGACGAGTGAAGAATTGTATAAAGGTGTGCTGGATGAGAAAGGGCGGGCGGTGTTTAACGGCAAAGTTGTAGTCCATCAGAATGCCCAAAAAACAGATGCTAAGCAGCAAAATGCGAATTTATTATTGTCTCGTGGTTGCGAGATTGATACTAAGCCACAAATGGAAATTTATGCCGATGATGTGACCTGTTCGCATGGCAGTACAGTCGGGCAATTGGATGAATCACAGTTGTTTTTCTTACGGGCGCGTGGCTTAAGCGAATTGGAAGCACGTAATTTATTGACCTATGCTTTTGTATCTGAAGTGATTAACCAAGTGGCGATTCCTGAATTGCGTGGTTCTTTAACAACACTGGTGGAAGCGAATATGCCGCAGGTGGGTGTAGTGGTATGACGATTGAACTAAATATTACTGAACGGTGGCGTGATTTTCCTATTCTCAACCAAGAAGTGAATGGGCATCCATTGGTGTATTTAGATAATGCAGCGAGCAGCCAGAAGCCGCGTTGTGTGATTGATGCCGTGGCAGATTATTATGAGAAAGATAATGCCAATATTCATCGCGGGGTGCATCAGCTAAGCCAACGGGCGACAGATGCTTATGAAAGCGCGCGGGAGAAAGTGCGCGGTTTTGTCAATGCAGCGGCAGTTGAAGAAATTATTTTTGTGCGCGGGGCAACGGAAGCGATTAATTTAATCGCCCAAAGCTTTGTGCGTCCGCAATTATCGACAGGCGATACCGTATTAGT
>CAZRAY010000045.1:0-14546 GCA_964598235.1 uncultured Piscirickettsiaceae bacterium
AGCGACGGTCAAATTCATGATTGGTTTAATCATCTTATTGATCGGCTCTAAATTGTTGGTATGGGGCGCGGTAGGTGTGGCGACTTTGTTAGGGGTGAGCGAACTAATTATTGGGTTGACGATCGTAGCGATTGGTACCAGTTTGCCAGAACTCGCTGCTTCCATTGCCTCGGTATTAAAGTCTGAACCGGATATTGCGATTGGGAATATTATTGGTTCAAATATTTTTAATTTATTGGCGGTGCTTGCGATGCCCGGCTTAATTGCACCGAGCCTATTAGATCCCGCTGTATTATCGCGTGATTATGTGGTGATGGTGTTTTTAGCGGTATTATTATTCGCGTTTATTAGTGCCAATAAGCAGGGGCGCCTTGGTCGAGTGGCGGGCGGTGTGATGTTGCTGGTGTATATTAGTTATAATGGATTATTGGCTTATCAAGGTGGTCTCTAAATTAGATGACAACAGCATTCAATATTGAAGCAGAAAAATTAAAAGCGCTTGGGCTGGCGGTGATTGAAACTGAAGCCAAGGCGATAGAAGCGCTCGGTCAGCGGATCGGTGATGCCTTTGTTGATGCCTGCCGATTTTTATTGAAATGTGAAGGTCGGATTGTGGTTATTGGCATGGGAAAATCAGGCCATATTGGGGGTAAGATTGCAGCCACTTTGGCGAGCACGGGTAGCCCCGCTTTTTTTGTGCATCCCGGTGAAGCCAGCCATGGCGATTTAGGGATGATCACGGATAAAGATGTGGTGGTTGCCTTATCAAATTCGGGTGAAACCAGTGAAATTCTCACCATCCTACCAATTATAAAACGACTCGGCGTTCCCCTTGTTTTGTTAACGGGTCGCTTAGAATCTACTTTGGCGAAAAGTGCGGATGCTTGTCTTGATGTCAGCGCTGCGCAAGAGGCTTGCCCGCTTGGTTTAGCACCGACTTCCAGCACCACCACCGCATTGGTGATGGGCGATGCATTAGCGGTTGCATTGCTTGAAGCACGTGGTTTTACGGCAGAAGATTTTGCGCTCTCTCATCCCAATGGTACATTAGGCCGGCGGTTATTACTCCATGTCAGCGATGTAATGCATACAGGAGCGGCTATCCCACGCACTTTAGCCACAGCACCGATTACAGACGCCCTGCTTGAGATGAGTAATAAAGGCCTAGGGATGACGGCCGTCACGGATTCAGATGGGGCACTGTTAGGTGTGTTTACCGATGGTGATTTACGCCGTGTGTTAGCAGAGACGATTGATGTGCATACCACAGCGATTTCAGAATGCATGACGCAAGAGTGTAAAACAGGTCGGCCAGACATGTTGGCGGCAGAAGCATTGGCATTGATGCAACAGCATAAGATCAATGGCTTATTAATCGTTGATGAACAAAAGAAATTGTTAGGCGCGTTGAATATGCATGATCTTCTCCGTGCAGGTGTCGTTTAATTGTTTCTGAATAATGCACTTTTTGCGCTTCAGTTCCTCAAACCGCCTTGCTGAAAAACAAAAATCACATTATTCAGAAACAATTATAGAGTTAAAGGGATAGGATGAAAGATATTTTAGAACGCTGCAAAGCCATTAAACTCGTTATTTTTGATGTGGATGGGGTGTTGACCGATGGCCGTATTATTATTGGTGATGATGGGCAAGAATATAAGGCATTTAATTCGCGTGATGGTCATGGGATGAAACTGTTGCAATATACGGGTGTCGATGTAGGTATCATTACAGGGAGAACCTCAGAGGTGGTTAAACATCGAATGGAAGGCTTAGGCATTAAACATATCTATCAAGGCCAACAGGTGAAGCTGCCAGCATTTGAATCGCTTATTGCAGAGCTGAGTCTAACACCTGAGCAATGTGCTTATGTGGGAGATGATATTGTTGATTTATCCATTATGAGTCGCGTCGGTTTAGCGGTTGCGGTGAAAGATGCCCATCCTTTGGTAAAACAAACTGCGCATTGGGTAACGCCTGCAGTAGGTGGTGCAGGGGCAGTGCGTGAATTGTGTGAGTTAATTATGCAAGGCCAAGACACATGGCAGGATCAAATTGAACGACACTGCTAAGCTTCAGAAAACAACGCGTTTACGATGGTTAATGCGGCTGATTTTGGTCTGCATTGCCGTGTTCAGTGTGAGCTTGTTTTTCAAGGCCAGCGATGAAAAGATCATAACAACGCCGATCTCTCTATCACAAACAGGCAGGATGAGCGATTATGTGATGTCTGATTTTACGGTGACCACCATGGATGAAACCGGCAAACCCTATCGCATTTTATCGGGTAGCCATATGGCGCATTATCCTGATGATGATAGTATTGAAGTTACCTCGCAGATTAGCCATTTTGTGGATGAAGAGGGACAAACATGGTTGATTTTGTCAGATAAAGGCACCACTTATGAAGATAGCGACGAAGTGCAGCTAGCCGGTAATGTCATGATTACTCGCCCAGGTAATAAAGAGATAGAACTCTATACCGATAGCTTACATATTGATTTGGCCGCAGGCACAGCAGATACCGATCAGGCTGTGAAAATGGTATCGCCAACCGGGGTCACCTTCGGCACAGGCTTAGATGCAGATTTAAATAAGAGCATCGTGAAATTACATTCTAAAGTTAGAGGGAATTATGAACCATTTATTCATTAAATTATCAGCGCTATTAATGTTGCTATTGCTCCCTATTATGGGGTGGGCACTAGAAAGCGATAGCATGCAGCCAATCAATATTGAGGCAGATGAGGCCTTGTTAAATGATAAAACAGGCTTTACTGAATATAAGGGGCGTGCAATTTTAACGCAAGGGTCACTTAAGATTGAAGGCGATACGATTACTTTCCATTTTGATAAAAATAAAGAGATCACCAAAGCGGTTGCCGTGGGTAAATTAGCAACGTATCAGCAAGTGCAAACACAAGGTGAAGATGCCGTTAAAGCACGCGGCACGCGGATGGAATATTTTCCAGAAACGCAAACTATTATCTTGATTGGTAAAGCGTATGTGACTCAAAATGGTGATACATTTAGTGGTCCACGAATTAAATATGATATTGCTAAAAATATTGTTTATGCAGGGAAGGGAGCGGCTTCTGGAAATACAGGAGAACCGGCAGAAACGGGCGGGCGGGTGCATGTTGTAATTCAGCCAGCAGGGAATAAAGCCAGCGTCGCGGTGCCGATAGAACCGACGATATCAGTGCCACCAGTTGAGATAAATGATGCAGCAGCGGGTGCCGGCTTTGCAACAACCCGACTTAATATTCGTGCAGAGCCTGATGTGGGTTCGGTTAAGGTGGGTTCATTGCCCCCACATGGGCAGTTCACGGTGCTCAGTGAAAATGAGGATTGGTTGCAAATTCAAACCAATGTGAGTGGTGAAAATTTGATTGGTTGGGTTAGCCGTACTTACGTTAAGCTAAATAATTAGCATGTCGACATTACATGCAAGCAACCTCACAAAACGTTTTGCTGCCCGCGAGGTTGTCAAAGGGATCTCGTTAACGGTAAGAGCGGGTGAAATTGTGGGTTTGCTTGGGCCAAATGGCGCAGGGAAAACCACCAGTTTTTATATGATGGTTGGGTTGGTGCTACCAGATAGTGGCGATGTATTTATTAATAAGCAAGATGTCACCACGATGCCCATCGACCAACGGGCGCATCTTGGATTAAGCTATTTACCACAAGAAGCCTCTGTTTTTCGAAAACTGACGGTTGAACAAAATTTGGTTGCCATTATTGAAACGCGGTCAGACTTGGATGCAGCGGGCCAAGCAGCGTTGCTCGAGGGTTTGCTCCACGATTTTCGGATTGAACCCATTCGAGGCTCATTGGGTCTGAGTTTGTCGGGTGGTGAACGTCGCCGCGTTGAAATTGCGCGCGCATTGACTATGTCGCCTAAATTCATTTTATTAGATGAACCTTTTGCGGGGGTAGATCCCATCTCAATTTTGGATATCCAAGCGATTATTCAGCAACTTGCGGCGCGCGATATTGGGGTATTGATTACCGACCATAATGTACGAGAAACCCTTAAAATATGCGATCATGCCTATATTATGGATGAGGGTGAAATCATTGCGGAAGGGACATCTGAGGTGATATTAGCCAATAAGCAGGTGAAGGAAGTGTATCTAGGCCATAGCTTTAGCCTTTAGTATTCGCTAAGCAAGGCAATTTGGAGTTGATCTATCGTCATAAAAGCATTAAAATGTTCGGTTCTGTTATGGGGTTTGGGTTTGATCGGCCGCATAAACAACATAAATATTTCGCTTATGCGCTGCATGAGTATTGATTGAGGGTAGTAAAATGGCACATAAGAAAGCGGGTGGTAGTACGCGGAACGGACGCGATTCAGAGTCGAAACGACTTGGCGTAAAACGCTATGGTGGTGAAGCCGTTTTAGCAGGTAACATCCTTATTCGTCAACGTGGCACACGTGTTCACGCAGGAAAAAATGTTGAATTAGGTCGTGACCATACTTTATTTGCCACATCAGATGGCAAAGTTCAGTTTGAAGTTAAAGGCCCTAAAAACCGTCAATTTGTAAGCGTTGTCGCTGCTTAATCGGTTGCTAAATTAGCCCATTTAATTGGGTATAATAAAAGCCCTGCACTAGCGGGGCTTTTTTGTTTCTATTGTACGAGTTGTCTTTTCCGCCAGCACTGCGTTAAAAATAGCTTCAAAATGCTCATTTACGAATTGTAAACTGCGCTATTTCGACTATTTTTGCCTTGTTCTGACGAAAAATACTTATCGTGCAAATATCTCACAAAGAGTTAGATAAAATGAAATTTGTTGATGAAGTAAAGATCCAAGTACACGCAGGTGCAGGCGGCAATGGCTGTTTGAGCTTTCGTCGTGAGAAGAATATCCCCTTTGGTGGCCCTGATGGGGGTGATGGCGGTGATGGTGGGGATGTGTATTTGCAAGTAGATAGTGCAGTCAATACCCTGATCGATTTTCGTTATAAGCGGAATTTCCATGCGGAACGTGGTCAACATGGCCAAGGCCGCTTGTGTAGCGGTGCGCAGGGCGAGGATTTAGTTATCCCTGTGCCGCCAGGTACAGAAGTGTGGGATGATGATACCGATGAATTAATGGGTGATTTGCTGGTGATTGGCAATACCCTATTAGTCGCGAAAGGCGGTTGGCATGGTTTGGGCAATACCCGCTATAAATCAAGCGTGAACCGCGCGCCGCGTAAAACATCGGATGGCACGCCAGGTGAAAGCCGTACCTTACGCATGGAAATGAAGGTGATGGCGGATATTGGCTTATTAGGCTTGCCTAATGCAGGTAAATCGACCTTTATTCGCCAAGTCTCTGCTGCGCAACCTAAGGTAGCAAATTATCCGTTTACAACGTTACACCCTAATTTAGGTGTCGTAACGATGAAAGATGTGCGTAGTTTCGTCATTGCGGATATTCCGGGTTTGGTGGAAGGCGCATCGGAAGGTGCAGGGTTAGGTTTACAATTTTTGCGCCATTTAACGCGCACGCGGCTATTACTGCATATGGTGGATATGGCGCCTGTGGATGTGAAACAAGATCCGGTTGAAAGTGTGCGGATCATCAATAAAGAATTAGAGCGATATAGTGAAGCGCTGGGTAAACAAGATCAATGGTTAGTGTTAAATAAACTTGATCTCGTACCCGAAGATATCCGTGATGAACTCTGCCAAGAGGTGATTGATACCCTAGGGTGGCAAGATAAGGTATATTATATCAGTGGCGAATCAGGAGAAGGCTGTGATGCGCTATGCGATGATATTATGGATTATTTGGATGATGTAAAAGAGGCCGAAGCGGCCGCTTTATTAGCAGAAAAAGAAGACAATGACGGATAAAACAACACACCAACAACTTACCGAGAAAAAACGCTGGGTCATCAAAATCGGTAGCGCCTTGCTAACGAAAGAAGGCGAAGGGCTGGATCGCGATCGTGTGCGTTGGTTGAGTGATGAAATTGCATGGTTGAAATCACAAGGCAAAGAAGTGGTGTTAGTTACCTCTGGCTCGGTTGCTGCAGGTATGCAAGAACTAGGTTGGCTTGAGCGGCCACGAGAGCTCTATCAATTACAAGCAGCCGCAAGCGTTGGCCAAATGGACCTCATCCAAGCCTATGCCGCCGCATTTAAAGTACATGGTATCCATACCGCGCAAATTCTCCTCACCCATGCTGATCTTACCGATACAGAGCGTTATACCAACGCACAAACGGTAATGATGAACTTGCTAGAGATGGGCGTGGTACCCGTTGTGAATGAAAATGACACGATTGCCACCGAAGAAATCCGCTTTGGCGATAATGATACCTTAGCTGCGATGACCGCTGGCTTGGTAGCTGGGGATTTATTGGTGATTCTAACCGATCAAGATGGCTTATTTGATTCCGATCCCCGCTCAAATCCAGATGCAAAACTCATTGCCAGCGCGCCTGCTAACGATCCTGCATTAGATGCAATGGCAAGTAAAGGGGCTGGGAAACTAGGTCGTGGCGGGATGGCAACTAAGCTATTGGCTGCCCGTCGTGCCGCGGTATCAGGCGCGGATACAGTTATTCTATCGGGTAAAAAGCCTGATAATATTCGCAAGCTGTTTGCCGGTGAGCAAGTGGGCACTTTACTACACAGTTAAAATACGTCATTCCTATACTTGATTATTCATTGTGCTGGGTCACAAACTATGTTTTGAGCAAGTGTGGGTTAGACTTTAACTTTCGCGAGCCTAACAGTAAGAGCAGAGCAGTGCTAAATAGTAGAATGCCAGCGGGAAGTGGAACAGCAATAGCAGCAGGCGGGGTGATAGCGCGCTGATCTATTGCAGAAAATAGGGCATTGGGCTGGCTAAAGCTGTAAAAACCAAAGCTACCATTGTTGAATGCACCCGAGATACTTAACTCTAGAACGCCATTAATATAAAACTCCACTAAAGAAGGGGTGAAAACAATCTCGAATTGATAACTTGTGTTATCAGCCCAACCTGTACTACCAAAGTTGGTTGCGCGTTGGAGTTCTGTTACGTTTCCTATATGTCCCCAAGCATCAGTGTTAGTGAGTGCCCCATTCACTTGTGAAATTGCTAAACCTTCGAGTGCGTTTGCACCAAAGGCTGTTTGATCTCCTTGTTTCCAATCAATAAGTAGATAATCAGCGGCTCCATTGGTGATGTCACCATTGTTATAACCCAGTACAAACCCCATAAAGTCATCATCCGACATTGTTTGCACTTCCACTGTTCCTGAGAGTCGGAATCCTTGACTATTTAGCCCATTATGAAATACGGCGGGATTAGCATTGCCAGTTACTAGAACGTCTGTATTGCCCGCTTGCACTGTCCAAGTTATGGCACCATCGCCATCAGCTGTCCAAGGTGTTAGGTCAACGGGTGCAGCGATAGCAGCGTTACTGCATATAAAAGCAACATAAAACATGATTGTTTTTGTGATAGAACGCGTACCAGTAAGTTGATATTTCTTCATTATTTTCTCCATAAACTTGTAAAGTTAAATAAATTTCTCGTTTTTACAGAATAAAGTATACTATGGCTAATTAATACAGGTAAAGAGGTTTTTTCCAAAAATAGACATATTAAGATAGAGGTATTATATGTATTGGACTTAAACTAAAAGAATATAGAGTGTGTAATGAAAAAGGGGCTTGATGCCAATAAAGCAGGTTAATTGAGTTGTGTACTTGATTCAACAGAACGAAGTAGTGATGTTGGGTTGATGTAATACAATGGAGGAGCGGGCGGAAAGATGGCAATGCAATTATCTTTTCCCATAACGCCCTATCCCAAAGGGGAGCGATAAACGATAAGCATAAAAAAACCGGCAATCGCCGGTTTTTTTAAATTCAATTTGCTTGAACTGTTTTACAGTGCTTGAATTGCAGTGTTTAAACGGCTCTTTTTGCGCGCTGCGTTGTTCATGTGGAGTAGGCCTTTACGCGCTAAACGGTCAACATGTGGTACCGCTACTTTAAGCGCTTCAGTTGCGCCCTTTTTATCGCCTGCTTCGATAGCAGCATCTACTGCTTTAAGCTTGGTACGCATTGCGCTACGTAGGTCTACGTTATGAATGCGGTTTTTTTCCGCTTGACGTGCGCGTTTAAGTGCTTGAGCTGAATTAGCCAAATTTATCCCCTAAAAAATCAGATGTGGTTTAACAGAACAGAGCATTATCCTTAATTTTGAATCAAATGTAAATGCTTATATGCAAAAAAGTTTAGGGTGCCTTAGGCGTGCATCCTGTTTTCAGGCAATGTAGGCAGGTCACGGTGTGATAAAATTCGAGTTCATTATATAGGGTTCTGAATTGAAATCACGAAAACAACATTATTGGCAGGCAACAAAAGACACGGTTACGACTTTTGTTAAAACAGGGCTCTGGTTCAATTGTTCGCCATCATTACTGCCTGGCTTAACGGTGCCTATTGATTTCTTTGGTATTAATATTGCGCCATCTCGAGATCCACGGGTAGATAATTATATTATTGTGCGGCTCCAAGAATTAGGTTTGCAGCATGTGCGAATGGATTTTTCATATACCTCTTTAGAAGGCGATGCGGAGCGGTTACTGCGGAAAGTATTGGCGGCGGGTTTTCAGGTGATGTTAGACCTTTTGCCGCCGGCAGAAGATGCGGCGGTTTTGGATACAGATTTGGCGGCACAACAACGTTGGCGTGATTTTGTCGGTGAAGTCGCTTCTCGTTATGGTGAGCAGATAGCGAGTTTTGAAATTGGCGCGACGCCGAATCGCGGACGATGGTCTGGTTTTGAGCCACAGGGTTATCTTGCTGCTTGGCAGATAGCAAATGAAGCATTGGCCAACAACACCGTAAAAATACCTTTAGTGGGGCCCAATGTGTCTGATTTTGAGCCAATCAGTAATATTGCTTTATTAGCAGAGATGCAACGGCAAGGGGCAGCACCAGAAATTCACACTGATAATTTATTTGTGGAGCGCGTGATTGAGCCAGAGGCTTATGATCATCGAGTATTTGGTCGATTTCTCATGCCGTTATTTAAATTAAACCTGGTGAAGAAGGCGCGTATCTTTGCGGATATTTCACGTCGCTATGATGTGAAGCAAACGATGTGCAGTTACACCTGTTGGACGAGCAAACGCTTAAATCGTTGGTCTGATTTTCCAGAGAAGAAGAAAGTGGATTACCTCGTGCGCTATTTAGTCATGGCTGCGGTAAGCGGCGCATTGGATCGTGTGTATTGGGGGCCGTTGATTGATGGCCGAGATGGCTTAATTGATGATGGTGCCATTGGCTATCCTGATATTGATAATGTGAGTTTTTATCAAGAAATTCGGGGACGTTATGATGATTTTAAACCTGAGCCTGCTTTTTATGCGCTGAAGCATGTGATTGCGAGCCTGCAAGGCGCGCGCTGTGTTCAGGCGGTCAATGCGGATAATGGGTTGAATCATTTTATTTTCAATACGCCTGATAACCAACAGCTTCACATTGCTTGGATGCGAGATAGGCAAGTGTTATCGCTAGAGATGCTCTACGATACCGAGCAGATGGTAACAGCCCAACACTTTAATGCAGAAGGCACAGCACAAGCATCGGCTATTAGCCTGAATGAACAGCCGCTCTTTATGCTGTTTGACCAACCACAAGAAACAAAGCTAACACCTGCGCAGATGTATGAGCTGGATATTACGCCAAAAAGCACGCTATTTACCCGCGCAGAAGGCATTGAATTTTTGCCTTGGGCAGAAGGCGACTGGCGCGGTGCAATTGCGGTGAAAGTGGGTGAAGATCCCGCTGAGAAGGCAAAAGCGATGTTACCCGAAAGTTTATTGAGCTTACCGCAATTGGGCGTGCATCGTGATCAGCGCAATAAAGTGTGGAGCCTGAGAAACCCATTGAATTCTGATGAGGTGTTAGTGGTAAAACAAAATCGGGCGACTGGCGCGAAGAAGTTTACTTATCGCTTCCGCCCGAGTAAAGGGCAACGCCATTGGAATAATGCCTCAGAGATGATTCGACGCGGTGTGAGCAGCCCGATGCCGATAGCGTATTTTGAGCGCACGGAAAATGCAGGCATTACCCATAATTATTATGTGTGCGAATTTGTGGCCGATCCGTTTTCTGCCCGTAATGCGTTCACCGCATTTGCCCAAGGCGAAATAGAATATGAAGGCTTTAGCCGCGAGGCAATTTATCAAGCCTTGGCGGCCTATATTTGCAATATGCATAACAATAATATTATCCATCATGATTTATCGGGTGGTAATTTATTGATGACGAAGAATGACGCGGGTGGTATTGACGTTACCGTGATCGATATTGGTCGCGCCACCTTATTGATGAAGGGCAAAAAAATTACTGAGCGGCAACGCTTAATTGATTTAGCGCGGGCATGTTATAAACTAGATTGGCCTAACCGACGGGCATTTATGCAAAGCTATTTTGATGTGTTTGGTAAATCGTTTGCCGATGGTTGGGAAAAGCCGCTGGCCAATTATGATAGAAAACAGATCACGAAGCGCAAATTGAAAAAACTCATTAGACGAAAAAAGAAGGTGATCGCTTGAAAATAATAACCGCCAATGTGAATGGGATCCGCGCGGCGGGCCGGAAAGGTTTTTTTGATTGGCTGGCGACAGAGCAGGCAGAGGTGGTGGCGATTCAAGAAACCAAAGTGCAAATAGACCAGTTATCAGATGCGCTTTATCATCCCGAAGGCTATCATTGCTTTTATCATGATGCTCAAAAGAAGGGCTATAGTGGCGTTGCTTTATATTGCAAGCACAAGCCTGACGACGTTATCGTTGGCATGGGTAATCCGGAGTTCGACTCAGAAGGGCGCTATATCGAAGCGAAATTTGGAAATTTAAGCGTAATTTCGCTTTATATGCCTTCTGGTTCGGCAAAAGAAGAACGCCAACAGCTTAAATATCGCTGCATGGATCATATGATGGCGAAGATGCTGGAAATGAAAGCATCGGGTCGGGATTATATTATTACTGGTGATTGGAATATTGCCCATAAAAATGAAGATATTCGGAATTGGAAAGGTAATCTCAAAAATTCAGGCTTCTTGCCAGAAGAACGAGCCTGGTTGGATACCTTATTCGATGATGTTGGTTTCATCGATGCCTTTAGAGAATTAGATCAGGCAGAACATCAATACACTTGGTGGTCAAATCGGGGCCAAGCCAGAGCCAATAATGTGGGCTGGCGGATTGATTATCATATTCTCACGCCGAGCTTAAAAGGCAAGGTAGTGTCGACTAATATTTACCGTGGCGAGAGCTATTCAGATCATGCCCCTCTAACGATAGAGTATCATTATGACATGGTTTAATCATGAGTGAACAGTCACTTTTAAATGATAAAAGTTGGCTGGAGAGCATCAAGGCTTTTGGCGACCCACGCGTTGTGCGCATGCTGTTCCTTGGCTTTTCAGCAGGGATCCCAATTCTACTCATTTTCTCCTCTTTGAGTTTATGGTTGCGGGAAGCGGGTATGGCACGCGCGACGGTCACTTATTTTAGCTGGGCCGCATTGGGCTATTCATTTAAATTTGTGTGGGCGCCCTTAGTGGACCGATTGCCCCTGCCTGTGCTCACGCAGTGGTTAGGCAAGCGCCGCAGCTGGTTATTATTCTCTCAATGCCTGATTATGTTGGCGATTGTCATCATGGCGATGACCAACCCTGCTGCCAGCGATCATAGCTTAGCGATCATGGCATTAGGTGCGTTATTATTGGGTTTCTCCTCCGCCACGCAAGATATTGTGATTGATGCCTATCGGATTGAATCTGCGGAACGACAATTACAAGCACTGATGGCGGCAACGTATGTGGCGGGTTATCGCATTGGCATGATTGTGGCAGGGGCTGGTGCGCTTTTCCTAGCGGCAGGTTTGGGCTCTGCAAAAGATAGCTATAGTTATAGTGCCTGGCAAACCACATACTTCATTATGGCAGCAGTGATGTTAGTGGGCGTGGTGACGACCTTATTAATGCCTGAACCCGAGCATAAACAGGATAAGCACCATTATTCAGCATCGGATTATGGTCGATTCTTTGTGTTATTTTTAGTCGCCGTTATTGGCTTGGTGGTCACCTATTATTTCAGTGGCGTATTAGCCAATGGCCTAAAAGCAACGCTGACAGAATTCTTTTCAAATAAAGTGCTTGCCAGCGTGTTGGTGGCCGTATTACGGCTGACCGCTGCGGTTGCTGTAGCTTGGGGTGTGGCGACTATCTGGATACGGCTTGGCTTCGTGGATCGTAAGATGGTGAGTGAGACCTATGTGGCACCCGTGCAAGATTTTTTCCAACGCTATGGCAAATCAATGGCCTGGTTGTTATTGGCGCTGATTGCGTTATATCGGATGTCCGATATTCTGCTGGGTGTAATTTCTAATGTGTTTTACCAAGATTTAGGATTCACCAAAGTAGAAATTGGCATCGTGGTGAAAAGCTTTGGTTTGTTTATGACGATTTTAGGCGGTTTCTTAGGGGGGTTATTGGCTTTACGGTTTGGTGTGATGCGGATTTTATTGTTAGGCGCGGTGCTGTCAGCATTAACTAATTTACTGTTTATGTTACTCGCCCAAGCAGGGCATGATATGACCTTATTTTATATTGTCGTCTCTGCCGATAATTTAGCGGCGGGCTTGGCGAGCGCCGCGTTTATTGCTTTTCTCTCAAGTTTGGTCAATGTCTCATTCACCGCCATGCAATATGCCATTTTTAGCTCAATCATGACACTATTACCGAAGGTATTAGGGGGGTATTCGGGCGGTATGGTCGATGCGATGGGTTATTCCCAGTTTTTCCTAATGACGGCATTGATGGGGATACCAGTGATAATGATTATTTTGCTGGCAAGAAAACGGTTTGAGATTGAACGCTAAGTGCTAGACATTCTTTATCAAGATGAGACGATGGTCGCGATCAATAAACCTGCGGGTTTATTAGTGCATCGCAGCATGATTGATAAATATGAAACCGAATTCGCCCTGCAGCAAACGCGTGATCAAATTGGCCAACATGTTTATCCTGTTCACCGCCTAGATAAACCAACGTCTGGCGTATTATTATTTGCTTTGGATAGCGCAACGGCGAGGAAGTTAACCGATCAGTTTATGGCACGACAAGTGAAGAAAAATTACCTTGCAGTCGTGCGAGGCTATACCGAAGAACAAGATACGATTGATTACCCCTTAAAAGAAGAACAAGACAAAATGACAGATAAAAGCATGGCAGAAGATAAGCCTGCCCAATCAGCGATAACGCATTACACCCGTCTGCAGACCATCGAACTGCCTTATCCCGTGGGGCGCTATCAAACGGCGCGATATTCCTTAATTAGCTTGCAGCCTGAAACAGGCAGAAAACACCAGCTCCGACGCCATATGAAACATATTTTCCATCATATGATTGGGGATACAACGCATGGCGATGGCAAGCATAATCAGTTATTCAGGGAGCAATTTAATTGTCATCGTTTATTGTTGCATGCCAATGTGTTGCAATTAACGCATCCTTATTCGGGGGAGACCCTAAGCATTGAAGCGCCGCTTGATATAGAGCTGAAACGGCTTTTTTCTGTTTTAGGGTTTGCAGATGTTCCCGTCATTCCCACAGAGGTGGGAATCCCTTTCTGAAGTGTTACGGCACTCCGTTCATCCAGAGTTCTGGTCTTAAGGCTAGAAATAAAAAAGCCCCGCAATGCAGGGCTTTTTGGAACTTAGAATTGGGTTTGTTTATACAATTCGCTTTCTAACCACAGAAAGCAGTAACGCGCTCAGTAGCATTAATGCGCATAAAGGTAAACTTGGTATTGCTGCCGCTGCAGCAGGGCGAAAGGAACGCAGAACTAAAGCTTCGCCACCACCACCATTTGTGACGATTAGATTGGGAGCGCTGCCCTGGGGCGCAGCCGCAGATCCGATAAACATATTAAAATCGATATGCACGGCTTGCGCAAATAAATCGGTAGAAAGATCATAGGGGCCTGTTTGCTGAAAAACAAAAGTTGCGAAATCTGCCAAGGTAAAAGTGCCATTACCCGAGGTCGCACCACTAACTGTGATTGAAAAGGCGGTGATGCCATGTAAAGCTGCAGATTGAACGTTGAAACCAGCCGCGACATTCGCAAAAATAGTGTCGTCGATCGTTATGCTGGCCGTGGCCGTGGCAGCAGTTGTGTTTGATGTATAAACTAAATCATAGCTGTGCAAGGCTGCTTGTGCTGAGAGGGTAAATAAGAACAGGGTGAAACCAACTAGTATTTTTTTCATGATCATTTTTCGTGTAAGTGTTTTTGGGGATGCATCCTGCGACAAAAGTATTTTATGGGGTGCATCCTGCAGGCAAATAATACCACGGAGGGGATAAAATGTGGACTGAAATGATTCATTATTTTAGTTTATTTGGTTCATAAAAAAGGCCCATATTAAATGGACCCAATTTATATTTTATAAAATTCAAGTTTTAAGCTTCTCCTAAAACGGAATATCATCATCCAAATAATCTGCACTACCCTGTGGTGTGGATCCATA
>CAZRAY010000046.1:0-13541 GCA_964598235.1 uncultured Piscirickettsiaceae bacterium
TCAGCTGCATACAATGTGTTTTCTAACAAAGTCGCCACTGTCATCGGCCCAACACCACCCGGCACAGGCGTGATCCAAGCCGCTTTCTCTTTCGCGCCTTCAAAATCGACATCACCGGTGAGTTTGCCGTTATCTAAACGATTGATGCCGACATCAATAATAATTGCGCCTTCTTTAATCCAGCCACCCGGAATAAAATCGGGTCTGCCGACAGCGACAACGAGAATATCGGCGCGGCGGACGTGGAACTCTAGATCTTGGGTCATGCGATGACATGAGGTGGTGGTGCAAGCCGCTAATAAAAGTTCTAATCCCATTGGGCGACCGACGATATTAGATACGCCAATAATCACGGCTTCTTTACCTCGTAAGTCTTCGCCTGTTTTCTCTAGCAAGGTCATAATGCCTTTCGGTGTGCAAGGGCGCAGCAACGGGTTACGTTGCGCAAGACGGCCAATATTATAAGGATGAAAACCATCAACATCTTTATCAGGTAAAATCCGTTCAATCACAGATTCAGTGTCAATATGCTCTGGTAAGGGGAGTTGGACTAAAATGCCATCAATCGAATCATCCGTATTGAGGGTGTCAATTAGCGCAAGTAGCTCGGCTTGTGTTGTTTCAGTGGGTAAATCATGGGATACCGATTTAATACCCACTTCTTCACACCCGCGGCGTTTACTGCCTACATAGACGGCGGACGCAGGATCTGCACCAATCAGCACAACGGCCAAACCAGGCGGTCTTTTGCCTGCAGCAACGCGTTTCTCAACTGAGATGCGGATATCGTTTCTTAAGGCGGCGGCAGTGGCTTTGCCATCTAGAATTTGTGCGCTCATGATGTTTCCGAGGGAGTAAAAAGAAAGCATTTTCGCATGTTGCAGAGATTCCAGCAAAAAAATATACGATGCGATTGACGGATGGGGACGAGAACGGTATCATGCTCGCTTCCTTAAGCCGATTTCCCAATTTATGGCTTTTGAAAATGTCGGGGTATAGCGCAGTCTGGTAGCGCATCTGGTTTGGGACCAGAGGGTCGGGAGTTCGAATCTCTCTACCCCGACCACTTCTTAAATGTTTCCTCCCCTGTTAGAATTACATCTTACATAATGCGCCCGTAGCTCATCTGGATAGAGCAACAGCCTTCTAAGCTGTGGGTAACAGGTTCGAGTCCTGTCGGGCGTACCATTTTTCCTTGCCATAGCGAAAAATACTTAACGTGCAAAAGTCTCAACTATTTACTTTGAGGATGACTGATGAAAAGACTGTTCGACTTTCTGCTTGCCAGCCTACTCATCCTTATCTTCATTTTCCCTATGTTATTGCTTGCGCTGATGATAAAACTAAGCTCTAAAGGCCCTGTTTTATATTGGTCTGAACGCGTCGGACAATATAACCATTTATTTCAGATGCCAAAATTCCGTAGCATGAAAATAGAGACACCGGTTGTGGCAACGCATTTATTAGCACATCCCGATCATGCCTTAACACCCGTCGGTAGCTTATTGCGAAAATTGAGCTTGGATGAGCTACCACAACTCTGGAGTATTTTAGTTGGGCAGATGAGCTTCGTTGGTCCCCGGCCCGCGTTATTTAATCAAGCAGACTTAATTGAATTACGCAATCAGCAAGGCGTATCTGATTTAATGCCAGGTTTAACAGGCTGGGCGCAAGTGAATGGCCGAGATGAATTACCTATTCCGCAAAAGGTTGCACTGGATACTGCGTATTTAAAGCAACAGTCTTTTGGGTTTGATATGAAAATATTATGGCTGACTTTTATTAAGGTGTTACGTCGCGATAGTGTTTCTCACTAACATTCAGATTAAAACCACCGCTTAACAGACATCATATAATCCTGATATTGGTCGCCAAATTTAGTCAGTAGGATTTGTTCTTCAGGCATAATTTGTTGCGTTGTTATGAGCCAAACAAAAACAGGCAGCATCAAGAAGGGCGAAAGACTGCCTAATAATATTCCCCAGCCGATAAGCCAGCAGAGCAGGCCAACATACATGGGGTTTCTCGAGAAGTGATACATGCCTGTGGTGACAAGACTTTCTGATTTATCGGGTCGCATGGGATTGAAGGTGGTGTGGGCTTGGAAGAATTGGATTAATGAAATGATATCAACGAGAAGCGCTAAGATGATCGGTAGGTAAGCGAGTTTTGTCCATGGTGGAGAAAATAGTGTGGCGATGGGGATATAGCGGTTGAGTAGCCACATTATTATGCCAATAAGCAGTACATAAACTGGTGGGGGTGTTTTGAGTTTAAGCATCGTTAGCTTTATTTTGCGATCCTGTCGCTTGTTTCATAAAATGATTCTTTAGGAATTGAGTTTGGTTGACACGGTTAAGCCCAAAACGTCGCGCCCATTTGATGGGGGCGAGTTGACTACCGAATAAGCGTTTAAAACCATCCATTGTGAACTGCATGGCTAAATTATCTGCTTTGCGTTGGCGTTGGTATTTTCGGAGCGTTTGCAGGCTGCCAATTTGTCGGTTGCGTTGGTGGGCGGTAATAATTGTATCTCGGAGCGCTGCCGCATCGAGTAAGCCGATATTCACGCCTTGGCCTGCTAACGGGTGAATGGTGTGGGCTGCATCACCGACTAGCGCGAAACCTGGTTTAACATAGTCTTGCGCGTGGCTTAGCCTTAATGGGAAGCTCAATCGATTGCTAACATGGTGCACTTGACCGAGTTGATGTTCAAAGGCATCGCCAATTTGTTGGCAAAATTCTGTTTCTGATAAGTCACAAAGTTGTTTGGCTGCATCAGGTGTGGTGGACCAGACGATGGAACATTGATGCAGATCGGCGAGCGGCAAGAAGGCAAGCGGACCGGTGGGTAGGAAGCGTTGCCATGCCGTTTGTTGATGTGTTCTTTCAGTGGTGACAGTGCAAACAACGGCATGCTGTTGATAATCCCAGCCACGTGCATTGATGCCCGCCCAGTCGCGCAAGGGAGAGCGTGCACCATCTGCGGCGACGATCAGCTTAGCCGTGAGGATATGCTCATCTTCTAAGGTGAGTGTTGGGAGTTCACCATCGAGATCTAATGCAGTGGGCTTGGCAGGGCAGCGGAAGTCGATATTAGTGGCCTGCTGGCATTGCTGCAATAAAATTTGCTGAAGATGGCAGTTTTCAATGATATGGCCAAGTGTGGGCTCGCCAATGTTGGCACTATCAAAATGCACTTCATGTCGTTCCGCCTGTTCTGAATTTGTCGAAGGAGACTCCCATACATGCATATTGCGATAAGGGCTGATTCTCTTTTGGAATAATTGCTGCCAGGTGCCTAGGTGTCGGAATAGCGATTCGGAGGTGTGCGTTAGCGCACTAACACGCAAATCAGGCAGATCATTTTCTGCTAACTGCGCAGGTGGATAGCCTTCGATTAAGGCGATCTTGAGATCGGCTTGTTGACTCAGGGAGAGGGCAAGCGTGGCGCCGACCATGCCGCCACCGACGATGATAATGTCGTAGTCGGGCGTCATAATTTAAGGCCTCGTCCTAGCTTAGGTTGTTTTCGACCCAAGCCCATACTTTTGGCAGCGAGCCAGTGTTTAAGCGGCGGCAAGGCATTGGTCGCCGCTAGCCCTGCGCCGCGGACTTGGCCCATAATCGCGTTGGACTGGCTGAAGAGGTGAACGAGATTATGCGTGATGTTAATAACATCATCTTGGTCCGCTTCCCGCCATTCTTTGTAATCATGCAAGGCACGGGCGGCCCCACAATCATCTAGATTGTTATGCAATACTTCAGCTAGCGCAGCGACATCACGTAATCCTAAATTGAAACCTTGGCCTGCAACGGGATGGAGGGTGTGGGCGGCATTACCGATAAGTACAACGCGGTGTTGCACGGGTTGGTCTGATTGCACTAAATGCAGCGGGTAACTTTGTCGCTCACCGACTTGCTTGAGTTCACCGAGGCGATAACCGAAGCGCGCTTGGAGCTGGGCGAGGAAGTCGGTATCACGCAGCGCAAGTAGAGCTTGTTCGTCACCAGAATTGACTGTCCACACGAGGCTGCAGCGATTATCAGGCATGGGTAATAATGCTAAGGGCCCTGAATCAGTGAAGCGCTCAAATGCACGATTTTGGTGAGGTCGTTCGGGGGTGATATTGGCGATGATGGCAGTTTGTTGGTAGTTGTGGCTTTGTGTGTCTAGCTTTAATTGTTGGCGCACAGTGGAGCGGCTACCATCGGCAGCAACAAGGCAACGTGTCGTTAAATTTTTCCCACCATCAAGGGTGATATTGACATGGTCATTATATTGTTCGAGTGATTGAATGCTGGTGGGGCAATGTAGTTCAAGGTTCGATTGATTATTGATTTTTTTCTGCAATACTTTGCCAACAGAACGCGCTAAAATAACGTGGCCTAGTGCGGGTACATTTTCTGCTTTGGCAGAGAGGCGAGTGCTGCCAAAATGGCCGCGATCAGAAATATGAATATTAAGAATGGGCGTGCTATGTTGTGATAAATCTGACCATAGGCCAATAGATTTGAAGATACGTTGTGAGCCATAAGAAAGCGCAATAGCACGATCATCATAGCTAGGTTGCTCACTTGCTGAATAGGGGATAGCTTCAATAACAGCGATATTAAGTGGGCTATCTGCTAGGGCACAAGCCAAGCTCGCGCCGACCATGCCGCCGCCTACAATAATCAGATCGTAATCTACTTTTTTCATGCCATCAGTGCTTCAATCTCATCTATTTCTTTGGGTGCATCTTTAGATAAGATATCGTAACCCGTTTTGGTGACGAGCACGTCATCTTCAATTCGAATGCCAGTAAACTGCCATTGCTTTGCCACGCCTTTGGGGTCGCGAATATATAAGCCAGGCTCAACAGTCAGCACCATGCCTGCTTCGAGCTCTCGCCAATCCTCCCCAATTTTATAATCGCCCACATCATGTACATCCATGCCGAGCCAATGCCCTGTGCGATGCATATAAAATTCACGGTATTTTTCATTCTTGATTAAGGTGGTCACTTTGCCTTTTAGCAGGCCAAGATCAACTAAACCTTCTGTGAGCACACGGACGGCAGCTTCATGCGGCTGATTCCAGTGGTTACCGGGTTTCACTTCCTCAATTGCGGATTTTTGGGCGGCAAGCACGATGTTATACAAGGCTTTCTGGCTGGTAGTGAATTTGCCATTAACAGGGAATGTCCGTGTGATGTCGCCTGCATAATAATCATATTCAGCCCCGGCATCGATCAACAGTAGTGCCTTATTTTTTAACTTTTTATTGTTTTCAATATAATGCAGAATGCAGCCATTCTCGCCCCCGCCAACAATAGAGGGGTAGGCTGCACTACGACAATCATTGCGCATGAAGTCATGAATAATTTCAGCTTCTACTTCATATTCCCATTTGCCCACTTGGGTAAATTGCATCGCGCGAATATGGGCGGCAGCAGAAATCTCAGCAGCACGGCGCATGGCTTTTATTTCAGCGCTGCTTTTAAATAAGCGCAGTTCATTTAAGGCATGATCAAGTTCGATGATTTCAGTTGGCGAGTGCAACCCTTGGCGAGAGAATTTACGTAGTTTATTGAGCCAACCGATCATGTGTTGGTCAAATTCTGGCTGATTGCCCATCGTGTAATAAACGCGTTCTTTCCCTTCTAACAATCCTGGCAAAATATCATCTAGATCATCAATTGGGTAAGCATCGTCAGCACCATAATGTTCACACGCACCTTCCTGCCCCGCACGATAACCATCCCAAATTTCTTTTTCTAAATGTCGCTCGCGGCAGAATAGAATGGTTTCTCCTTGGGGGCGGCCAGGAATCAATACTAAAACAGATTCCGGTTCAGGGAATCCAGTGAGATAATGAAAATTGCTATCGCTACGATGTGGAAAATCCACATCTCGATTACGTGTTATAACAGGTGCATTGGGTAACACAGCAATACTATCTGGACCCATGACATCCATTAGATGCTGCCGCCGGCGAGGAAATTCAGCTTTGTTCATTAATGTTGCTCTGAATTATCATCGGGGTTGATGGGCTGCAATTCACCATAAAGCAGAAATAAGCCCATGCGAAGATATTCGATGAGTTCTGCAAAATAACCTTCTTCGGCATCGGATTGCGATAAGGATTCGGCATCAACTTGGCTAATTTGGATCAGATCAGTGAGATATTCTCGGCTATCGACAGATAAATCGGCTTCTTGTTTGAGGCCTGATACACCGAGGCCATACACCAAGCCTTGGCACCAATCAGACAAAGCTAAAATACGCGAAGCCAACGGTGCATTATCATCGGGCACATCGATCTGGAAATCAAAATCAAGGCTATTGAGTTGTTGTACTGTATCGTCAAATAGCGCGCTAAGGTCGAGTTGTTCTTGTTCATCTATTTCTAATTCTGGGAATAAATTATTTGCCCATGTCATTCTATTTGCATGTGGGTTAACACAAAGTAGGCCACATAGCGCGCCTTGTAATTCTGTTGTACCAGCAGGGCCATCTCCTGTTGCATTGGGAGACGGGAAGGGGATGGGTAAGTCGTGTTCTGACATTAAGATAACCTGTTTATCGTAAACTGTTATTATGCCATCTATTGACCAGCTTGGCAGCACACAGCTATAGTAACGTTAGATCTTAATGGGTATGAAGAGCGCTCCATGGAAAAAAATGCGATAAAACAACTAGAACAACATGTTGAGGCACTGTTACGGAGTGCTTATGATTTGCGTGAGGAAAATAAGTTGTTAAAAGCCAAACAAACGCGTTGGCTAGAAGAGCGTGGCACACTGATTGCGCAGCGCCAACAGGCAAGACAAGGTATTGATTCAATGATAGAACGCTTGAAAGCGGTGGATGACGTGTTATGAGCCTGCCGGTAACTGTCAGAATTTTAGGCAAAGAGTATCAAGTTGCTTGCCCAGCTGAGGAGCGGGAAGCACTTGAATCTTCAGCCGCATTGCTAGATGGGAAAATGCGGGAAATTCGTGATGCAGGAAAAATCGTTGGGTTAGACCGCATTGCGGTATTGGCGGCGCTAAATTTAGCGAATGATGTTGTAAAACTAAATGGTGCGGAATCAAAAGATAAAGAGGATGTGGGGCGTCAGCTCGAAAACTTGACGGAACGTGTCGCTGTTTTCCTAGAAGAAGCCCAACAAGTAGAAATATAAACATTACCTTTAATTCAAGTAAGAAAAGTAAGCTGGGTTCGGGAATGAAAAATTTATTTAAAAGTTTGTTTGTCTTAGGCGCCCTATTCATTGCGACTAGCGGCAGTGCAAGTGAAGTCATTAACCTCACAAGCGGAGTGGACACGGCAACGGTTCTAACGCATCCAGCCAGTAACGGAGCCTTTGCCGCTGCATTTACACCTGCAGACTTTGCTGCTGCCGATGCAGGCCCTGCGGCAGTTATACTCAATGCAGGATTGAGAACACCGACAAGTGTGTTGGGTGGGCCTTGGATTGACTCTTTAGTCATTAATCCAGCTGCACAGTGGATTGCAGATGTGGATGGCAGTCGAAATCAACGCACTGCACTATATGCTTTCCCGTTTACGATTACAGAAACAGATATTGCTTCGGCTTTTATTACGGTGTATTTTGCCGCCGATGACTTTCTCGGTGATGATAATGGAATCGCTGCAGATGGCCCGAATGAATCTGTTTACATTAATGGCATTGCAATCGGTGCTGAGGAAGGCGGTGATCTGATTGCCGGAAATAACTTCACAGCAGAATATCAAACTTCTCGGATCAACATTACTAGTGCGGTCAACACGGGCGCAAATATGCTTTATTTACTGCAAACAGATGGCGCCAGTTCTGCTGGATTGATGGCACACGCCGTTATTGAAATTCTTAATTCTCCTCAAGTCGTACCTACTCTGAATATATGGAGCTTATTATTGCTTACTTCATTTTTAGGTTATTTAGGCGTGATAAGAATACAATGCAAGCGTTCTAACATAAATTAATTTATACGATCTGAATCATAATTGTTGAGATTAATGCTAGGCTATAATTTTTTTGGGGTGGGGTAGGTTAATGAAAAAACAGTTTGAAATTTTAATTGCTTTAATGTGTGCACTATTTCTTAGCAGTAGTTATGCTGATGAAACCATTACGTTAGTGACAGGGGTGGATGCGGCGACAATGCTCGTAATAGCACCGGATACATCAACACTTGGTGTGCCTGGCGGCGGTGGGCCCTTTCCTCTTTTTACACCAGCAGACTTTACGGCTGCGGATACAGGCCCAAACGCGGTATTAGTCAATAATTCTCTTCCGGCTGGCTGGTTTCCTTCCCTGCCTATTAACCCCGCAGCACAATGGATAAGTAATACAGATGTGCGCCTCACACAGCTCTCAGTCCTTTATGCATTCCCCTTCACGGTCACAGAAACAGATATTACGGCCGCCTTTATTACAGTCTATTTTGCAGCCGATAATTTCTTAGGTGATAATGACGGCACAATCAATGGTCCGAATGAATCGGTTTACATTAATGGCGCTGCTATTGGCGCGCTGGAAGGCGGTGGGCTCGATCAACAATACCAAACCGCGCGGATTGATATTACAAATTTTGTAAATACAGGGGCGAATACGCTTTATTTATACAATTTGAATAATGTAGATTTTGGTCACTGGTCTGGATTAATGGCGCATTCGGTTATTGAAGTTTTGGGGCCTCCCCAAGCGGTGCCTACCTTTAATGGGTGGGCAATATTATTGCTTACTGTCTTACTGGGTTTGTTTGGTGTGGTAAGAACAAAACAATTCACATAAGAATTTTTTTATTTAAGTCGTTAGTTCAGAATGATTCCCTTTTCTTGAAATAAAGGCGTATGATCTTAATTAGTCCCTGCGGTGTGCGTCAGTGGCATTCGTTTCTTGACCCGATAAGCATTTATGCACAGGAACTGATTGGGAGTGGGTGAGCAAGCCTATCTTGAATAGGAAGCCCAAAGCTACTAAGAAGTACCGACTTGAACCAAAAGATGGTTCAGGAACACCGTTCACAACGGCACTGTGGGGCATTTATTTTTAGATGCATCCTGAGCAACAATCTCCCTCAATTAAAAAAACAAGGAATAATGATGAAAAAAATCATGCTATTCGTACTGTCCTTCTGTGTGTCATTTTCTATCCCTGCGTTTGCAGAAGCGGAATTGAGCGACCAGCTTCAAGCTATGATGATGTTGGCGAAGGAGGGCCATGCCCCCGCACAATATGAGTTGGCGATGGCATATGATTTTGCTGATGGATTGGAAGAAGATCATGAAGCAGCAGTAAGATGGTATCTTAAAGCGGCGAATCAGGGGCATGCTGAGGCACAATATAATTTGGCGGTGAGCTATGATGAGGGAGAGGGCGTTCCGACAGATCATGCGGAAGCCGTTGTTTGGTATCGTAAATCAGCAGATCAAGGCGACCCCGAGGCACAATATAATTTAGCCGTTAGTTATGATGATGGTGAAGGCATCAGAGAGGATGATGTTGAGGCCTTTAAGTGGTATCAAAAATCGGCAGATCAGGGTGATTCTGATGCTGAATATGAATTAGGTATTAGCTATAAAGATGGCGAAGGTGTCAAACAAGACAAGACTGAAGCGATTAAATGGTTTTTCAGGGCGGCGGCGCAAGGCAATGATGATGCAGTGGATGAATTGAAAGATTTGGACGCGTGGCAGTTCTAAATCGCTGACGAGGGTTTGTTCCTGAGTTGTTGGATAACGGCTTGCGTTTCAGGTCGAATGCCGCGCCAAATGAAAAAAGCTTCAGCTGCTTGTTCTACTAACATGCCTAATCCATCGATTGCTTTGGCTGCATGATGTTGTTTTGCCCAAGCAATAAAGGCCGTATCGCTATCACCATACATCATGTCATAACAGACTGCATTCTCAGCTAAAATATTATCAGGCAATGGTGGCACTTCGCCTTGTAGGCTCGCTGCAGTGGCATTGATAACAATATCAAATTGGCCGGTTAATGCCTTAAACCCACACCCATGCGTCACGCCAAACTCAGCAAATAGCTCAGCGAGTTGCTCGGCTTTACTGATAGTTCGGTTAGCGATAAGCAATTGACTAGGGCGGTAGGAAAGCAAGGGTTGGATAACGCCACGTGCAGCACCACCGGCGCCGAGTAATAAAACACGTTTATTTGTTAGGGTAATATGATGGTTATCGATGAGATCACGGCATAAACCCGTGCCATCCGTATTGTCGCCATATAACGAGCCATCTTCACGAAAAGAAACCGTATTAACTGCACCGGCCAGGGTGGCTTCAGGGCTTTCCCCATCCACGGCTTGCCAGACTTGTTCTTTAAATGGCACGGTGACATTAATGCCTTTAAATCCATCGGAAGCCAGTTGTTTTAATCCTGTGACTAAACCATCGATTGGAATTTCTTTGGCAATATAATCCATATCTTGCTCAGTTTGTTTTGCGAACTCAGTATGAATTAAGGGAGATTTACTATGGTGAATAGGGTTGCCGATAACGGTGTAATGGTCGGTCATTTGTTGCTTAGCCATTGTGCGACATCTTTCGCGAAATAGGTCAGAATACTATCGGCACCAGCACGTTTGAATGCTAATAAACTTTCCATAACGGTGGTTTTTTCATCTAGCCAACTATTTTGTGCGGCGGCTTTGAGCATTGCATACTCACCGCTCACTTGGTAAACAAAGGTCGGTTTTTGAAAGGTGGTTTTCACGCGATACACAATATCAAGGTAAGGCATGCCTGGCTTAATCATCACCATATCAGCACCTTCATCAATATCTAATGCCACTTCATGCAAGGCTTCATCACTATTAGCAGGGTCCATTTGGTAGCTTTCTTTACTTGCCCCTGCAAGGTTTTTTGCCGAGCCTACAGCATCACGGAAAGGCCCATAGAAGCTAGAAGCATATTTGGCGCTATAAGCCAGAATTTTGGTATTGATAAAACCGTGTATTTCTAATTGTTCACGAATAGCGCCAATGCGGCCATCCATCATATCTGAGGGTGCAACGATGTCTGCACCTGCTTCGGCATGTGAGCAAGCTTGTTTAACTAACACGTCAACGGTCTCATCGTTCAGAATATAACTACTTTCATCAACTAAACCATCTTGGCCGTGGGTCGTGAAGGGGTCGAGTGCCACATCAGTAATAATACCCAGATCAGGCAAAGCGGATTTTAACGCGCGAACTGTTTTTTGTACTAAACCTTCGGGGTTAAAAGCTTCGGAAGCACACTCTGTTTTTAATTCTGGTGAAATAACGGGAAAGAGCGCAATCGCGGGGATGCCTAAATCATGGATGAGTCGTGCTTCTTCCAGCAACAAATCTAAACTCAATCGCTCAACGCCAGGCATGGATCTCACAGCCTCGCGGCGGTTATTGCCTTCCAATACAAACATAGGATAGATGAGGTCACCGATGCTCACGCTATTTTCACGCACGAGTCGACGAGAAAAAGCATCTTTGCGCAATCGGCGAGGGCGATGAGAGAGTAAAGCATTTTTCATGGGTTTATTTTTCATTCAGACACCAAGCAGTTTGGTCATATAGAGTCAATATTTAAGAGACAATAATAGCATAAATATTATACGTAATAACATGGACTAAATAGGCCGTTTTACGATAGAATTAGCGGGATTTCATCTGGGGAAGGCGATCGCTTGCCCATTATTTTTATCTGATTTGGAGGTTTCTCTTGCGAACTAGTGCATTACTCGCGCTTGAAGATGGCACGGTATATCACGGCGAATCAATTGGTGCCATTGGGCAATCAGTTGGCGAGGTGGTATTTAATACATCGATGACAGGCTATCAAGAAATCTTAACGGATCCGTCTTATAGCAACCAGATCGTGACCTTAACGTATCCGCATATTGGTAATGTGGGGGTGAATAAGGAAGATGAAGAATCAACTAAAATTCATGCCAGTGGCTTAATTATTCGAGAATATTCTCCCGTCGTGAGCAGCTGGCGGAGTGAAGGCGCATTAGATGCGTATCTTGAACAGCATAATATTATTGGCCTCGCAGGTATTGATACGCGGAGTTTAACGCGCCGCTTACGTGAAAAAGGTGCGTTAAAAGGCTGTATCGTTGCTGGTGATAATATTGATGTGGATGCGGCTATTGCAGAGGCAAAAGGCTTTGCTGGGCTGAAAGGCATGGATTTAGCGAAAGAAGTGACGACATCAAAATCGCATGAATGGACCGATGCGTGTTGGCATTTATCGGGTGAATCACAAGCAGCGCCGACTAAATTTCATGTGGTGGCATATGATTTTGGTGCAAAAAATAATATTCTGCGGATGTTAGTAGAGCGCGGCTGTCGATTAACCGTGGTGCCTGCGCAAACTTCTGCGGCAGATGTGTTGGCATTAAATCCAGATGGCGTATTTTTATCCAATGGCCCAGGTGATCCTGAACCGTGCACTTATGCGATTGAAGCGATTCAAACCTTGCTAGAAAAAGACTTGCCGATTTTCGGAATTTGTTTGGGCCATCAATTGCTGGCGTTGGCTTGTGGTGCACAAACTTCAAAAATGAAATTTGGCCATCATGGTGCCAACCATCCAGTACAAGATTTAAGCAGTAAACGAGTGATGATCACCAGCCAGAATCATGGTTTTGCAGTGGATGAAGCCTCGCTTCCTGTCTCATTACGCGCGACACACCGCTCTTTATTCGATGACACCTTGCAGGGGATTCATCATACCAGCAAACCTGCTTTTAGCTTTCAAGGTCATCCAGAAGCAAGCCCCGGCCCACAAGATGCGGCACCACTCTTCGATTATTTTATCGATTTACTTGAATCAAAAGGTAAGTAAGGCACCATGGCAAAACGTACTGACATAAACAGCATTTTGATTTTAGGCGCGGGTCCCATTGTCATTGGGCAAGCGTGTGAATTTGATTATTCGGGTGCACAAGCGTGTAAGGCGCTGCGCGAAGAAGGCTTCCGCGTCATTCTAGTAAACTCAAATCCCGCAACGATTATGACTGATCCCAATATGGCGGATGCGACCTATATCGAGCCGGTGACATGGGAAGCGGTGCGCGAGATTATCAAGGTAGAACGGCCTGATGCGATCTTGCCGACCATGGGCGGGCAAACGGCATTGAACTGTGCCTTGGATCTTGAACGCGAAGGAGTATTGAAAGAATTCGGCGTTGAAATGATTGGTGCAGATAGTGAGGCCATCAATAAAGCCGAAGATCGTGATTTATTCCGAAAGGCGATGACCAAAATTGGTTTGGATATGCCCAAATCAGCTATCGCGCATACGATGGATGAGTCTTTAGAAGCGCAAAAGTTATTTGGTTTTCCTGTGATCATTCGGCCGTCATTTACGATGGGTGGCAGTGGTGGTGGGATTGCCTACAATATGGTCGATTTTGTTGATATTTGTCAGCGTGGTTTATATCTGAGCCCAACATCAGAGCTATTGATTGAAGAATCCATTATCGGCTGGAAAGAATATGAAATGGAAGTGGTGCGTGATCGTAAAGATAACTGCATCATTATCTGTTCGAT
>CAZRAY010000047.1:0-13320 GCA_964598235.1 uncultured Piscirickettsiaceae bacterium
CTGAAATGACGATCAAATCTAAAATTCAAAAGATCAAGCAAGAACTCCGCTATTACCACGTCCTAGCAACGGATAAACGCACGCCCAAAATCGCCAAATGGTGTCTCATCGCCGCCTTAGCCTATCTCGCTATGCCATTCGACCTTATTCCTGATTTCATCCCCATCCTTGGCCAGTTAGATGATATTGTCATCGTGCTCGGATTAATTTGGTTCGGCACAAGGTTTATTCCTAATAGCCTAAAATCAGACATTCGGGAAGCACTCTGAGTTACTTTTTCTTCAACAACCCAGCCAACCCACCAAACGGGTTATGCGTCGTACCACCTTCCTCTGCCTCGCCAGCTGAAGCGCTGCCATACCGCACCTGATCAATATACCGAGAATGCTCATTATCATGGCAATACAAACACAATAACTCCCAATTGCTACCATCCGCTGGATTATTATCATGATTATGGTCACGGTGATGAACGGTGAGCTCTTGCAAATTCAGTCGCGTAAACTCTCGCGAACATCGCCCACAAACCCACGGATACATTTTAAGCGCCCGCTCACGATACGTGCCCTCTCGATTCTTCTGATATTGCTTTGCTTCTAAAACAAGCGCATCTAATCGTCTATTATTTGAGACGTCCATCGCTTATTGACACTTTTTACACACACCATAAATATACAAACTATGATCTGTCATCTCAAAGCCTTTTTCTGTCGCAATCACACGTTGTCGCTCTTCAATTACTTCATCAACAAATTCTTCAATCCGATGACAACGCACGCATAATAAATGGTCATGGTGTGTCCCATCTTCCATTTCAAAAACCGCATGACCGCCTTCAATATTCAGCCGTGAAATCAACCCCGCATCTTCAAACTGGGTGAGCACGCGGTATACCGTTGCCAGGCCAATCTCTTCTCCCATATCAAGCAATGCTTTATACACATCTTCTGCGCTCATATGCCGTTGTTTTGATGTTTCAAGGATTTCCAGCACCTTCATTCGAGGTAGCGTCACCTTTAACCCTGCTTTTCGTAGATCCTGACTTTCCATGGTGTTTCCTATACAATTGCACATATTAATTATCACGGCTTCGCTCTAACCAACACAAGCAAAGCCGCTACAACTGGATCTTATTCTAAATGAAAATAGTTTTTATTTATAGCCTTGTGCTCTCTGCTTTATTATTAAGTGCTTGTAACACCGATAAAATACCCGGCGTTTACCGCATTGATATCCAACAAGGTAATGATGTTTCTCAGGAAATGATTAATAAAGTTCAAATAGGGATGTCAAAATCACAAGTCACCTTCATACTGGGCACACCGCTGCTCATTGATACCTTCCACCCCGACCGTTGGGATTATCTTTATAGCTTCCACCCTGGCAACGGCAAACGTCAACAACGTCATATCACCTTATTTTTTAATGATGACACCTTGGATAATATTACTGGGGATGTGCGGGTAGTTGATTATGCCGACTTATCTGAATCAGAACGTCAAGATAGCAATGTTGTGGTGCCATTGGATAAAAAGAAAGTGGGCTTCTTTCAACGCATCTTAAATACGGTTGGGCTAGGAGATGATGATGACCTGATTGAAACAGATAGCGCGGCAAAAGAAACAATAGATGCTACCGATGAAGTAAGTACTGATATTGAAGCGGCTCAAGACACTGTCGAGAACTAAAAAGGCGCATCATGAATATAAACTTAGAAAGCATCAAAGTCCAAGCCTTAGAATATATCGATATTCTTGCTAAATGGGCCACCAGTCCTAAGTTTTATGCACAATTGGCTGGTGTCATCGTCGCTATAATCTTAGCCACTTTTATTGCCAAACAGCTCAAAAAGAGAATTGCTGTTTTTCATGATGCCCCGCAAGATGGCCCCAGGCTTAGATTGCGTGAGATGCTCTATGCTACACGTGATTTGCTGTTCCCTCTTCTGACTGTTCTTTTACTGGGTGCTGCTGCCGCTGCGACCAAAGAAGCTGTCGGACAATCTTGGTTAGTTATTATTGCTCAAGGGCTCGCCGTTGTCTTATTCCTGCATACTATCAACACCCATTTCATCAAAACGCCTTTTATCAATATGCTGCTCAAGTGGGTAGGTATCCCAATGGCAACGCTTTATGTTTTCGGCTGGCTGGATAATGTTACCGAAACATTAGAAGGTATGGCATTACAAATCGGCAATATCCGCCTATCAGCCCTCACTTTGCTGCGTATCGGTGTGTTCGGCTCTGTTTTATTTTGGCTCGGTCGCATCTCCAATGTGGCAGGGCAACAAGCTATTCGTAGCAAAGACACATTGGATACAGGCACTAAAGAAATTTTTGCCAAACTATTTGAAATGGGATTATTCTTTGTTTTATTCATGTTGTTATTGCAAGTTGCAGGGATTAGCCTCACCACACTTGCTGTCTTTGGTGGTGCTTTAGGAGTTGGACTTGGATTTGGTTTGCAACAAATCGCTGCTAACTTTATCTCGGGTATGATTATCCTGCTCGATCGGTCAATCACCATTGGCGATTATGTCGAGCTAGAAGATGGTCGCACAGGTACGATAACAGCACTCAATATGCGTAGTTCAACCCTAGAATCGTATGATGGCAAAAGCATTATGGTGCCTAATGAGCAATTCATTACCACCGCCTTTACCAATTGGACGCATGTCGATACCCGCCAGCGTTATACCGTTGAATTCTCCGTATCTTATGATACAGACATCCTTAAAGTACCTGAGATTATCTTAGCGGCAATCAGTCAACACCCACAGATTCTACAAGAACCTGAAAAACCCGATTGTGAAGTTATTGCTTTTGGCGAATCAGGTGTGAATTTCCATGTTGAATATTGGATGGATGGCGTCGATGATGGTGAAAACAGGGTTGATTCAGATTTAATGCTGATTATTTGGAAAACATTAAAAGAAAATGATATTAAGATGCCATTCCCGCAACGAGAAGTCCGCATTCTAAATGATTCTGGTATCACTATAAAGGCACCAGTCAAAACAGCCACTGCTGCGAAGCAGAAACCGACCACTAAAAAATAGTTACTAAACGCCACTGTTTATCTACAATGAAACCGTGGTGTTTTTATTGTTTCGCGTCTAACGCTTCCCATTCCTCATATGTTGCTGCGAGCTTCGCTTTTAAGTCAGTTAACTCAGTTTGTGTTCGTGCTATCTTATCTGCATCCTGCTGATAAAAATCAGCTTTCGCCATTTGATCATGTAAGGTTGCTTGTTTTACTTCCATTTCTTCTATTTGAACAGGCAATTTCTCGAGCAGCTGTTTTTCTTGATAACTTAGTTTAGGCTTAACGGTTTCTTTAACCAGTTTCGCTTTTTTCGTAACCGGTGCAACGATGCCTTTATCAATCGTGCGCTTACGTTGCCAATCATCATAGCCACCCACATACTCACGGACTTGGCCATCATCGTCAAATACAATCGTACTGGTGACCACATTATTAA
This sequence comes from uncultured Piscirickettsiaceae bacterium, assembly GCA_964598235.1. Classification (GTDB taxonomy): domain Bacteria; phylum Pseudomonadota; class Gammaproteobacteria; order Nitrosococcales; family Methylophagaceae; genus UBA652. Next base: position 3,482 of record CAZRAY010000047.1, read on the forward strand.
TAAAGGCCCGATCATGGCTCACGAGCAATAATGTACCCTGATAATTAGTGACCAAATCCTCTAATAGTTCTAGCGTTTCGGCATCCAAATCATTGGTCGGCTCATCCATCACCAATAAATTAGCAGGCTGGGTGAATAATTTAGCCAATAACAAACGATTACGCTCACCACCAGATAATGCCTTCACGGGTGTGCGTGCGCGCGCTGGGGTGAATAAAAAATCCTGCAAATAGCCCATTACATGCTTCTCAGCACCATTAATTTCAACAAAGTCTTTTCCTTGCCCCACATTATCAACCACACTGGCTTCTTCATCCAACTGACTACGCAACTGGTCAAAATAAGCCACTTCTAACTTAGTGCCGCGTTTCACCTCACCTGTCTGTGGCTCGGATTTTCCTAATAAAATCGATAATAAAGTGGTTTTACCACAGCCATTAGGACCAATCACCCCAATTTTATCGCCACGCTGAATTGAGGTTGTAAAATCACTAAATAAGGTACGTCCATCATAAACTTGGCCTAATCCTTCCGCTTCAATCACCAGCTTGCCACTGCGCGAGCCTTCTTGCAGCGCCATTTTCACATTGCCCACTTTATCTTGGCGTTGGCTGCGTTCCCTGCGTAATTGTTCTAATGCCCGCACGCGTCCTTCATTACGCGTCCGCCGCGCCTTAATCCCCTGCCGAATCCAGACTTCTTCTTGTGCTAGTTTTTTATCAAACAAGGCATTCTGCTGCGCTTCATCAGACAGCATTTCCTCTCGGCGCTGTAAATAATTTGCGTAATCGCCGGGGAAACTCACTAAATTCCCGCGATCCAACTGCACAATCCGCGTGGCTAAGTTCTGTAAAAACATCCGATCATGGGTAATAAATAAGACCGTGCCTTGATAGCTTTTTAAAAATTCCTCTAACCACGAAATTGATGCAATATCTAAATGATTGGTCGGCTCATCAAGCAATAAAATATCAGGTTCTTTCACCAAGGCTTGCGCCAGCAAAACACGCCGCTTCATCCCGCCCGATAAAGCAGAGAATTCCGTATCTGCATCTAATGACAGCCGCGAAATAACGTTTTCCACCTTCTGCTCAACAGACCAGCCATCCACAGCCTCTAAATCATGCTGCGCCTTCTCTAACGCATTCAACACCTTCTCTGAAGCATCTGTTTCTAATTGATGTAATACATGATGATAAGCAATCAACAAGGGTGCAATCTCACCCAAGCCCGCAGCCACTACATCAAACACCGTGCCTTCTGTGCCGCTTGGTACTTCTTGCTCCAATCGCGCAATTTTCAAACCTTTGCCAAGGATCTCGCCACCATCTGGGGTGAGCTCTCCGGCAATCAATTTCATCAATGTTGATTTACCTGCGCCATTCCGCCCAACCAAACACACGCGTTCACCACGATCGAGTTGAAAATCCACCTTATCTAATAGATTCGGGCCGCCATAACTAACGGTAATTTGTTTTAAATTTAATAATGCCATTATGCTATATCTCTTTGTGCGGCTTCCAGCGATTCTGTCGCTTCAAACCAATCTAATTCTGCTTGCTCTAATCCTACTTTCAATGTCGCTTGATCCGCAAGGGTTGTTTTTAGCTTATTCTTAGCACCATCCTCATAAAGGCTATTGTCTGCCAGCGCAGTCTCCAAACCCTCTAATTTTGCCTGTAATGATTCCATCTGCTGTTCTGCTTTTTTCACCTGATTCCGCAAAGGCTGTAATTTCTTTCTGGCTTCTGCTGATGCTTGGCGATCTGCTTTTCGGGTATTTGTCTGATTGCTTTCTATTACTGTTTTAACGGGCTTATCTTTATTCATTAGCCACTGGCGATAATCATCTAAATCACCATCAAATGGCTGAACCATACCCTCCGATACTATCCATAAATCATCTGCCACCGTGCGTAATAAATGCCGATCATGTGACACCACCACCAGCGCCCCTTCAAAATCCTGCAAGGCCAAAGTCAACGCCAAGCGCATCTCTAAATCTAAGTGATTGGTTGGCTCATCGAGCAACAGCAATGCAGGTTTTTGATAGACCAATAAAGCCAATACTAATCGCGCTTTTTCACCACCAGAAAATGGCCCCACAGGTGCCAATGCATCATCGCCTTTAAAACCAAAGCCTCCCAAGAAATCACGTAAGTCGCTTTCGCTTGCCTGCCTATCTAAGCGTTGCAGGTGCTGCAACGGTGTATCTTCAACATAAAGTTGCTCTAACTGATGCTGGGCAAAATAAGCCACCCGAATATCTTTCGCTTCTCGGCGCTTACCTTGCAGCGGTGGCAAAGTGCCTGCAATCAATTTAATCAGCGTTGATTTACCCGCCCCATTTGGCCCCAACAAACCAATACGATCGCCCGGCGCTAACGATAATTTAACACCCGTCAATAATGGATTATCATCATACCCCACTGCCACTTTATCTAAGGTTAATAATGGCGCAGTTAATCGCGTTGGCGGCGAGAAACTAAAATGAAACGGTGAATCCACATGCGCCGGTGCAATCAGCTCCATCCGCTCTAACGCCTTCACCCGGCTTTGTGCTTGTTTTGCTTTGGTTGCCTTGGCCTTAAACCGCGTCACAAAGCTCCGAATATGGGCGATTTCTCGTTGCTGTTTCTTATGCGCTGCCTGCTGATTTGCTAAATGTTCTGCGCGGGCAATTTCAAAGGCCGAATAGTTGCCCGTGTAAGATTTCATCCCCTGCTGTTCGATATGCACAATATGCGTCACTACCCGATCTAAAAAATCACGATCATGGGAAATTAACATCAATGTGCCCTGATAGCTTCGCAACCATTCCTCTAGCCAATACACGGCTTCTAAATCTAAATGGTTTGTTGGTTCATCTAATAATAAAAGATCTGAGCGACACATCAACGCCTGCGCCAAATTCAATCGCATCCGCCAGCCACCTGAAAATGAATTAACAGGAAGCAACTCTTGCTCAGCACTAAACCCCAAGCCATGCAATAACCGCCCTGCTCGGCTGCGGGCAGTATAACCATCAATCGTGGCTAATTTATCATGGAGTGTACTTTGCAGATCGCCATCATGATTGGCTTCTGCCTCGCTGAGTTGCTGCTGAAAACGCGTATAGTCGGCATCGCCTTGCAACACATATTCAATTGCGGCTAAATCGGTTGCTGGCGTTTCCTGCGCCACATGCGCAATGACCCATGCATCAGGGATAGATACACTACCCACATCAGCCTGTAACTCTCCGCGGAATAAAGCAAATAAGCTGGATTTTCCTGTGCCGTTCGCGCCCGTCAACCCGACCTTTTGTCTTGGATGGATTGTTAGGTTTGCCGCTTCGAAAAGCAGCCGCACGCCGCGACGAATAGAAAGTTGATTAAGCTTAATCATGGCATATATCCCTGTATGCCACCGCCTATGTCGCCACTGGGCCGCAGCCTACGGCTGTGCAATTTTAATCCCGTTAAATTTCTCATGGCGCGCATTGTACCAAGCCGCGCCGTTTATTTCTTATAATTGAGGCAGTCGCCAATCTATTCCTTGTTTACCCGCCAACTCAAGATAGGTATTTACCTGACTAAAATGCTGACATCCAAAAAAACCACGATATGCCGATAATGGCGAAGGATGTGGTGCTTTCAATACCAAATGCTTCTGCGTATCAATCATAGCGCCCTTCTTCTGCGCATAGCTGCCCCAAAGTAAAAAAACCACCTGCTCACATTGCGTATTCACGGTGTCAATAATCTTGTCTGTAAATTGCTCCCAGCCTTTACCTTGATGTGCATTCGCATTCGAATCTTCAACGGTTAATACCGCATTGAGTAATAACACACCCTGCTGTGCCCAGCTTTCTAAATAGCCATGATTAGCGGGTACAATGCCCAAGTCTGTTGCTAGCTCTTTATACATATTCACCAAAGAAGGCGGCGTTTTTACACCTGGTAATACCGAAAAACATAAGCCATGCGCCTGCCCTGCCTGATGATAAGGATCTTGCCCAAGAATAACCACTTTCACTTTATTCAGTGGTGTCGCCTCAAGCGCATGAAACCAGTTAGCGGAAGGTGGATAAATTATTTTTTGGGCATCTTTCTCTGCTCGTAGGAAAGCTTTCAATGCCTGTACATACGGCGCATCAAATTCTGCAAGTAATGCGGCTTGCCAGCTAGGGGCGTTTTCTAGAATCATGCTTTAATCATATCTCCCTATTGCCGAACCAGCAAGTCAGGTGCATAATAAACTCATGGCTTCAAAGATCAGCAAAACAACCGCCCAATGGCGTGAACAACTTAATGATGAACAATTTCGGGTGACCCGTAAAGCCGGCACAGAAGCGCCCTATTCTGGTGCTTATTATGAACATGGTGATATTGGAAAATATCATTGTATTTGCTGCAATCAGCCCTTATTTTCATCTCATGATAAGTTTCACGCAGGGTGTGGCTGGCCCAGCTTTTTCGATCAACTTAAATCTGATACGATTATTCAGCGCCGCGATGTCACACACGGGATGATCCGCATCGAACTCCGCTGTAGCCAGTGCGATGGCCACTTAGGCCATATTTTTGATGATGGCCCACCGCCAACAGGCTTACGTTACTGCATCAATTCGGCATCCTTGCAGTTTCATGGCGAAGAATGACACACCGAGTAACTGGTTCGTTTACCTCATCGAAGCAGAAAATGGACATCTCTACACCGGTATTACCACTGACATTGACCGACGGTTCCAAGAGCATAAACAAGGTAAAAAAGGGGCGCGTTTTTTCAAAACCAGCCCAGCTAAGGCATTAGTCTATTCCGAACCACAAGCCGATCGCAGTGCCGCATCCAAGCGAGAAGCCGCAATTAAGAAACTATCCCGAATTCAAAAATTAGCACTTATTGGTAACATCTAAACTCCTGTATAATGGTGGGTTAACTTTTTATAAACTCACCATCCAAGTATAGGAATTTACCACCGTGTTAGCTTCTTCAAATATCACCATGCAATTTGGCGCCAAGCCATTATTTGAAAACGTATCCATCAAATTTGGCGGTGGTAATCGCTATGGTTTGATTGGCGCCAATGGCTGTGGTAAATCCACTTTTATGCGGATTTTATCCGGCGAACTTACGCCAACAGCGGGCAATATCAGTATTGATCCCAATGAAACGTTTGCGGTATTGAAGCAAGATCAGTTTGCTTATGAAGATCATCGCGTGATTGACGTTGTTATTATGGGTGATGCGAAGCTATGGGAAGTGCATCATGAACGTGACCGCATTTACAACTTGCCTGAAATGAGCGAAGCAGATGGCATCAAAGTCGCTGAACTAGAAGGCGAATATGCTGAAATGGATGGCTACACGGCTGAATCTCGTGCGGGTGAGTTATTACTCGGCATTGGCATCCCAACCGAGCAACATAATGGCCCCATGAGCGCCATTGCGCCGGGTTGGAAACTACGGATTCTATTGGCGCAAGTCTTATTTGCCGATCCCGATATCCTGCTCCTAGATGAGCCGACTAACCATCTGGATATCAACACCATCCGCTGGCTAGAAGATATTATCGAACAGCGCAATAGCACCATGATTATCATTTCACATGATCGCCATTTCTTAAATAGTGTCTGTACGCATATGGCCGATTTAGATTATGGTGAAATCCGTGTTTTCCCAGGTAATTATGATAACTATATGCTCGCATCGACTCAGGCGCGCGCCACCATGATGGCCGGTAATGATAAGAAAAAAGCGCAAATCAAAGAGCTTGAAGAGTTTGTGCGTCGCTTCTCTGCGAATGCCTCTAAAGCCAAGCAAGCAACCTCCCGCGCTAAAAAGATTGAAAAAATCGAATTGGATGATATCAAGCCTTCGAGCCGAGTCAATCCTTATATCAACTTCGAGCAAGAGAAAAAGTTATTCCGTAATGCGGTTGAAATTAAAGATTTGAGCCAAGGCTATAATGGCGAAGATTTATTATTTAAAGATTTCAATATGCGGGTTGAAGTGGGCGAAAAAATTGCCGTTATCGGCCCGAATGGTATTGGTAAAACGACCTTCGTAAAAACATTGGTGAAGGAATTAGCCGTTAAATCAGGCATCGTGAAATGGTCTGAAAATGCCAATATCGGTTATTACGCACAAGACCACGAAGAATTGTTCGATAATGATCTCACGCTCTTTCAATGGATGCAGCAGTGGGGCAAGCCTTCTGATGATGAACAAATTATCCGTGGCACCTTAGGCCGCCTATTATTTTCTGGCGACCAAATTGATAAGAAAGCTAAAGTGCTTTCTGGTGGTGAAAAAGGTCGGATGATGTTTGGTAAATTATTGCTCCAAAAACCCAATATTTTAGTGATGGATGAACCGACAAACCATATGGATATGGAGTCTATCGAATCATTGAATATGGCGCTAGAGCGCTATGAAGGCACGCTTATTTTCGTCAGTCATGATCGTGAATTTGTATCTACGCTCGCAACACGTGTGCTCGATATGTCAGAGACAGGCATCAATGATTTTGATGGCACTTATGAAGAGTATCTAGTGAGCCAAGGCATATAGTTAACCTGAAATTGGGATAAGCACAGCCATCCAGCACCTTTATTTTAGCGGCTATCCGCGTTGATTTCACTGGCAATAGCGCGCTATTACTGCGTAAACTCGCCTTGATATCCACTAAAATAAAGGCACTGGTCGGGTAATGATAGTGTTTTTTATTTGTTCCAAAGTGTGACCACCAGTAAGCCATTGAGAATGATAGTGTTGCTGACTATTCTTATCCCAAATTCAGGTTAATTAAATTCTTCGAAATGGGAGTTTAAAATAAGGGAAAAAACCCGTATGATAAGGCTTGAATTTTAAGAGACTTTTCACTACATGTGCGCCATGCAATCGAACAATAAAAAACTGCTTTCATGGATTGATCGCATAGCCGCACTCACACAGCCAGATAACATTATTTGGTATGGTGGCACTGATGCAGAATGGCTCACCGCTTGGGATATCATGATTCAAGCGGGCACTGCCATTAAGCTCAACGAAGAGAAGCGCCCTAATAGCTATTATGTTCGCTCCACCCCTGCTGATGTCGCGCGGGTGGAAGATCGTACCTTTATTTGTAGTGAAAAAGAGCAAGATGCTGGCCCCACTAATAACTGGGCGGCACCTGATGAGATGCGGCATATCTTGAATGGCCTATTCAAAGGCTGCATGACAGGTCGTACGCTATACGTGATTCCTTTTTGCATGGGGCCGATTGGCTCGCCGCTTTCTAAAATCGGCGTGCAACTCAGTGATTCCCCTTATGTGGCCACTAATATGCAAATCATGGCGCGTGTTGGCCAAGGCGTGCTCGATGCCTTAGGTGATGAAGGTGAGTTCGTGCCTTGCGTACATTCTGTTGGTGTCCCCTTGCAGGCAGGCCAACAAGATGTGCCTTGGCCTTGTAACCCTGATAACCGCTATATTGTGCATTATCCAGAAACGCGTGAAATTTGGTCATTCGGTTCAGGCTATGGTGGCAATGCCCTGCTCGGCAAAAAATGTTTAGCACTTCGCATTGCTTCCACCATCGCGCAAGATGAAGGTTGGTTAGCTGAGCATATGCTGATCATGAAATTGACCAATCCTGAAGGCAATTCTAAATATATCGCAGCGGCTTTCCCCAGTGCCTGTGGTAAAACTAATCTCGCCATGCTCAAGCCTACCTTACCGGGTTGGAAAATTGAAACCGTCGGCGATGATATTTGCTGGATGCGGTTTGGCGAAGATGGGCAGCTCTATGCCATCAATCCCGAATCGGGATTTTTTGGCGTTGCGCCAGGCACCAGTATGCAATCCAATCCGAATGCGATGCGTACATTAGAATCCAATACCATTTTCACCAATGTCGCCTTAACTGATGATGGCGATGTCTGGTGGGAAGGCATGACAGATACGCCGCCTGACAACCTCACTGATTGGAAAGGCAATAAATGGTCTCCCGATTCAGATGAACCCGCCGCCCACCCCAATTCCCGCTTCACCGCAAATATCGCCCAATGTCCCGTGGTCGCCCCCGAATGGGAATCGCCACAAGGTGTACCCATCAGCGCCATTCTATTTGGCGGCCGTCGCCAATCTGTCACCCCACTGGTAACAGAGGCGACAGACTGGAATCATGGTGTTTTTATGGGCACCATCATTGCCTCAGAAATGACCGCCGCCGCCTTCGGCACCCTCGGAAAATTACGCCGCGATCCGATGGCGATGCTGCCCTTCTGTGGTTACAATATGGCGGATTACTGGGGCCACTGGCTTAAAATGGGGCAACAAGACAATGCCACCCTGCCCAATATCTTCTATGTAAACTGGTTCCGTAAAAATGCAGCAGACAAGTTCATCTGGCCCGGTTTTGGCGAAAATAGCCGTGTGCTCAAATGGGTGTTTGAACGCTGCGATGGTACAGCCGATGCCGTTGAAACCCCCATTGGCAATATGCCAACAAAAGATGGCCTAGATCTAAATGGCTTAAATCTACCAGACCAAGATCTCGCACAATTACTCGATGTCGATATCAAAGGCTGGCTCGCTGAGCTAGACGGTATCGAATCATACTATGCAAAATTCGGCGATAAACTGCCCGAAGAACTCTCTCAGCAGGTTGAAAAACTGCGGAATCGATTACAAACAGCTAAGCAATAAAAAGGTATCCAAAATGAGTAACTCGCAATATCCAGAAAAATCCTGCGACATCGATCGCCTCGTCACCCATCCAAAGCTAGTCGAAGCCGCCCTCGCCGGCAAAAAAACAGAGCAACGCCGCGATGGTGTCTATGCCTACCCTGGCGAAACATTTGAACTTGAAGGGGTTACATTCACCCTCACCAGCTTAGATCGTGAAACCCTAGGCGATATGACCGATGCCAGCGCCCAAGCCGAAGGCTATCCCAGCATGGAAGCCTATAAAGCTCTAATTTTACGCATGCATGCGGGTATGGAGTGGAATAACGATAGCCTAGTTTGGGTGCATCGGTTTAAGAAAACGGTAAGTTAACGCAGGCTATGCTTTTGGAGTAAACTATTCTCATAGCACGCTTAGTAGAATTTTTAATTCTCGGTATTAACAAGTTAGACACAATGAGATTATATAAATATTTACCAAAAAGATTTTCTAATGCCCTATTGAAAAGAGGTTCCATAAGAATTGGAACTCTTTTTGATTTTCGAAATTCTGAACATAAAAAAGGTATCTCTGATGCAACAGAAGGTACTAAATTAATTAATTTAGACATTGGAGAAATAGAGAATTATGATTACTTAACTAAGACTCCTGATGCGCTTAAAGGATTGATCGAAATTAGTGGAGAGTGTAGAAACATTTCATTGGGAAACATCCACATGACAAGAAAGCAATCTTCTCAAGATCTGTTTATTTTATGCCTTTCTTCAGAAGCCTCAAAGCTTGTGATGAATTCTTTAGGAGGTACTGATGAATGCCTTGAACTAGTTTACCAAGAAGAATTTTTTCAAACTTTAAATAGGATAATATCGCTAAATGGTGCAAGTTTTGAAGGTTTGTATGAGTGCACATATCAAGATAGAACTCTTAACCTTACATCGGGTAAAGCTTCAACTGGGCAACACTCTTCTTTAATTAAAGAAACTGAGTTCTCAGAACAAAAAGAGGTGAGAGCTATATGGAAGCCAAATAGTGATAGGGAAATTCATCCTCTCACTATTAACAATTCCAACCTAGGATGTTTTTTTCGGAAAACTGATATCTAATGAATCAATAGCAAGAATCAATAGAGTCAGATACTGTCTTAAAAAGCAAGCCTAATCTGAACTAATTTTGATAATTCACA
>CAZRAY010000048.1:0-11736 GCA_964598235.1 uncultured Piscirickettsiaceae bacterium
TTGCATACAAAGCGTTTGAAATGGGCATTGAGTGGATTGCAGGCCCCTTTTTAAATACTACTAATTCCTATGCATTATTAAGTCTGCAAGAAGAATTAAATTGTGCGGGCGCGTTTATTTCAAATGAAATTAACCGCATGCAAATCAAAAAAATCGCACGACCTGAACACTTCAAATTGATATATAGCATTTATCACCCTATTTTGCTGATGACCAGCAGGCAATGCTTCTTCCAGCGCACTGTCGGTTGTAATAAACCCAGCATTGAAGATGGCTGTATGCTGGCATGCGAAAAATCGACTACGATCACCAATGTTAAAGGCGTTTCTTTTGCCGTTGATAAACAAAAAGGCGGCTATCCCAGCATCTACAATAATGAGCAGTTTTTAAATGTAGATATCGTGAATGATCTGGGTGATTTATTTGATGAATTTTTTATTGATCTCACTGACATTGGGTCTGGCTCTAAAGCAGCGCCAGACAAGGCACAATTACTGGCTCAATTTGAAAGCATGTTAAAGGGTGATGAGAATGCACCGCAAAACCTGGACCAAATGGTGGCGCTCTCAACTAGAAATCAATATGTAAAAGGTCTATAAATAGCGCACGCTTTATGACGCTCCCAATACTCTATTCCTTGCAAAACTGCCCCTATGCCATGCGTGCTAGGTTGGCCATTTTAAAGTCTCGACAAACGGTATCCATTCGCGCGATTGTGATGGGGAATAAACCTGCTGAGATGTTGGCGCTTTCCCCCAAAGGCACGGTGCCTGTTTTAGTATTAAGCACTGAACCTCGCACTCACGTGCTCGATGAAAGCTTAGACATTATGTTATGGGCGCTTAATTTGAGCGACCCTGACAATTTACTGTATGCAGAAGATGCAAACGCATTGCCTGAAATGCTGACAATCATCAATGAAAATGATCAACAATTCAAACCCGACTTAGAACGCTATAAACGTGCCAAACGTTTTCATGGCGATGATGAAGGCGCATGTCGCCTACAATGCGAGCCTTTTATCCAGGCATTAGAACAGCGTTTGTCACACCACCCATTCTTAATGGGCGGCACACCCAGCTTGCTTGATTTTGCATTATTACCTTTTGTGCGGCAGTTCTCTCGCGTTAATCGACAACGCTATCGAGATGGCCCTTATACGCATTTGCAACGCTGGTTAAAGCACCATTTACAAAGCCAGTTATTTGCTAAGGCGATGCTTCAATATCCCTTATGGTTAGAGAGCCATGAAGAAAATAGGCTGGGTAAGTAGAACCTGTGAATTCAGACTTCGGTTGGGTGCTCTGGATATTTGGTACGCTCGCATTAGCGCTAGTGCTTGGATTCAAGCATACAGGGAATCCCGTGTGTCACTTGGCTTTTTCAATGGATGATTGGCTGACTTATGCACTATTAGAATAATGCCCTGCATTATTTTGGTGCGCCTGAGAGAAAACTAAGCGCACATTTACCCTTACACCGTCATTTGATGGTAAATACTTTCTGGCATGAATAGTGCTTTAACACTCACATATACCTTTAATGCAGTGAGATGTTATGAGTACAAAACAAACGCTGGTTGTCATCGGCAACGGCATGGTCGGTCAAAATTTTCTTGAGAATATGGCCGCAAGTGAAATCGCAGATAAATACGAGATCGTCACCTTTTGTGAGGAACAACGCCTTGCTTATGATCGTGTGCATTTAAGCGAATATTTTGATGGTAAATCAGCTGAAGATTTATCGTTGGTGTCGCCTAATTTCTTTGAAGAAAACAATATCACCGTGCATATCGGCGATAAGGCAATTGAAATTGACCGTAAGAATAAAAAAGTCATTTCTGAAAAAGGCCACACCATTGCGTATGACAAACTCATTCTAGCAACAGGATCGTCTGCATTCGTGCCCCCTATTCCGGGGCATGATCGCAAAAACTGTATTCCATACCGCACGATTGATGACCTTGATCTGATGATGGCAGCAGCAAAAGATGCCAAAGTGGGTGCGGTTGTGGGCGGTGGCTTGCTTGGGTTGGAAGCGGCAAAAGCATTACAAAATTCAGGTCTGGAAACACATGTTGTGCAATTTGGCCCACGCTTAATGGGTGTGCAACTGGATGATGGCGGCGCGGCGATGTTGGCCAGTAAAATTGAAGATTTAGGGGTGTCTGTTTTATTAAATAGAAATACCACTGATATTTCTGATGGCGATGAACGCGTACATAAGATGACTTTCTCTGATGGCAAGTCATTAGAAACAGATGTGATCCTATTCTCCGCAGGTATTCGCCCGCGGGATGAATTAGGAATCGCTTGTGGTCTTGAAATTGGCACCCGTGGTGGTATTGTGATCAATAATCAATGTTTAACATCTGATCCTGATATCTATGCGATTGGCGAGTGTGCCTCATGGCAAGAGCAGATGTTTGGTTTGGTCGCACCCGGTTATGCGATGGCGCGGGCGGTGGTTGACCAACTCGCTGGCGGCGATGAATTATTTACTGGTGCAGATATGAGCACCAAACTGAAATTAAATGGCGTCGATGTCGCTAGTATTGGTGATCCCCATGCCAGCACACCCGGTTCATTAGTGTATACCTACCAAAATGGGGTTGATGGCGTGTATAAACGCATTGTGGTCAGCCAAGATAATAAGCATTTATTAGGTGCAGTATTGGTCGGTGATGCCTCTGGTTACCCCTCCATGTTGCAATATTATTTAAACGGCATTGATTTGCCAGAAAACCCAGATTCTTTAATTCTACCGGCACGCTCTGATGAGTCGGTTGGTTTAGGCCCTGATGCCCTACCCGATTCGGCGCAGATTTGTTCTTGTTATGATGTGTCGAAAGGTCAAGTATGTGCGTCTATTGAAGCGGGTAATACCAACCTCGGTGCGTTGAAAGAGGATACCAAAGCGGCAACAGGCTGTGGTGGGTGTGCGGCCCTCTTAAAATCCGTGTTGGATTGCGAGCTTGAAAAAGTGGGGATTGAGGTCAATACTGATCTGTGTGAACATTTTCCGTATACCCGCCAAGATTTGTATAATTTGGTGATGGTGGAAGAAATAAAAACCTTTCATGATTTGATTAGCGCACACGGCTCCGGCCATGGCTGTGAAATTTGTAAACAAGCTGTCGGCTCAATTCTGGCCTCCTATTGGAATGAGTATGTGTTGAAAGATGAGCATGTTGGCGTGCAAGATACTAATGACACCTTTTTGGCGAATATGCAGAAAGATGGCACCTATTCTGTTGTGCCCCGGATGACAGGCGGTGAAGTCACCCCTGAAGGCTTGATTGCAATTGGTCAAATTGCTAAAAAATATGGGCTTTATACTAAAGTGACAGGCGGCCAGCGGGTTGATTTATTTGGTGCCCGTGTGGATCAATTACCTTTAATCTGGCAAGAATTGATTGATGCTGGATTTGAGAGCGGCCATGCCTATGGTAAATCGTTGCGTACGGTTAAATCATGCGTTGGTAGCACCTGGTGTCGCTTTGGTGTCGATGATAGTGTTGGCCTTGCTGTGGCGCTTGAGAATCGCTACAAAGGCTTACGTGCTCCGCATAAAATCAAATTTGCCGTGTCAGGCTGTACCCGTGAATGTGCAGAAGCACAAAGTAAGGATATTGGGATTATCGCAGTTGAAGGCGGTTGGAATCTATATGTATGTGGTAATGGCGGTATGAAGCCGCGTCATGGTGATTTGTTCGCGACTAATCTCGATAAAGAAACCTTAATTAAATATATTGACCGTGTGCTCACCTTCTATGTGCAAACAGCAGATCGCATGCAGCGCACATCCGTTTGGATGGAAAATATGGAAGGCGGCTTGGATTATCTAAAATCTGTTGTGATTGATGATAAATTGGATATTTGTGACCGTTTAGAAAACCAAATGCAGCATGTCGTTGATAGTTATCAATGTGAATGGAAAACGACCATTAAAGATGAATCTAAACTCAAACGCTTCCGCACTTTTGTGAATAGCGATAAACATGATGAGAATATTCTATTCGTCGAGGAACGTGGGCAGATTCGTCCTGCTAATATCGAAGAGCGTGAATTGTTATTAACGGAGAAAGTGTCATGAGCTGGCAGGATATATGTAGCAAAGATGATTTGCAACCTAACTCTGGTGTCTGTGCCTTAGTGGCAGACACCCAAGTCGCGATATTTTATATGCCACAAAATGATGCGGTGTATGCCATTAATAACTATGACCCTTTTGGCCAGGTGCATGTACTTTCTCGCGGTTTGATTGGCGATATTAAAGGCGAGCCAATGGTGTCATCACCGCTTTACAAACAACATTTCAGCTTGAAAACGGGTGTTTGTTTAGAAGATGAAAGTGTGTCAGTCGATGCTTATGCCATACGTATTACGGGTGATCGGGTCGAAATCAATTTAACAGGAGCAACATCATGAGCCTAGATTATTACATTGCAGATGTCTTTACTGAGCAAGCTTATGAAGGCGCTCAAATTGCTGTTTTCCCTAAAGCTGATGAATTGTCAGATCAACAAATGGCCTTGATCGCCCGCGAAATGAATCTCTCTGAAACCGTATTCGTTTTATCGCCAAGCAATACTTCCGCCACCTTAAAAATGCGTATTTTTTCACCCTTCTGTGAAATTGACTTCGCAGCACATCCGCTTATTGCAACCGCTTATGTGCTTGCGGAAAATGGCGACATATCCGTTTCAGATCCTATTTCAAAATTTATATTTGAACAAAACGTAGGCAGTATAGAGGTGCTTATTTCGTCTCAAAATGGCAAAGTAGATTTGATACAGTGTGAACGCAGTGTCGCGCCTATTATTGATCGCTTTACGCCAACTAATGTTGAAATTGCTGACTTATTGTCTATCGAAGCGAGCGATATTGATAGCAAACGATACACCACACGTTTGGCATCTTGTGGATTCCCTTATTTGATTGTACCTGCATGGAAATATGAAACCGTACGCAACGCACAATTTAATTTCATCGCGTGGAGCCAATCTGCAGCGCCGCAAACAGCAGCACAAGAAATTTTGCTCTTCTCACCTAAAACGCCTTACCAAGGTGCCGATTTCAATGTGCGTCTGCTAGGGCCGAATATTGGTGTGCGTACAGACCCTCCAATTGGTAGCGCGATGTCTGCTTTTGCCGCATACCTGTGCTCGTTTGATTTCACCCAAGAAGGCACGCATGCCTTTAGTGTAGAACGCGGCGATGATGATAATCGCCGGAGTGTATTACAGGTAGAAATGGATAATAATCGCCAAGATGAATTAGATATCCGTATTGGTGGTCGTGCCATCTTAATCGCTTCAGCCACCCTGCACCATCTTCCACCCAAATAAGCAGATCTATTTGGAGCAACATCAGAGGGATATGCACCTAAACGGGCATATCCTTTTTCCATTCCTTCCATTGAAAACAATAAACCCTTATAAAATCATTTTATAACAACCTGTTACACCTCCTTGTTGTTTTGGCATGGCTTTTGCTATGACTACGGTGACGGTAGGCGATTTCCTACTCTTATTTATATTAACAAGGAATACACAATGTCTTATTTAGAACCGACAGAATTTGTAACCAAAATGGTGGATGCAGGTGAATCAAAAGTTTATATGTCTACCAAAGACACGCTTATCCGCGCATTCATGGCAGGCGCGACGCTTGCCTTGGCGGCTGTTTTTGCCATCACTGTTGCAATGAAAACAGGTTCGCCTGTTCTGGGTGCCATATTATTCCCTGTTGGTTTTATCATGCTTTATCTAATGAAGTTTGATTTGTTAACAGGCGTATTTATGTTGGTGCCACTTGCTTTGCTTGATAAGCGTCCAGGCGTAACTGGCAAGCAAGTCTTACGGAACTGGGGCTGGGTATTCTTGGGGAATTTAGGTGGCGCGTTAATGGTGGCATTTATGATGGCGTTCATTTTCACCTATGGCTTTAATACCGATGGTGGCGCGATTGCTGCAAAAGTAGCTAGCATTGGTGAGTCGCGTACATTAGGCTATTCGGCACACGGTGTAGATGGCTGGCTTACTGTATTCATCCGCGGTATGTTATGTAACTGGATGGTCTCTATGGGTGTGGTTGGCGCGATGATTTCAACCTCTGCAACGGGTAAAATGGCAGCGATGTGGATGCCTATCATGTTGTTCTTTTACATGGGCTTTGAGCATTCAATTGTTAATATGTTCTTATTCCCGTTCTCTATGATTATGGGTGGTGAATTCACCATCATGGATTATGTTGTATGGAATGAGTTACCCACTGTTTTGGGTAACTTAGTGGGTGGCTTTGTATTAGTGGGCTTACCGTTATACTACACACACGTTAAGACTAGCGCTGAACGTAAACTATAATATTACTTAAACCTCCACCTAGCCTACTTAGGCAGGTGGAGGCATATTACTTATGACAAACTCATTAAAAATTACGATTGGCCAATATTCAGATAAGGGTCGCAAAGAAATCAATCAAGATTTCCATGGCGCCTATATTCCTGAAGAACCTTTCCTGACGTCTAAGGGCGTGGCGATTGCATTGGCCGATGGTATTAGCAGCAGCGATGTGAGCCAAGTGGCGAGCGAAGCCAGTGTGCGTGGCTTTTTAGAAGACTATTTTTGTACCTCCGAAGCATGGTCTGTTAAGAAATCAGCACATCGCGTATTAACGGCAACCAATTCATGGCTGCATTCACAAAGCCAGAAAAGCCATCATCGTTATGATAAAGATAAAGGATTTGTGTGCACTTTTAGTGCTATCGTGATTAAATCAACGACGGCACATTTATTCCATATTGGTGATACTCGGATTTATCGCTTACGCAATAACACGCTGGAAAAGTTAACCGATGATCATCGGCTTTGGGTCTCTAAAGATAAAAGCTATCTAAGCCGTGCTTTAGGTATCAATCAAAAGCTTGAAATTGATTATCAATCCCTATCCGTGGAAAAAGAAGATATATTCGTGTTGGCGACCGATGGCGTATATGAATTTGCCAGCGAAGATTTTATTATTAATACGATCTCTTCACACGCCGCTAATTTGGATGCGGCGGCAAAAGCAATCGTGGATGAATCCTTTGAGCAAGGCAGTACAGATAACCTCACCATTCAGATCTTGAAAATCAATGATCTGCCCACTCAAGATGCGTCAGAAATACATCAACAGCTAACTGAACTCCCCTTCCCGCCCATTATGGAAGCCAGGGCGCTCTTCGATGGTTATAAAATCATCCGTAGCTTGCATGCGAGTAGCCGTAGCCATGTTTATCTCGCCGTTGATATTGAAACCGAATCACAAGTGATCATCAAAACCCCTTCTATTGATTTACAGGGCGATACTGCTTACCTAGAGCGCTTCCTGATGGAAGAATGGATTGCACGACGCATTAGCAGCCCGCATGTGCTCAAACCTTGTTTACAAGATAGAAAACGTAATTTCCTCTATATCGTTACTGAATTTATTGATGGGCAAACGCTCACCCAATGGATGATTGATAATCCGAAACCCGATATGGAAACGGTACGCGGCATCGTGGAGCAAATTGCGAGAGGATTGCAATCTTTCCATCGGCTTGAAATGCTACATCAAGATCTCAGACCAGAAAACATCATGATTGATACCACGGGCACGGTAAAAATCATCGATTTTGGTGCGACTAAAGTCGCGGGTGTAGTCGAAATCAGCAGCCCGCTTGACCGCGAAGAATTGCTCGGCACAGCACAATACACCGCCCCAGAATATTTCCTCGGCGAAAGTGGCACACCCCGCTCAGATCTCTATTCCTTAGCGGTGATTACCTATCAAATGCTATCACATGGCCAATTCCCTTATGGGGTGCAGGTTGCTAGAACAAAAACGCGTGCCGCGCAGAAAAAACTAAGCTATGCCTCTGTGTTGCATGATGAGCGGGAAATTCCTGCTTGGGTGGATGGTGTGTTGCAAAAAGCGCTTCAGCCAGATCCTTATAAACGTTATGGCGAACTTTCTGAGTTTACCTATGACTTACGCAATCCAAACCAAGAATTTCTAAACAAAGCACGTCCACCTTTGATGGAACGCAACCCTGTTGTTTTCTGGAAAAGTGTTTCTTTTATCTTAATGCTCATTATTATTATCTTACTCGCAAGGTGAAATTTGAAATTGACCTACATCATGGCATTGATCAAATCACCCTATTATCATTCATATTAAAACTTAGGAAAAACATGCCTTATCTTAAAAAAACGCTCACTATCGCCCTGCTATCAGCAGGCTTAGGCACGCTCACAACAACCCCCGTCCAAGCCGAAGAAAACACCTTCTTTAATGCCCTAACGGGTGGTAAAATCAGCTTCTCAGCCAGAGCACGTTATGAGAACGTGAATCAAGATAATGCTCTGAAAGATGCCAATGCCTTTACTATCCGCTCCACTTTGGGCTATGAAACGGCTAAATTCCGCGGTTTTAGTGGCAAGGTCGAAGTGGAAGATGTATCTGAAATTGGGTCGGATAATTTCAATAGTACAACGAATGGTAATACACAATACTCTGTCATTGCCGATCCTAATAATACAGAAGTATTACAAGCCTATTTAGCGTATAACAATTGGAATACTGAATTCAAATATGGTCGCCAAGAAATCACCCATCGTGGTGCGCCCTTCCATCGCTTTATTGGTAACGTGTTATGGCGTCAAAACCACCAATCTTATGATGGTTTTACACTCACTAATAAATCCTTCGATAAAACAGAATTAAGCTATAGTTATATCAACAAGCGGAATACTATTTTTGGTGATGATCGCAATGCCGGCATTATCCGTAATGGGGTGGTTGATATGGATTCTCACCTTTTCCGAGGTGTGTATAAAGGTTTCTCAGCCGGCACATTAGAAGGCTATGCCTACCTGCTTGATTTTGAAGATGCACCCGCTATAGGCACTAAAACACTCGGTTTACGCTGGAATGGTGCTGTGCCAATCAATGATGGCTTCAACATAATATACACGGCTGAATTTGCCCGCCAAGATGACTATAGAGATGGCACCATGGATGCTCAAAATTACTACCTCGCTGAAATCGGCGGTAAATATAAAGGCTGGATGGCCAAATTGTCTTATGAATTACAAGAAGGCGATGGCACAGATAGCTTCAAAACACCGCTCGGTACCAACCATCCTTTCCAAGGTTGGGCAGATCAATTCTTGAGCACCCCATCGCAAGGCTTGCAAGATATTTACCTTACCGTTGTTGGTAAAGTATTCGGCGCCAAAGTCGTCGGTATTTATCATGATTTCGAAACAGATAAAGGCAGCCTAGATGCTGGCTCTGAGTTCAATTTATTAGTTGTTAAGAAATTCATGAAACACTATAAAATCGGTGCCGCCTATGCTGATTACAATGCGGATAGCGAATTTGGCAGCCGAGTAGACACTGAAAAGTTCTGGGTTTGGGGACAGGTTAACTTCTAACAATCTAGCTTGAACAAAACCCTTTGTTAATTTTCTCTCTCAAGAAAATGTAAATCAGCCGAATCCTTTTATTAGGGTTCGGCTTTTTTATTTTTAGCCGTTTATAAAAATGCTCTAGATCCCTTGCTCGCTATGATAAAGAAAGATATTATAGTTCCTCAAGAACCACTTATCTTATTTATTTACTATATTATGGTGGCATGATTTAAATCCGTCAGAAATATTATGCTCATAATTACCGAAATTATTTTATCAATATGAAAGAATTAATCCTTAAATTTTGCCGGCCTTTAGTGTGTGCAATAATCACATTAATATCCATTATTGTTTCTATATTGATTACTGTTTTTGCCTTAAAAATTTCTGGTCTAGAATCCAAACCGATATTTATATTCATATCCGTTGTAACGCCAACTATTATCGCCCCCCTATTTTCTTGGTACTTGATTGGTTTGATAATTAAAATTGATCAGCTAGAAAAAACACAGCGAAACCTGGCAACATATGATGCGTTAACGGGGCTTATGACGCGTGGGGCTTTTCTTCAAAATGCGAATAATTTATTAAACTTAACTATTCGAAATAAATCATTGTTCTCACTCGCCTATCTTGACATAGATAATTTTAAAACAATCAATGATGTTTATGGCCATGCTGGCGGAGATCTGGTATTAAAATATTTTGCTTCTAATTTAGATAAATACTTACGGAAAAGTGATTTGGTGGGGCGTGTTGGTGGTGAGGAGTTTGCGCTCGCATTGCCAGATACGGGTTTAGAGAGCGCTATGCACTTACTAGATAATATTAGAGATTCATTAAAGAATAGTGTCGTTAACTTTCATAATAAAACCATCCAATATACCGTGAGCATTGGGGTAGTTCTATTTGATGAAAATAATCTCGTTAGTCTTGAGCAACTCGCTATACAGGCCGATGATGCACTCTACCAAGCAAAGAAATCGGGTAAAGATCGTGTCGTCAAATACGATAGTGTCTACCAACACAAGGATCGCTAACAAAGTGCTGTAAAATAGGTCGCATGATAGAGAGATCAACGCCTAAATTACTGTTCCTATTATTGATCTTAAGCACGCTATTGATGCACAATGCCCATGCTTGGCAACCCTGTCCGCCAGGCAGCAGCCCTTGGCATTTATTCAGCTTTGGTATGGTCGCACTTTATATCACCAGTGTCTTGGTTTCTATGCTATTCATGTATCGCCGACTTAAATGCCAGAAAAACAGGCACCGAAAAATAATATTTATATTCTTAACTTTGTTTTGCCTCATATTATTACTTTTAGGCACCTTTGGGCTGGTTTTCCACTTCGGCACCGTTGGCGATTGCCAATAAACGAGATGAAAGAGTTATTTATTGTTGAAGGAAAATCGGCGGCAAGCACTGTGCAACAGGCCATGCATAAACCCAGCCAAAGCGTGTTGGCCTTGCAAGGCAAGTTAATTAATGCCGACAAAACAAGTGAGGCTAAAATATTAGCCAATGTATTTTGTCAAAAACTATTCCACGCTTTAGATTGTGGTATTCAAGCAGATTGCCAACCCGATAATTTGCCTTTTTCTCGGATCTTGATCCTGACTGATCCCGATATAGACGGTATCCATGCTCGGATGTTGTTATTAACGCTATTTGAACACTATCTCAGCCCGTTAATCGATGCCAACTTAGTATCTATCATCCTACCGCCACACTTCCGGATAAGAGACACACAATCATCCCAAACACATTATGCGTGGGATGAACCACAACGGATGGCCCTAATCGAGCCCCTTACAAAACCAGAAATAACCCGATTCAAAGGCGTGGCGCAATTCTCAGCAGCGGAATGTAGAAAATTGTTGTTAGAGCCTAAAACGCGTAGACAGGTGAACCTTGCCTAGCCGCTATAATATCGTTGATGATGCCAAGCTTCATCGCCTGCTCGCTAGCTTAAAGGTAGATTTGGGCCCTATGCCTACGCGCTATAACTTAGCGCCAACCGATCAAGTGCCCGTTATCCATCATTGGGAAGGTCAACGCATTATTAGCGATATGCGATGGTGGCTTGTGCCCAATTGGAGCGATGAGCCATCAACACGTTATCCCATATTTAATGCACGTAGCGAAAAACTGGATATTAGCCGTGCCTATAAAGGGAGCTTTCGCCATAAGCGTTGCGTTATTCCTGCGCATTCATTTGTAGGATGGCAAGGTAATGAGAAACAGAAAACACCCTTGCTATTTTCAGCTGTCGATCAGGCAATGGCATTTGCGG
>CAZRAY010000049.1:0-11313 GCA_964598235.1 uncultured Piscirickettsiaceae bacterium
TCAGATAATTTTTGACGAAAATAACGAGGGGATGCTTTAGCAATGGCTTGCAATATAGGATTACGTACCCATTTACGATAGCGCTGATAGCTGACATCATCAGTACACAGACTATCGCCATGCATGAGCAGGGTAGGGATGCCATCTAGGTTAATAAGGTGGGGTTCGGTGAGCAGGGTGAGGCTGACTAATTTGGTGAACCGTTTGCCAGCCATAAAGTCTCGATTGCCAACCATGAAGTAACAAGGCACGCCTTGTTGACCGAGCTGCTTGAGGGCAGCAATGAATTCATCAAATTCGGGGGCAATGAGATCATCGCCAAGCCAAGTATTAAAGAGATCGCCTAGGATATAGAGCGCGTCTATTTTTTTGGTTTGGGTGAGGAAATCGGTGGCGAGGGTGGTTAGTTCAGCATGTTGTGTGCTGAGGTGGAGATCTGAAATGAAGTAGGTTGCCATACCTGAATAAAGTATCTAGCCTGCTTTATGAATTAAAGCAGGCTAGATTTTATATTATTCTATTTAACAACAGTGGCGGTTGTGATGATAACGTTATCATTGGGTACATCGCCATGGCCATTTTTATTGCCAGTGGCAACGGCGCGGATTTTCTCAACCACATCCATCCCTTCAACAATTTGACCAAATACGGCATAGCCCCAGCCTTGTTGATCTTCAGAACGGAAATCTAGGAACGCATTATCTACGGTGTTGATGAAAAACTGGCTGGTTGCAGAATGCGGGTCGCCGGTGCGCGCCATGGCAACAGAGCCTTTCACATTTTGCAGACCATTATTGGCTTCATTTTTAACTGCGGCATCAGTTGGTTGCTGAACGAAATCTTCGTTAAAACCGCCCCCTTGAACCATGAAATCTTTAATAACACGGTGGAAAATGGTGCCGTTATAAGCCCCTTTTTCTGTATAGGCAATAAAGTTGGCAACAGAAAGCGGTGCTTTTTCTGCATTGAGTTCGATAACGATATCACCGAAATTGGTTTCTAATTTAACTTGTGTCATGCTGTTTTTTTCATCCTCGTTAGTGTTAGTTGTGTTTTCTGCTGCTGGCATATTTGTTTCAGCGTCGCTTGTGCTCTCAGCAGCGGTGTTCACCTCCTGATTCGTTGTGCTCTCTGTTTCATTATTACAAGCGGATAACAATAAGCTTGCAAAAAACAGGGGCAAAAGCTGGCGATAAAGTGGTTTCATGTTTGGTTCCAGTTTGATTATCAAGAAATGACTATTTTACCGAAAAATCAGGAATAAAATAGAATTATTTATGGCTTAACCAGAGTTTGCCTGCGTGTTGCCTCGCTAATAAAGGCGGTGTAATACGATTGGGTGAAATAGAAAACGTGATGGCGCCCGTTTTTGCTGTGTTTAGCAGTGTGCGTTGTGAGAGTTGATAGCGTTCAATAATCTGTTGGGCTGGATGATGAAATCGATTTCGATAACCGGTGGGGAAGAGCACGTATTGGGGGTTTACTTGCTGAATGAATTTGGCACTCGATGAGGTTTTACTACCATGATGTGGGGCGACTAAAATATTGGCGGCAAGCAGATTACTATCACGTTGGATCAATATTTTTTCAGCCGCATATTCTATATCACCGGTTAGCAGAACGCTGTTATTACCTGCACTGACTTTGAGGACGCAGGATTGGTTGTTTTCTGACAGCGCGTTATCTTCTTTTGAGGGGTGTAGGATTTGGAAATCTACGCCATCCCATTGCCATGATTGACCTGCTTGGCAGGGATTGATGACGTTTTCATCTGATGGGCTGTGTAATACATGTTGAACGGTTGTTTGTGTTTGGATGGCATTGGCACCGCCACTGTGATCGCTATCGCCGTGGCTAATGATGAGCATATCGATTTGGTTAATGCCTTGCGCTTGCAGATAAGGGAGCACCATGGCATCTCCTGCATTAAATTGGTCGCTGAATTTATCGCCTGTATCGAAGATTAAGGTGTGATGCTCTGTTTGAATAACCGAGGCTAACCCTTGACCCACATCGAGTAGGGTGAAATTAAAATTGCCTGCATGTGGGGTGGTGGGCGAGGAAAACCAGAGTGGGAGCAGGCCAATAACACCTAGATAGCGGGCAGGCACCCCTCGCGGCGCAAGTAATAATGCCATTCCTAATAGGATGGGGAGCCAGTAGATGGCAGGCGGTGGCGATGAGAACCAGGCAGCATGTGGGAAGGCGGCGAGTTGGTCGAGAAAAAGCCATAACCATGCGAGCAGTGTGTCTGCCAAATGTAATAGTAAATCCCCCAATGGCGGGATGATGGCCAGACAGCAAATGGCGAGCAAAAGAAGCGGCACGATAATAACGCTGACTAAGGGCACGGCAATTAAATTGGCAACTGGTGCAATCAAGGAAGTTTGGGAGAAGAAGAGGAGTAATAAAGGGGTGAGGCCAATCGCAATTAATAAATGGATTCTAGCCCATGGCCATTTTGGGGTGGGGAAGCGATGATGCAATGTGTAAATAATTAAGCCGACGGCGGAGAAGGAAAGCCAGAATCCAGCAGAAAGCACGGCCAAAGGATGATAGGCAACTACGAGGAATAAGCTGATGCCAAAAATATCGCGAGTGACAAAGCGATGGCGCAGCAAAATAGCGATGGCGACGGTGCTGATCATGATCAAAGCACGTTGGCTGGGCAAGGAGAAGCCCGCGAGTGCGGTATAAAACAGGGCGAAAGCAATGCTTCCGATAGCGCCAATGGTGCTGGCAGGCAGGTGAAGCAAGTTTTTGGCGCGTCGCGACCAAAGCCAACGGCATAAAAAGAAGCCAAGGGTGGCAACAAGGCCAATATGTAGACCAGAAATGGCGAGTAGATGGCTGGTGCCTGTGAGGCGCAGGGTTTCCCATTGTTGTTGGCTAATATGGTCGCGGAGGCCGATTGTGAGACCATGTACGAGCCCACGTTGTGGGCTGTCTTGCAGGGTGTCGTCGATCGCTTCTTTGATGGTATGGCGCAGCGTGTTGATTTGGTGGCGAGGGGCAGGAGAAAGTAAGTGCTTGTCGCCTTTAGGCCGCACATAACCAGTGGCGCCAATATTTTTCTGAAATAACCAACCTTCATAATCAAAACCTTGCCAGTTAATACTGCCATGTGGTGGTTTGAGCCGTACAGTAAGCTGCCAGCGTTGACCACTACGTAGCTCGGTTTCTGGAAAAGGGCGATACCAGCTTAAGCGGAGTTGTTCGGGGAGCGTAAGATCTGGGTTGGGATCGGGATACCGGTCAGGATTAAAGAGAAACCGTAAACTACGATCGTTATATCGCGGTAGGCTGGCAATGGTGCCCGTGATTGTGATGTCTTGGCCGGCTAAAGATTCGGGCAGGCGATCGGCCAGATTATGTTGGGCATGGAAGCCGGCCCAGATAATGCCCAGTAGGATGCCTGAGGGAAAACGGATTTTGGGTATGGTCATTAAGGCCAGTGTGGGTAACAATAACCATAGCCACGGCAAATTAGGAAGCTGTGGCAGGTTGAGCAACAGCAGGCAGCCGAACACAAAGCTAATCGCAAATTGAAACATAGTGAGATAGTAGCTTATTGCGTGGGTTATCATTGAAATATCGAGAATTGACCCCATCTTATTTGGTATGATGATGTTCTATCATTTTTGTAATCAATAGGGAGAAGGTTATGTTTGAAGGTATTTCAGTTTTTGTGATTGGGCTAGTTATTTTGGCCGGTATAACACTTAAAAAGTGGATTCAGATTGTGCCGCAGGGCAGAGAATATACGGTTGAAAGATTTGGTAAATATACGCGCACATTACGCCCAGGGTTGACCTTTGTTTTTCCTTGGATTAACCGTATTGGTGCGAAAGTGAATATGATGGAGCAGGTGATGGATGTGACATCACAAGAAATCATTACAAAAGATAATGCGATGGTGCGTGTGGATGGTGTGGTGTTCTTTCAGGTGGTGGATGCGGCCAAAGCATCATATGAAGTAAACAACCTACATAATGCAATTTTGAATTTAACGATGACGAATATTCGTACCGTAATGGGTTCTATGGATTTAGATGAATTGCTCTCAAAACGGGACGATATTAATGCGCGATTACTGAATGTGGTGGATGATGCGACGGCACCTTGGGGTGTAAAAGTGACGCGGATTGAGATTAAAGATATTGAACCACCAAAAGATTTGATTGAGGCGATGGGTCGCCAGATGAAGGCGGAGCGAGAAAAGCGTGCGAATATTTTGGAAGCAGAAGGTTTTCGTCAAGCTGAAATCTTAAAAGCCGAAGGGCAAAAACAAGCTGTGATGCTCGATGCGGAAGGTCGAAAAGAAGCCGCATTTAGAGATGCGGAAGCGCGGGAGCGTCAAGCCGAAGCTGAGGCACGAGCCACTGCAATGGTATCGCAAGCAATTGAGTCGGGCAGCACGCATGCGATTAATTACTTTGTGGCACAAAAATACGTTGAAGCGCTGAAAGATATGGCCTCTGCACCGAATAGTAAAGTGGTCTTTATGCCATTAGAAGCGAGCAGCGTGATTGGTTCATTAGGCGGCATTGCTGAATTGGCAAAAGATGCTTTCAAGAAATAAAGGAGATTAAAGATGGAATTTGATTTTTGGCATTGGTGGATCTTGGCCGTTGGGATGATGACGCTCGAAGTATTATTGCCGACATTTTTCTTTATCTGGTTAGGTGCGGCGGCATTTGTGACTGGAATAATTTTATGGTTAATGCCTTCGTTGAGTTGGGAAATACAGTTGGTTATTTTCTCTGTGCTATCCATCGTTTCTGTGATTGTATCTCGAAAGTATTACGATAACGGCGAAGTTGATACGGATGAACCTTTCTTAAATCGCCGTAGTGAGCAATATATTGGGCGCGTGATTACGCTGAAAGAGCCGATTATTGATGGCACAGGTAAAATCAAAGTAGATGATTCTATTTGGAAGGTCGTGGGGGATGATTGTCCTGCGGGAACAAAAATCCGGGTTGTTTCTGCGGATAATGTGCTGCTTCATGTCGAAGTAGTGTGAAGCCATTTTTTAACACAGGCCTGACTGAATCGGAATTTATCCAACAATATTGGCAGAAAAAGCCATTATTGATTCGTCAGGCCTTTCCTCGTTTTGAGTCACCTATCTCGCCAGAAGAGTTGGCAGGGCTGGCTTGTGAACCTGAAATAGAATCTCGCTTAATTCAAGAACATGGCGAGTCGCCGTGGCAAGTGAAAAGTGGGCCCTTGTCGGATGATGATTTTACTGATTTGCCAGAAACGCATTGGACCTTGTTGGTGCAAGATGTGGATAAACATGCGGCTGAGTTAGGCATTCAGAATTTATTTGATCCACTGCATTTCATTCCACAATGGCGGCGAGATGATGTGATGGTGAGCTATGCCGTTGATCAAGGTTCTGTGGGGCCACATACGGATAATTATGATGTGTTTCTCCTGCAAGGCATGGGACAGCGACATTGGCAGTTTCATCATAAGCCTATTCAAGAAGCGCGTTTATTACCAGATTTAAGTTTACAAATTTTGGCGGAATTTTCGCCAGATGAGAGCTGGACATTGGAACCTGGCGATATGTTGTATTTGCCACCAGGTGTGGCACATCATGGTGTGGCGATGGGCGAATGTATGACCTTCTCACTAGGCTTCCGCGCACCGTCACGGTTAGATTTATTGGATACATTAGTTAATGGGCTGGCAGAGAAAGTATTAGGTGACGCACGCTATCAGGATCGTGATTTGGTGAGCTCAATGGCAGATCCTGCTGAAATAACAGACGATGTTGCTGCGGCCGTAAAGCAGATGCTGCATGATGCGGTAGAAGAAGCCACACCATATCTAAAAACATGGATCGGACAACATGAAACGGAGCCAAAATCGACACTACGGGCATTGATGCCAGCGCGAAATGACACGCCGACGGATAAGAGTACATTAGCGGAACGATTTTCCCAGAATGCAGTGTTAGTTAAAAACCCCTATTATCGGTTTGCTTGGGCGAAGATAGAATCGGGCGCGCAACTATTTGTGGCGGGGGAGGCATATGAAATAACCGATGAAGCGGCGAAGCTTGTACCTATGCTGGCAGATATTGCAGAGATAACGGAACGTGATTGGGCTGCCTTTTCAGCATATGATGATATGATAGCCCTTATTATTGAGCTTGTTGATGAAGGCGCCTTTTACTGGGCTTAAATTGTAGATCAGGAGAAAAAGATGGAAACAGAGACTAAAAAAACGACATTAGAGAGCTTAAAAGATACAAATCAATGGATGCGTGTACTGTATATGATCTTGTTTGGTTTTATTTTTTACGTGGCAACGGGCGTATTGTTTTTAATTACAATTGTGCAAGCAATATTTGCGTTATTAACGGGCTCAGCGAATGAAAATATCACTAAGTTTGGTGGAGATGTATCGCGTTATATTTATCAAATTACACAGTTTTGGACTTATAATTCGGAAGATAAACCCTTTCCTTTTTCACCTTGGCCAGAAGTGGATGCGGTGGATACGGATAAAGTAGAAAGCGTGATTGTTGAATCAGTAGATGAGATGGATGAGCCAGGATATTAAGCTTAGGCTCAATTTGTGGATTAAATATCGATGTTAATAATCATTTCTCCAGCCAAAACGCTGGATTTCGATACACCACCCAACACTGAGAAACATAGTCAGCCGGATTTTTTAACGCAATCTCAAATATTGATAGATATATTAGCGGCTTATTCTGATGTGGAAATTGCCAAGCTAATGAAGTTAAGCGATAAGCTCGCAGGCTTAAATTTATCGCGATACCAATCGTGGGCAGCGCCTTTTGATTTAGATAATGCCAAACAAGCTGTGTTGGCATTTAAGGGTGATGTCTATACAGGGCTAGATGCCGACAGCTTGGATGCTGATGGCTTGGATTATGCACAAATGCACTTGCGGATTTTATCCGGTTTATATGGCATCTTGCGACCACTTGATTTAATGCAAGCCTATCGCCTAGAAATGGGCACTAAACTCAGCACAAATAAGGGTAAAGATTTATATGCCTTTTGGGGTGATATGCTACGGCAGTCGCTTGAAGCCGAATCTGCCTTAGCAGATGGTGTGTTGATTAATTTAGCCTCCAATGAATATTCGAAAGTGATTCAACTGAAACAGTTTAAGGGGCGGATCATTACCCCGATATTCAAAGATTGGAAAAATGGCCAATATAAAATCATCAGTTTCTATGCTAAAAAAGCGCGTGGCTTAATGAGCCGCTATATTATTGACCAACGATTAGAGACGCCAGAGGGTATCAAAAGCTTTGATAGTGGCGGCTATCAATTCAATGCTGAACTGTCATCTGGTGATGACTGGGTGTTTATTCGTAATAAAACTTAACCACCGTTGTTTCTTAGGCTTAGGGGGTACTCTGCTATACTCGTGGATTATAAATAACTGACGGTAGTTGTTTTTCATACAAAAAATAGAAGAGATAGATGATGAAAATTAGGTTCATATTATTGTGTTTTGGGCTTTTATTCGGTGCAAGTAGTCATGCGGTGACTATTTTGGGTACAGGTACTGGTGCGCTACTAGGGAGTGATTTAACGGATCCTGAAAATGATATTGATGATAGCACTGCTGCAGGTGCCAATTTCAACTGGATTTCAGCTACCGCAACGAGTGAACCTAATTTTGGTGGTGAAGGTGCTTTTGATGTGTTTGATAATAAAGTGGGTCCTGGTAATGATAAGTGGTGTTGTGGTTCGGCCCCTCAGAATGTTTCAGTTGTATTCGGAACACAGTATGTTTTAACGCATTTTACGATTGCATCAGGCAATGATGTGCCAGGGCGAGATCCCGATGTGTGGTTTATCGAAGGCTCAAATGATGGCATAACTTGGACGCCTATTTTCACCTACAATAATGATAATACATCACCTTTTTCAGCAAGACTTGAGGTGCTTCGATATGATGGTGCTGGTGCTGATTTTCCAACCCCAATTGCATTTTCGCAATTTCGGTATCGTGTTAGCTCAACGATAGTGAATGGTG
Source organism: uncultured Piscirickettsiaceae bacterium (assembly GCA_964598235.1). Taxonomy (GTDB): domain Bacteria; phylum Pseudomonadota; class Gammaproteobacteria; order Nitrosococcales; family Methylophagaceae; genus UBA652. Next base: position 8,038 of record CAZRAY010000049.1, read on the forward strand.
GGCTTCACCAAGTTAATGAAATTGAATTATTTGGTAATGCTTTTGTAGCACCCGCTATCGCAGTGCCAACATTAAATAGCTGGGCTTTTGGGGTGTTGGCATTCTTGCTAGGTCTGATTGCCTTTAGGTTTAAATTGGCACGCTGAATTATAATTCAATATTGAGTAGTAAAAAAAACTGGAGTAATCCAGTTTTTTTATGTCTGGTGTAAATAAGAACTTGAACTTAGCCATCTTTGCCCTCATCTGGTGAATTGAAATAGAATTTAATCAGAGGCACAACAATGGCAACAGCAAAAAAAGAAACACTTGGCTTTCAAACGGAAGTAAAACAACTTCTGGATCTGATGATCCATTCCCTTTATAGCAATAAAGAAATCTTTATGCGTGAGCTGATTTCGAATGCCGCGGATGCATCGGATAAACTGCGCTTTGAAGCCTTATCAAATGATGCGCTTTATGAAGGCAATGCTGAGTTACAAATCCGCGTGGCATTTGATAAAGAGGCGCGCACAGTTACCATTACGGATAATGGAATTGGGATGACGCGCCAAGAAGTCATTGATAATATCGGCACCATTGCCCGCTCTGGTACGCGTAAATTCTTTGATAGCCTAACGGGTGATGAAAGCAAAGATTCTCAATTGATCGGTCAATTTGGCGTGGGCTTCTATTCCTCATTTATTGTGGCGGATAAAGTAACGTTGAAAACACGTCGTGCAGGTGAAGATGCAAGCGAAGGCGTGCAATGGGAATCAGCGGGTGAAGGTGAATTCACGATTGAAAGTATTGACTTGCCAGAACGCGGCACAGAAGTCACGCTGCATTTACGCGAAGACCAAGATGAGTTTTTAAATAGCTGGCGTTTGCGTAATATCATCAGCAAATATTCAGATCATATTAATCTACCGATTGTGATGACCAAAGATCCTGAGCCGAACGAAGATAGCGAGATCGATGAATCTATCGTATTAGAAGATGAAACCGTTAATAAAGCGACTGCCTTATGGGCACTCGCAAAAAACGACATTAGCGATGAAGACTATAAAGAGTTTTATAAGCAAGTTGCCCATGATTTCCAAGATCCCTTAACTTGGAGCCATAATAAAGTTGAGGGTAAAACGGAATATACCTCTTTACTTTATATTCCAGCGAAAGCCCCGTTTGACCTCTGGGAACAGAACCGTACACATGGCTTAAAGTTGTATGTGAAGCGTGTATTTATTATGGAAGATGCAGAGCAATTGATGCCGCGTTATTTGCGATTTATTCGCGGTGTGATTGATACTAATGATTTGCCGTTGAATGTGTCGCGCGAGATTTTGCAGGGCAGCAAAACGATAGATAGCATTCGTACCGCTTCTGTGAAGAAGATCTTAAGCGAATTGAAGAAAATGGCGAAAAACAAGCCAGAACAATATGCGATATTTTGGACAGAATTTGGCCAAGTGATTAAAGAAGGCTTGGGTGAAGATTTTGCGAATAAAGACGCTTTGGCTAACTTATTACGCTTCGCAACAACAGAAACCGGCTCAGAAGAGCAAACAGTGTCTTTAGAAGACTATGTTGGCAGAATGAAAGCGGGGCAAGATAAAGTGTATTACATCACCGCAGAAAGCTTTGCTGCGGCGAAAAATAGCCCGCATTTAGAAGTGTTCCGTAAGAAAGGTATTGAGGTGTTATTGCTGACAGATCGTGTGGATGAATGGTTGATTAATTCGCTCACTGAATTTGATGGTAAACAGCTGCAATCAGTGGCTAAAGGTGATTTAGACCTGGGCGATTTGGAAGATGAAGCAGAAAAAGAAGCCCAAGCCGAAACAGATAAAAACTTTGAAGATTTGGTTGAGCGCGTTAAAACCAGTTTGGGTGATAAGATTAAAGATGTTCGGATCACACATCGCCTAACCGATTCACCAGCTTGTTTAGTGGTTGATGAGATGGATATGAGCGCCAATCTTGAGCGTATGCTAAAAGCAGCTGGGCAAGAAACGGGCGGCACCAAGCCCATTTTTGAGCTGAATCCAGAACATCCAATGGTCGAACGCTTAAAAGACGAATCAGATGATGACCAATTTGCAGATTGGACAGCGATCTTATTTGACCAAGCATTATTGGCAGAAGGTGGGCAATTGGAAGATCCAGCGAGCTATGTGAAGCGCCTAAATAGCCTACTGTTAACATTGGCAAAATAGTAAAAAACTCGTCATCCCCGCGAAGGCGGGGATCCAGAAGATAAACAGAATCTAGTTTAAATGAAGTGGATACCCGCCTACGCGGGTATGACGTAAAAATAGAGACACAGCATGACAGACACATTACAACGCTTTATTTTCAAAGACCAACCCATTCGTGGTGAATGGGTACAACTGGATGAGAGCTGGCGCGAGATTCTCAAACGTCGTGCCTATCCTGCCATAGTGCAGCAAGCGTTGGGCGAAATGGTGGCCGCATCAGTGTTGCTGGCGGCGACTGTGAAGATGGAAGGGCGGTTAGTGTTGCAAATAAAATCATCTGGGCCTGTATCGTTGATGATGGTGGAATGTACAAGCGATCATAATGTGCGTGCTCTAGCGCAATGGGATAATGCGGCGTTAAAGGATGAATTGGATTGGCAAAGTCTTATAGGTGAAGGGCATCTCGCGATTACAATTGAAACCGTCGCGGCTAAAACGCCCTATCAAGGCATCGTATCATTAGAAGGTGATTCATTAGCAACCGTGATTGAAACTTACTTTAAGCAATCGGAACAATTAGAAACACGATTATGGCTATCCGCTGATAGTGAGCATGCTGGCGGCTTATTGCTGCAGCAATTGCCTGGCGATGCAGAACAAGCCGAACAAGAACGAGACACATGGGAAACCAGCGTGCAACTCGCAGATACGGTTAAGGATATCGAATTGCGAGAGCTAGATGTCGAGACCTTATTATATCGATTATTCAATGAGTATAACGTGCAGTTATTAACATCAGATGATGTGCGGTTCTACTGTAGCTGTTCAAGCGAACGAGTAGCGGCGACGCTTCGCATGCTAGGGCGAGAAGAAATTGAAGGCTTATTAGCCGAACATGAATCGGTTGAAGTGGATTGTGAATTTTGTAATCAACATTATCATTTTGATGCGGTGGATGTGGCGAAAATATTCGCTGAAAACACGGTTAGCCACACCGAAGACGAAGCGCCTATTTTGCATTGAAAATCAATCGAGTCTGGCGCCATGGTAATCCCCCCATTTTTAAGGGACTTTCAAAGTAGAACGTTAAGCCACCATAG